>FO203512.1:3462158-3776899 GCA_000967895.1 Oleispira antarctica RB-8
TTGAGCAATACACTCTTTATTACCTTGACCACGGGTATCGGTCATTTCATCGATTACCGTGATTGTTAGTAGTGACTCAATCAAACCAATGGAGGCAAGAATAATAGAGAAAGGTAAAATAAATAATAAAGTATCCATCGTTAATGGCACGTTTGGCGCCGCAAATTCAGGCAAACCACCCGCAATACTGGCTAAATCGCCCACGGTTTTGGTGTCTAGATCCAAGCCGATTACGATTAAGCTAACTACTAGAATACCGGCCAAAGCAGAAGGAATCGCTTTAGTCACTTTCGGTAAGAAGTGCGTAATAAACATAGTGGCGGCAATCATACTGATCATGATGTACAGCTCGTTACCCGCCAACCAAGCGCCTTCAGTCCAACCCCATTTACCACCCGGAGTACTTTCTTGCAGTTGAGGAATTTGCGCTAAGAAAATCACAATGGCCAAACCATTAACAAAGCCCAGCATTACAGGATAAGGTACGATACGAATGAATTTACCTAACTTCAACGCACCCGCACCGATTTGGATAATCCCCATCAGCACAACGGTTGCGAATAAATACTGCGGCCCCATTCCGGCACCAAAATCACGCTCAGCTTGTGCAACTAAAGCAACCATAACAACCGCTAAAGCACCGGTAGCACCAGAGATCATCCCAGGACGACCGCCCATAATAGCGGTAATTAAACCCACCATAAATGCAGCGTATAAACCGGTTAGTGGGTGAACACCCGCAACAAAAGCAAACGCGACGGCTTCAGGAACCAAGGCAAGCGCCACGGTTAAGCCGGATAAAGTATCGTTCTTCACATTTGGCGAGAACGTTTTGATGAATTCTTGGAACATGCGCTTCCAACCCCTAAATTTTTGAAGCGCGGATAATAACAGAGTGACGCCGGATTTTCAGAACTGATTTAGCCCGCTAGCCATACCAAGCTACGCCTATAAGCATAACAAGATGACTGTTGTATCTATTCATCCGCGATTGATTTTATTGCTGCGACCAAGGACTGCTTTTAACTTCAAAGCGAGTATCCAAATACAACTGCTCTACTTTCTCGCGGGCCCAAGGAGTTTTCCGCAAAAATTTAAGGCTGGATTTAATGCTAGGGTTTTCTTTGAAACAAAGAATATTAATCTGGCTGGCCAACTTAGGGTAGCCATAAAAATTAACCAGTTTGGTCACTATCGTTTCTAAAGTGAGGCCATGTAGAGGGTTATTCGCTTGAGTCATAATCATTTCCGCAAAATTTTATGCAGTTTAACAGTCACTAAGTCGCTACAATAGGCTTTCTTACATTATTAATCCTGTTAAACATGCTTATTATACGTTTACTCTCATTTGCCCTATTGTGTTTCAGCCTTGAAAGTCAGGCTATTAATTCCAGCCGTTTTGGTAAATCTGAAGCAATCCCACAATCGATTCTAGGTGTCTCAACGTATCTTGGGCGAATTTCCAATGATGATAATGAGCAAGCTCCGTATGTGGGAGCCAGCATGTATGTCTACTTTCTTAATTGGGCAATCGAAGCGCGCTCATTTACTGCCGATACATTCCAGCGAGATAATATGTTACAGCCTTATGTTGGACTGGGTTTAGGACGTTTTTTGCAAATTCAAAGAGGAGTCGATTTTACGTCGACGAATCGTGTTCGCATTGTGTCTGAAATTGCTTTTGATGAATTCGTCGATAAACGCAATCATTGGATCCTGCAAGGATTTGTTGAACAGGTTCATACATCTGGTGACAATAAACGTCGTTATGGCTTAGCTTTAGGATATACCTTTTAAAAAATGAACACCTTTTTATGAATAACAAATCTACTGATCCGCTACGCTACATTGCAGGCTATGCACCCGAACTGAAAGCTCAGATTCAAGCAATGATCGATAAACAAACGCTGGCAGGATACTTAGCCAAAAAATATCCTAAATCGCATAACGTCGGTAATGATAAATCGTTGCGTAATTATGTGATGGATTTTAAAAATGAGTATATGAAGAAGTCGGCACCGCTCAGCAAGATTGCTTTCGATAACAAAATTCATGTGGTCCACAATGCTTTAGGATTGCACTCTTACGTCTCACGCGTACAAGGTGGCAAGACGAAGAGTAATAATGAGATTCGCATTGGTGCCGTGTTTAAAAAAGCACCCGCAGAGTTTTTACAAATGATTGTGGTGCATGAGCTGGCTCACTTAAAAGAGAAAGACCATAACAAGGCTTTCTATCAACTTTGCCAACACATGCTGCCCGATTACCATCAACTCGAATTCGACATGCGGTTATATTTAGTTCAGCAGGAAATTAACGCTCAATAAAAGTATTTCCCTTGCACTGATACCTTTATTACTGAATTCCACAGATACATTCCTTGGTTCATGTCATCAAGCCTGTTCACTGCGAATCTGACGGCGCTGTAAGAAATCGCCCAGAATTACATAGAACGCAGGCAGAATTAATAAACAAACAAAGGTGGTAAATAAAATCCCGAAGCCTAAGGATACCGCCATTGGAGTAATAAACTGCGCTTGGCGAGAAGTCTCAAATACCATAGGGGCTAAGCCACCAAACGTTGTGAGCGTCGTCAATAAAATAGGACGAAAACGTCGAACTCCAGCTTCCGTAATCGCATCAACGATCGAAAGACCTTCAGCAACTTTTTTATTCGCATAATCCACAAGAATCAAACTATCGTTCACCACCACACCCGCTAACGCAACGATACCCATAATACTCATAACCGATAAATCTTCGCCTAAAATTAAATGACCTAAGATTGCCCCCACCGCCCCAAAAGGAATAATGGCCATCACCAAAATCGGCTGACTGTAACTCTTAAAAGGAATCGCCAATAAACTATAAATTAGCAATAACGAAAAAGCGCCGTACACCATTAAGCTGTCTAAGGTATCTTGCGTATCGGCCTGCCGACCACGAAAGCCCATCTCAATATCCGGATATTGTTCCTGCAGCTGAGGGAATATATCCTCCCTCAAAACCGACATAACACCAGGAATCATTTTTCTAGGTTCGACCTCACCGGTAATCGTAATAATGCGATTACCATCACGGCGACGAATCTGAGACGGTGACACCTCTTTATTCAAATAAGAGATATCTGCTAAAGGCACATAACCACCCGCGGGCGTTCGAATTAATAAGTTATTAATATCCGTGCCGTACATGCGCTCTTCTAATGGCAAACGCACCAAGGCTGTCACTTCATTACTATCTCGCTGCTGCCGTAACGCACGTGCACCATACAAAGCATTACGCACTTGGCCAGAGACACTGCTCGCATTCAACCCTAAACTGCGACCCGCTGCATTTAATTCAATTTCCCATTGCGGTTTACCATTGGTATAACTACTCGCAAGATCGACGACACCCGATAATGTCGACATTTCGCTCATAAGCGCTTCACTTAACGCCAACGATTCTGCGTTATTTGATCCTCTTAATTCAATGGTTAAGCCAGCGCCTCCAGAAGGACCACCCCCTCGCTCAGCATCAAATGTTAAGCTACGAATGCCTGGAATTTCTCCAATCGCATCACGCCACAGCCCAACAACGTCATTAGCATTCAGCGGCCGTACTTCTGTTGGGACTAAGCGCGCTTCAATTTCGATGCTTGAATCAGTAATATCCCCTTCAATACTCAAGACCAAAGGCGTTCCTTGCGCTTCAATAGGATCGGTCACTTCACGCAGTTTTTCTTCTACATACTCGCGTACTTTTTTCGCTTCACTAAAAGGAGCGTTAGCCGCAAGCTCGACTTTAGCAACAACATACTCACCTTCCAAACGAGGGAACATGCTGAATCCCATACGGCCGCTCATTGGATACGATAAAACAACCATCGCAATCGCAAGCGAAACCGCTAATACCAAGCTCGGTGTCTTTAAACACTTATTCAAAATAGGCTTATAGGTTAAATGAATAAAATCATGTAATTTCTTATCAGCCGGTTTTTGAATTGAATTCATAAAGCGCGCAAAGCGTCCCGGTGTATTTCTTTCTAATGACGCCAAATGTGTCGGTAGAATAAATAGGGCTTCAACCCAAGAAATTAAGAAACAGCAGATCACAACAATGGGAATAGCCAAGAATAACTTACCCATCATACCGGGTAGCGCAAGCAAGGGGAGAAAGGCCACTACGTTGGTTAAAATAGCAAAGGCGAGCGGTACAGAAACTTCTCGCGCACCAATAATCGCGGCATCTAAAAAGGGAATGCCTTTTTGCATGTGCTCATAAATATTTTCTCCCGCGATAATCGCATCATCTACAACAATCCCCAGAGCAATAATAAAAGCGAACATCGATATCATGTTGATCGACACATCAAACAAAGGCAGTAAAAGTAATGATCCTAAGAAGGCCGTTGGAATACCCATCGTGACCCAAAAGGCTAAACGATATTCCAAGAATACACTCAACAAACACAAAACAAGAAGCAGCCCAATGGTCGCATTCTTTAACAATAGCCCCACACGCTGCTGATACGTTTCGCCGTCGTCATCAGTAACAATGATCTCAATGCCCATTGGCAGCTTATCGCGAATAGTATCGAGTTTTTCATACATTGCGCCCACAACAGTTGTTGGTGTTTGATCTTCCGCGCGATATATTTTCAGCTGAATCGCCGACTTTCCATTATAGGTTACCGAGCGATTAGAATCAGAAAAACCCTCTTTGATCGTAGCAACATCTGACAACTGAACAAGAATGCCCGATGCATCATGACGTAATACAATGTCTCTAAACTGATGCGCCCAGTAACGTCTATCATTGAGTGTTACTAAAATCTCTCCACCTTCTGTACGCACGCTACCAGCCGATTGTTCAATGGCATTATTGCCAATAATATTCGCAACCTCTGCTAAACTCAGATCGTAACGCTGTAAATTCGCTTGACTGATTTCAATATGAATTTCTTCGCTTGGTGTGCCCCTCAGATCAATTTTTGAAATTTCATCTGCCGTTAAAAGCTGATCCTTTACCTGCTCAGATAAACGCTTTAATTCTAATAAAGATACATCACCAAAAATCGCTAACGTCGCGACATCAATCGACCGACTGGCCAATTTAATTACCGGTTTTTCCGTTTCAATAGGAAAGGTAGTTATACGACTGACGGCCTGCTCAATATCCTGATAAGCTTTTTGTCGATTAACCCCATTAACCAATTCTAATACGACGGTTGCACTGCTCGAATCCGCAATAGAGATCACATCTTTAATACCATCAAGCGATGCGACCTCGTTTTCAATAGGCAGTATAATCGCTTGTTCTATTTCAGCCGGTGTCGCTCCGGCATACGCGACATTAACCACAACGGTATCGGCTTCATAACTTGGAATAAATTCTTTTTTAATCGTTAGCGACATAATAAAACCGCCAATGATTAATAACGCCATAAATAAATTCGGTGCGATACCGTGGCGCGCCATCCAAGCTACTGGGCCACGATGCAAGCTAGGTTCTCGGTTCATTATTTGTCCTGCCCGCGTTTAGCTGAAATACGAACCTGAGTGCCTTCTGTAACCACACCTAGACTGCTATTAAGCAGACTATCACCTTCTAGAAATCCACTTTCGATCCAAGATTTCTCGCGACTTTGATAGAGAATTTTAGGCGTGCGTTTATACAACTTTTTGTCGTTCACAACCCAAACCTTGCCATCATCTTTAATGTATTTATTCTCAACCACATAAGCATCAGCAATTGTTTTGGCAAACAATAGACTATCGACATAACTGCCGATTAATAAAACGTTGCTATCAGGATTTTTAATAGAGATCAGTATCTTTGCTTGGCGATCCGTTGCATCCACTTCGATCAAAGCATGAAGAACGTCTGCTTCACGCTGATGATCACCCGAAGTAATAATCACAGGTTTGGTAGCATCTAGAATGGCCAAAAAATCTTGCGGCACCTTTACTTGCAGCCAAAACTCATCCGTCGATACCAAATCAAACAGCATGCTGCCCATATTGACCTGGCTGCCATTATTAATACTGCGAGAGACAATTTGGCCATTAAAAGGCATTCGAATATCGGTACGATCAAGCTGCAATTGTGCTAACGCTAGATTAGCCTGTGCGGTTTTTAATCCTGCCATTGCGGCGGCTATTTGAGGCTTTCTTAAAACCAGGTCATTATTCTTGAGTGACGAATTCAGCTGGCTCTTTGCTAACTCATATTCTTCTTTGGCTAATTGACCTTGGCCTTTTTCTAAATCCAACGTCGCTTGTGCTTGAATAACCGCCGCCTGCTGTTGCTGTACTTGTAAGCGATAATCTTGCTTTTCAATGGTCGCTATTTTTTGATTCTTTACTAACGTCGCACCAGGAATGGCATCTTGTTCAACCTGGAAGATTCGCCCTGCTACCTGAGCACTTAATTGTACTCGCTGAGCCGCAGACACTTCTCCGCCGCCTAACCATTCAGGGCGTAATGTCATGCGTTTAAGCTCAGTTGTTTCGACCAAGCGCACTTGCTTTACTTCTTCACCGCGTTGAGGTTTAGGTGCCGTTTTATAAATTATTGTCGCCATCCCCCCACCGATTAACAAAATACCCATTAACAGAGCAGCCTTTCGAAAACCACTATTAGAATCGCTACTATGAGTCATGCTCGTCACTCCCATTATCAATGACGTTATTTTCACTAAATCGACCATGACTCAATGATGTTAATAATTGAATCCGATATCTCAATTGCTGATATTCAGCGGCTAATACTTGACGCTCAAGCTTCAAAACATCTTGCTGATTATTCAACAAAGACAAAAAATCTCCAGCCCCATTTTGATAACGCTGATTTAAATATTCTTGTGTTTTATTCGCCAGCTGCAATTGCATCGCTAAGCTTGTCGACAAATAAAACTGCTGTGATTCATTAATCAAGGCTTGTTCTATTTCCTGCATAGCCGTGAGTAAGACTTGTTGATAGTTAGCGATTGCTTCTTCAACAACCGCCTGATTACGGCGAACCTCTGCCCGTAAATTATCGCCATCAATAAGCGGCACGGTCAAACCGGCAATCAAATTAGCCATCCAGTTATTTAAGATATCACTCGGTTTATCCACAGCACTGACATAAGAAGCAGACAAGGTAAATCTAGGGTAACGATTAGATTGCGCAACATTTAAACCGGCTTGTGCGGCTATGATTTGAGAATAAGCTTGTTTAACATCAGGACGCTGCTGTAACGACTCGCTGCTTACCTGTGAAATGGGCTGAGTAAAATGAGGAATTTGATATTCTGTATTTTCCCTATCGAAAGGGGCTTCCGTTTCAATTCTCCCCTTTCCGAGCCAAAGGGCTAATTGCTGCTGATAAATAGCTTGTGCGGTTTCACTGCGAATAATGTCACTGTTAATCGATTCTAATAACTGCTCTTGCTGCCACATATCAGACGCATTAACCTTGCCTCTTAAATAGCGACCTCGAACAACCTCTAAAGCATTTTTATTGCGTGCTTGCTGACGCTTCAATAATACTAATTGCTGTTGTTCTTGTAATACACCGTACCAAGCAATCGCTAGCTGGCTAACGATCGTATTAGTTTGAATATTTTTAGCGGCACGGCTGGCATTCAACTGCTGCAATGCTTGCTCATCTAAACTGGCAATACGTCCCCAAAAATCCAATTCGTAGCTCGCATTTAAACCCAACTGCCACTGATCTTGAGTCGTGCCATTTTGCTGCAAACCATCTTGCCATTGGCGAGACTTCTGAGCGGTGAGCTGCACATCAGGAATTTTGCCACCGCTGGCTTGATCCCAGCGAGACTGACTTTGCCTAACTCTCGCGAGGGAAGCTTGTAGACTGTAGTTATTTTTCAGCGCTTGTGTGATCAGCGTATTTAGCTGGGGATCAGAAAAATCTAACCACCACTGCCCTGAGACGTCAGTATCGATTATATCCTCTGATGAATCAAAAGCGGGACTCAACGCAAGTTCTGGAATTATTGGTTTAGTACCAGCACAAGCCGTCAATAAAAACACAAGAGTTAAAGTAAAAGGCAAGCGCACTGGCATTTCCTTGGTAATGATTATTATTATCAACTTGCATTATGCAATGACAATAAATTCTAAGATACTGTTTTTACCAAAACTGAATGCTATTGACGTTTACTGACAATATTGAAATCAATTCGATAAGACGTACCAACAAAAACAATAAAGGCCATGCGAAACGTCCACATAGCCTTTATGATTTTCACCCTTGAGAATGAATTAATCAATAATCGTGATTTATTAATAACACTGATTCAATCAATAAGTGCTATCAATCAATTAATAAGTACGATCAATAATAATAGTTCAAACTCAATTGCACGTAGTCATCACGCTTAAACTGATAGCTCACATTTTCATCATCGTCTGACATCAGCAAGAAAACATCAACATTCAACTTTAAACCTTCGTTAATACGTGTCGCAAACTCCATTACAAAGCTTTGCGTGCCAGCACTATCAAGGTCTTGGCTTATTCCTGCTAAGACCTCGCTAGAAGCAGCATCATTAAATGCAATACGACTGCCTAAAAAAACATCATTCTGGCCAATGGCAATACTTCCATTTTCACGAGAATCGTATTGATACTCAGCAAGAACACCCCAATCCCAATTCGTTTCGAAGGGTCCATAGAAAGTATATTCAAAACCGCCCGTTGCCGCGGTGTAATTTTCTACACCAAAATCACGTTGAGTTAATGTCCCTAACTGATCAAAGTCGTTTTTAACCGAATCGTCATAAGTGCGGTATATCGCTTCAAACTTCCACAACCAAGAATCTAGCGTCGCTTGCAGATCAATTCCTAACTGATTAATTTGCGCATAGAATGGCACTAGCTCACCAGAAGTACGGGCTGGGGCAAATATTGGATCACGACTGGTGCCGTTAAACCAAGAAAAGCCTACATCATAATCATCAATGGTATGATTCCAACGTAGCGCATAATCAACATGGGCATCTTCTTCGCCCGCTTGATATTGTGCATTATCAATGTCCATCGATAACTCGGTTCTAAAACGCCCTTCGTCACCTGGAAAAGTACGCTCACGAAATCCCGGTAAAACAAACCCTGTCACCGTCCCCCAATCACGAATAAAACTAAGCTTAACCATCGGCTGACCTAGCTTATCTTCGCCATCAGGCGCTTCAACGAAATCGGTCTGATTAATAATATCAACAAGATGCTGAGATTCAGCAACACCCCAATAGACCTTAGAGATACCTGCGGTTACTTCCCAGTCATCCCCGTAGGTCATCCAAGATAACTCTCGAATATCACCATGGGTTCGTTCATCATCAGCACTATCAATTCGCACATAAGGTTTGAATACAATCGTTTGTTCGCCATCGGCTAACGACCACACCATTTCGGGCTCGGCAGTTAAACCTAATTGACGATCAGCTTGCTCGTTATTAGCGTTATTGAACTGACCTTCTTCAAAATGCTCACGCCACTCTAAACCGACATAACCACTTAGTTCAAAATCAGCCGCATGCGTTAGGTTGGCACTCAGCAGTGCACTGGCTATTAATAATTGTTTATTCATTAGCGAGCACGCTTCAACGTCGCTTTATTAAAATCAGAATCTTTTAAACCGGTTTTAAATGCTAATGTTATTGTATTCAACTCTGTACTTTTTTTCGTTTGATGGTTAATCATATCCATCTGCATTGGGCGCCAGTATTTATCTAAATACAGCTTGTAATCAGAAAAGGTTAACGTTTTTAATAATGACTTTTTACGATCATAAAAATTAACTTTCTGACCACGAAAATGCTCTTTATCTAACCAAGCAACCTGACGTGTATAGCCTGAATTTTTATCAGTCGGGATTTGCTCAACTTTATAACAATCTACGCCATTCACTTTTTCTTCTGCTAAAAACTTAAAAGTGTACTTTCCAATTTCAAACGAGCTTAAATCTTCATAAGCAAATTCACTGCCCATAAAAGGACCCGATTTATTACGTGAAGAAATACGTTTTACACGTTTAAGCGCCGGTAAATACAACCATTGATCATCGGACTTATCAATATGGGAAAAGTTCAAAAACGCAGTTCCTTTAACATCTTTTGGCATATCAAAAATGGTTAAGCCCTTATCGCCATCATCGCTAATTTCCAAAGACTGCATGCGCATTTCACGAATACTCTCTTCACCTTGTGCATTACGTAACGTCATCGTGACGGAAGATGATGAATCTCCCCAGCCGATATCACGCGCCTTACGCTCTTTAGCAATAGCTAAACCTTGCTCTTCTGCAGACAAACCCGATAAGTTAAATTCCGCTTGTGCGCTCATACCCAATATTAATGCAATACTGGTTGCCAATGAGATCGCTAAATTTTTAAATGTATTCACTATAGTGTTCCTTATTTTTATACATAGTCTTTCTGCAATTAGTTTATTCTAAAATCGATTTAGAATTTAGTATTCGCAAGTTTAGTTTCGCCTTTCATACCATCATTTTCACGTTTATCCGCCAACAATAAAAAAGCGGGCAAGAACAAGAAATCAACAACGAGAGCGACAAATATAATAATAGCGGTTGCCATTCCCATATCCGCATTCATACGAAACGCTGAAAACGTTAATAATGAGAAACCTGTGCACAATACCAATGTCGTAATCGCCATCGCACGCCCTACGCTAGAAAAAGCATAACGAATGGCTTGTTCAGTATTTTGGCCATCGTTACGAGCTCGCTGATATTTGCTTAAGAAGTGTACGGTATCATCAACAATAATACCGAGTGTCATTGAGACAACAATCGACAATCCTAGATTAATTTCACCCGATATTAATGCCCAAATACCAAAACCTACTGCCGCAGGGCCAATATTAGGAATTAAGCTAATCATACCTAAACGAAATGAACGTAAAGCGAAAATCAGCAACATTGAAATTAAAAACATCGCCGCTGTCATGCTAATAATCATACTGTCCATATTTGTCTCACCAATATGAGCAAACATAAGCGTTGGGCTAGAAGCCGCCATACGAATTTGTGGAGCATTGATGGCAAACCAATCCATCGCTCGCTGCTCTAAGGCAACATATTCTTTACTGCCCAAATTTTTCAATGTACTAACGATACGCGTTGATGATTTATCGATATTCAACTGATTGGTTAAATCTAAACCGTAAGGCAAAGACATTTCGTACATTAATAAATATTGAGCCGTTAATTCACGTTCTTTCGGTAAACGATAAAATGTTTCGTCATCGCCATTCATACTTTTATTTAAGCGTTTAAGCGTATCTGAAATCGTCGCAACATGATCAGTTTCTGGCTGTATACGCAACCAATCACTAAAGTCAGAAATGACTTGAGTAAACTCAGGATTATTAATACCTTGAGGCTCACCACTGTATAACCCCCAGCTGATGCTCGACATCCCCGAAATCGTTTCTTCTTGCTTATCAACCGACTGACGGAATTCAGTTGAGGTATCAAAATACTTAGTCGCTTCATCATTAATTTCGTTCAGTGGCACTAAGCAAGCAAAAAATAACATAACGGCAGAACTAACAGGCAGAATGATCTTATTATGTTTAATAACCCAATCTGCTAATTTTTCCATACCACCATGATGCTCAGGCGCCACTTTAACGCGCATGGGAATAACAACCATCAAAGCCGGTAATAAGGTCACGGATAAAAAGAACGCGATCATCACACCCATCGCACTCATTTCACCAAAGTCAGCCAGTACAGGTGATTCAGAGAACATTAAGGTCAAGAAGCCAATCGCTGTGGTTGCACTGGTAATGAAGACGGGCATTAAATTTAAATCCATCGCAAATTCAACGGCCTCACGACGGGACTTACCTTGGCGCATTGCAAACTGAGTAGAAGCCACCAAATGCACACAGTCGGCTACCGCCAGCGTCATCACAACAATAGGCACATTGATCGTACCTGTTGATAAGAAATAACCAAACCAACCGCCGGTCCCCATCGTCGCCGTAATAGTGAAGAAAATAACCACCATGGTCATCAACATACCCGTTAAGCTTCGTAATAAAAGCGAGAGCATAAAGATGATGATTAAAAACATGCCTGGCACCAGGGTGCTCATGTCTTTTTGACCTTCTGTGGCGAAGCTGTAATTCATCAAGATAACGCCGGTATGATAAAAATCAGCGCTTTGATATTTCTCTGCGAAGGTATTGGTTAATTGCTTCGCGAACTCGGTCACTTGAATCACTTCGTCAGTATTGTTTTCTTGATCTGGCAACTGAATAGTAATGTTTACCACAGCGACTTTGCCATCCGGTGAGACCAAACTATTAACCAAGTTAGGCTCTACGGTTGAGATCTCTTTTGTACGCTGTACCGAGGCGGGATTAATCGTGTCCAGCTCCAAAATAAGGTCTTCAACGACTAGGTCATCTTCATCGGCCCAAGTATGTTGATAGTTCGTGATGGAATCCACACGGCTTGAAAACGGTGTCTGCCACGCTTCATCTGTCAGCTCTTTGATTTGTGCCATCATCGGCTCTGTAAAAACAGTACCTTCTTTAGGCACGACAATGATGGAAACATTATCGTTTTTATTAAATAAGCGCTGCATCTCTTCGTGAGCCTGCAGTTGAGGAAAATCTTTATCGAAGAAAACTTTATAGTCCCCTCGAAAATAAAGATTTTCACCACCATAAGAAGCCGCTACCGCAATGGCAACCACCATAAGTATTGTCATCCATGGGTGGCGGATAATGCTGTTAAGCCAAGTTTTTCTCATGTGTACCTTCCATTGTATTATTAGAGTTATATTTATATTTTAGGTATTAAATCTTTTTTCTTTTTCTCTTCTCTTCTTTTCTTTTCTCTTCTCTTCTCTTTTCCTACTTTTACGTATTCTTCCGCGACTTAATTAACTGGATATCATCAGCAAAAATTTCTTCTTCAACTCGCTGCCACGTCTTTTGGTAATCCCAATCTTTCGAAAGTGGCTGCCAATTCATACCGTCTAATAAAATACCGATATTTTGTAATAAGAGCGTCGTAGGGTCTAAACGATTAATCGCGGTGGCTTCAGCCGCCCCAGCAGCAAGAGCATTGGTGCCAAACGACATGGCCCAATTTGAAAAAGTCAGTGTCTCTATTGATAGGTGCGAAGGGAGATCTAAACTTCCATCCGCTACCGCATTGCGAAACATTGCATCACTAAAGTTATTTATTTCGAACTCTAGTGCATCCATAATTTGTGTACGTTCTGGCGATGTTTTTTCGCGTACGCCCGGTGACTTACTACTCAGTACCGCCATAAACATAGTCGGCTCTAAGCGTGCATATAATTGATAAGCGTAATGCACCGCTACTGTTTTCTCTCTTGAACAGCCATCAAACATCAATGCGCGTTTAAACAGTTCTAAAATCGAGCTGACAGCGCGGATACATAAAGCCGATAAGCAATCCTCTTTGCTGGAAAAATGGTTATAAATAGTGCCTTTTGAATAACTGGATTTAGCCGTAAGCTTTTCTAAACTCAGTCCGCCAAAGCCTTCTTGATTAAGTATCAGAACCGCAAGGTCGACCAGTTCTTGCTCCCGATCTACTTTTTTCTGCTCACTTTTAGACAAACCGATTTTAGCTAACGACTTGCCCAATAATCCTTTTAATCCACCCTTTAAACCTTCATGGATACAGCCATTGGATGAGCTATCTGACGCTGGCTCAGGATTAATAAGCTGTGAAAGTTCATGGTGTTTAGACATTCAAATATTATCCGCTAATTACATTCGTGACGATTCGTCGTTTTTGACGGTTCGTCACAATAAATCCTTTCCACGAATAAAACAAGTCACCCATTAAGCTGAATTTAGTAAAAAAAGAGACTTCTCAAGTCTCACTAAACAAATCATTCACTGTACAAATGGTAAGTATTCGCACCAATAATACAATATTCATACTAATACAAATCATTATCATTTATATTACCGTAATAAATGATAATTTTATGGATTACAGTCTAATGACAAAAACCTTTCTTAAATTGCCGCTTTATTGTGCGATGTTTGGCTTAGGTAGCATGGTTAATACCACTCATGCAGAAGATACCAATGCCGAACCTGCATTAGAAAAACAACTAGTGACAGCGACACGTACAACAGAAGGTTTAGCCTCTTTACCCTATACCGTACAAATTATTGATCAGGATGAAATTACTCGCCAAGCTACAACTGGCCAAGAACTTGGCGGCATATTAGGTCAGCTAGTCCCTGGCTTGGGTGCGGGTGATAACTCAGTATCGAATTATTATCAAAGCCTTCGCGGCCGCGGCATTCTAGTATTGATTGATGGTATTGCTCAGCGCTCAAACCGTGGGGTATCTCGTCAACTTTCAACAATTTCCCCAAGTAACATTGAACGCATTGAAATTATTTCCGGTGCAACAGCCATTTATGGCGCTGGCGCAACAGGTGGTGTTATCAACATCATCACCAAAAAAGCCAGTCAAGACGGTCTCACCTTCCATAGTGAATTAGGTTTGACTATGAGTACTGAAGATAGAGATTCTGAAAATCAAAGCTATAAGCTGGCTCAAGATGTCGCAGGGAAATTTGGTAAGTTTGATTTCTTAGCAGGCATTAGCTTGGAGCAGCGTGGCAATTATGTCGATAGTGATGGCGACCGTATTGCAACAGACCCAAATCAACTTGCTCGTGATAATACAGATACCGTTGATTTTATACTTAATGGTGGTTACCAAATATCTGATACCCGCAAAATTAGTGCAGGCCTGCAATATTTCGATGAAGAAATGGATACTGATGCTGCCGCCGATTTTGGTGAACCATCCGCAGCCTATTTAGGTTTGCCGCTAGGGGTTGTAGGGAAATCAGGGGATTACGAACCACAATCGATTGATGGTCTGAAACTTAATCAGCAACCTGCCACAAAACGCCAAAGCTTCACATTAGACTTCACTGAAGAAAACTTTTTTGGTCAAACCTTAATTGCACAAGCCAGTTATCGCGAACAGGATTTATATTTTTATCCTTACCTCGGCGCGCCTCTTTTTATTCAAACTGATTGGGCTCAGGCAGCATCTTTTATAGGTCAAGGAGCGAGTACCACAGCGGCTATTTTTGGTTCTTCCGCTGCGGGTTCTACGATTACACAATCTAGAATTGAAACAACAACCTTAGATTTTAAAGTCGCTCTCGATAGCAAAATAGAGATTGATGGTAAAGATTTAGGTCTGACATACGGTATTGACTATATTCAAGACAAAGGAAACCAAACTTCAATTGAATATAATTACAATGAATACATTGCGAGTGGTCAAACAACATTAAATAAAACAGGCACTGTTGTTAACGCAGGTCCAGAAACAGAAACGACAACTCAAGCAGCCTTTCTTCAAGCTCAATTTGCCCCTGTTGAAGCTTTGACTTTACGCGCAGGTCTTCGCTATGAAACGATTCATGTGGAAGTCGATGACTTTGTTTCTGGAGACGATGTTCTAAACGCTGCTTTCTATAATAGCCAGCTAGAAGATACCAACTTACAAACATTAGCCGGCCTCAATGGCATGACCACGAATCAATTTCTTGATTACGTCACAGACTTGGAAGCTGGTGCGTTGGGAGGTGTCGGCAGCTACCTAAAATACTCCGATACGGTAAGCACACGCGAAGGTGGCAGCAAAGACTTTGATGCAACGTTATTCAATGCCGGTGCAGTTTATGACCTTAATAAAGCGCAACAAGTCTACATAAGCTTTGGTCAAGGATTCACTGTTCCTGATATTACTCGCTTATTACGCAATGTTTCGGTATTCACTGATAATGCTTCCTCGGAACCTGTTTTAGAAAGTAATAACATTGATGCTATTAAAACAAACTCTTGGGATTTCGGCTGGCGTGGACAATTTGATAGCTTAGAATTATCCGCTGCGGGCTTCTTCAACCGCTCCGATAAATCGATCTACTTCAACGCCTCAACCGGTGAAGCAGAACTGTTAGATCAGGAAGAAGAAATTTGGGGTTTCGAAGGTTTAGTCAATGCTTACTTAACCGACAATATTAATACTGGAGCAACGTACTCTTATACGCGAGGGAAAACACGCAGTGAAGGAAGTGGCTGGGTTTCACTGCCTGCTGAACGGGTTTCTCCACAAAAAATTACGGCACACCTAGGCTATCAAATGCCTGGTATTTTCAATACTCGCTTACAAGCACTTCACTTAAGCGACTACAAAGAAGCCCATCGCGAAGGTAATAGCGCAACAACGGTTCCTTTTGTTGGATATACAACCTTTGATTTATTAACCTCATTTGAATTACCCAAAGGTACTTTAGGGATTGCGATTCGTAACTTGACCAATAAAGAATACCAACATCTTTATAACCAAGTTCGTGGTTACCCGAGCACAGGTGTCTCGTCAGATTTACCGGCACAAGGTCGTACGCTTAGCATGAACTACAGTATCGATTATTAATTTTTATAAATAGAAATTAATGTAAATAATTAGGCCAGACTGAGTTCTGGCCTTTTCTATTTAATCATCACTGAACGTATAGTGTATTTATAATAAATTTTCGAAAGGTTCTAGATAATGCCCTTAGGAATATTTTTAATCTGGCCAGCACTTCATTTGATGTACGGATTAACAGAACATCGTAGTATTAAAATTAATCAAACACGTCGTTATGCTGGCAGACTGCTGATTGCTTTTTCAACATTACTTATGGGCCAACCGTTTGGTTTTGAAAAAGGTTTGTTCTATGGGTTATTTGCTTTAGTTGCTCTCGGTTTATGCTTTGTACAACTCAGAATTTGGCAGCCTAGAATCATTGTGTTTATAACCATTGCGAGCATGCTCGGTTTTGTTCTTTTATGCTTTGATTTAGGTCTGCATTTAGGCCTAGATTTAAACCTAAGTTTAGGACTAGAAAATACAGGAGCCAACCATGTCGGTACCGAATAAACGATTAGGCGAACGTTTAAAAAACATAATCGATAGTCATGGCAGTAAAAACACCGCGGCTATTTTAGGCGCGTTGATTACCACGATAGCCCTCACGGTATGCATCACATTAATTTGGCCATTTGGTGATGTCATTGAGCAGATATTTGCGGGCGGTACCTTCTTCTTTGTTTTTTGGGCGGCATTATTTTATTGGGCAATATTGGCTACGAATGGCCGTCATGCGTGGTTAAGAATACTGTCGGTTCTTGTGATCGCAATCGTTATAATCATTTTCAGTTTACTCATTAAATAGGCTCTGGCATGCAACAGAAAACTCATAAAACGCTATACAGTAGCCACTCGTGGATCGGAATCATATCGGGAATACTGCTTTTCATTGTCACCTTTTCAGGCATACCTGCGCTATTTGATCATGAAATTGAATACTGGCAATATCCAATATTTAGTGAACAACAATCTAAGCAGCAAGAAAAAGTATTTGATTTAGAACGAACCATTCAGGCGAGCAAAGAAATCAACTTTCAGCATGAAAAGTTTTTCATTCAGCCCGCTAACGACATTAATAATCACATAATATTTGCTCATTTTTATGAAGACAAAGAACCAGACTTGCGTTATTTGAATGCCAGCAACTATCAAGAATTTCCACCGTCACCTTCTGAACTGAATCATTTATTAGCGCACCTTCATACCGACTTACATTTACCCAATCCATGGGGACGCTATTTGGTTGGGCTTTCTGGAATGGCCATGTTATTAGCCATTATTGCAGGCATTTTTATTCACTTAAAATGGCGCAAAGAGTTTGTTATGTTGCGCCCGAAACGCAGTTGGCGATTACTGCTAACAGACCAACACAAATTACTGGGTCTATGGTCACTGCCCTTTACATTAATCTTGGCTTTTACCGGAACCATTTTAGGATTACTGGGCTTAATATCTCCTATTCTTGCCTTAGCAGCATTTAATGGCGATGTAGAAAAAGCGACGGTTGCGGTACTCGGGCCTAGAGCTGAAATCACTGGAGAATACGCTCCCGTTTATCCTTTGAATACGTTATTTGATCAACTAGAAATCGACTTACCGAATACGTCTGTGGAGCTTATTCAAGTGGATGGCTTGCAAGCATCCGCCTCAGATCAACACACAGAATTAATGGCCGATGTCGGCGGCATTATTAAATTCAGTGGATACCATAAAGACAAACTGAGTAACCTTGAAACCGTCACGTATAACCTCACGTCAGGCGAAAAAATACACCAAGGGTCTTTTGTCGGCAAAGGTCCCTTTCAACGAATTTTTGCTGCCGTAACACCCCTGCACTACGTTTTGTTCGGCAATACCTGGCTCAAAGTTTTCTACGCATTATCGGCACTGGCCGCCTGCGGACTTATTTTAACCGGTAATATATTATGGCTGCACCGACGCGGGCATGGCATGGAGCATTGGTTAAGCAAATTGACGCTAGGGATTTGTGGAGGCTTGGTTGTCGCAACGAGTCTGACATTTGCAGGCAGTCAAATATTGTATGGTTTGAATTTAGCACCAGATTCGGGCTTGCATCATCATGCAGAGGAATGGGTTTTCTGGAGTAGCTGGTTGCTAATGATACTGGCGCCTTTCGTTATTAAAGACGGTTTTAAACTCAGTCATTACTTGCTGCGTTTAACCAGTATAGGATTTATTGTGACCTTACTGGCAGACGGTTTTATCAACAATCGCTGGTTATGGCTAACCGAGGGTTGGATTTTAACCATTCAATTAAGTCTATTGGTATCGGCTTTGCTATTTATTTATCTAGATTGGAAGATGCCAAATCAAGTCTCGAAAAAGTCTTGAAACCAAAAACGGCTATGGAAACATAGCCGTTTTTGCTGAAAACTAAAGGCCTTTAACTGCAAAGATACCTTCGGCATTACGCCAGTAGCCACGGTAATCCATGCCATAACCAAAGACAAAACGGTCTTCAACGTCCAGACCACAGAAATCAACCTGAAGATCTGTATTCTTACGGTCATGAACCTTATTAATTAATACTGCAGTGATAACTTCTTTAGCACCTTGAGCTTTGCATGCTTCAACCACTTCAGCCAAGGTATTACCTTCGTCGAAGATGTCATCAAGAATCAAAACCGTACGACCATCCATAGGACAAGAAGGAAGGGCTTGCCACTGAAGCTCAGTTTGGCCCTGAGTTTCGCCGCGATAACGCGTCGCGTGCATATAACCTACTTCTAAAGGGAAGCTCAAAAGAGGTAGCAATTTACCCGCAAAAATAAGACCGCCATTCATAATGGAGTACACGACAGGCATGCTCGATGATAAGCGTTCAGTAATACCACCGGCCAATTGATCCAAAGCGACCTCAATTTCTTCCTTAGATTTCAACAGATCAGCATCAGCCATTATTTGGTTTAACTGGTCAAGGGTCAGAGATTCGCTCATTAAGAAGGCTTCCTAATCGATTATTATATAAGCCGAGTATGATACCATTTCAAAAATTTTTACCAACTGTTTTAGCTAAAGTGGGAATTCTCGAGTGAATAGCTCAAATAACATATTAGATTCAATTCGCATTGTTTTAGTCCAAACCTATCATCCAGGGAACATCGGCGCGATTGCCCGAGCGATGAAAACAATGGGCTTAAACGAGCTGTATCTTGTCGATCCTAGAGAGTACCCCGCCGACGAAGCCAGTAGCCGTGCGGCTGGAGCACTGGACGTATTAGATAACGCCATCGTGGTTGAATCGCTAACAGAAGCCATCGCCGACTGCACTCAGGTATTCGCCACCAGCGCTCGCAAACGCAATTATACTCGCCCGCAAGTCAGTGCCGAAGAAGCCGCAGGCTGGATAAAAGCCAACCCCAATGAGAAAATCGCCATCGTATTTGGCCGTGAACGCATGGGATTAAGCAACGAACAGCTCGGACTCTGCCAGCAACTGCTTTATATTCCAGGAAACCCTGAGTATGACGTGCTTAATATTGGCTCAGCTGTCCAGATAGTCAGTTACGAATTATTCAAACAATTCGGCCTACACCGCGATGATCTAGTATCAACGACTGAAACATCCAGCATTGAAGCATCTGCCGAATCGGAAGAGTATGCCAGCCAACAAGACATGGAACGCTTCTATCAGCATCTAGAATCCACATTGTCAGATACCGGCTTCCTCGTCAAAAATCATCCAGGTGAAGCCATCTTACGCCTACAACAGATGTTTGCCCGCGCCCAGCCGAATGCAAAAGAATTGCGCATGCTGCGTGGAATATTAGGATCGGTGGATAAGCTGACAAATAAAACATGATACAATCGCGCGCATCCTGTTATATACAAACACCCAACATAAACCGCTATCGAGAGCCTCCTCATGACCGTAAAACTGACACCCACACTAGAACTGGCCTTTGATCTAATGCAACGCCGTTCGGTAACCCCAATCGATGCCGGTTGTCAGCAACTTATGATGGATCGCCTAGGCGCGGTCGGCTTTAAACATGAAGAAATGCGCTTCGACGATACCGATAACCTTTGGTCTCGCCGTGGCACCGAAGGCCCATTGGTTTGCTTTGCAGGCCATACCGACGTAGTACCTACGGGCCCTGAAGGCAACTGGACTTACCCTCCGTTTGAACCACAAATTCACGATGGTTTGTTATACGGCCGTGGCGCCGCCGACATGAAAGGCTCCATCGCATCATTCATGATCGCAACTGAAAACTTCGTTAAAGAACATCCAGATCATAAAGGCTCTATCGCTTACTTAATTACCAGCGATGAAGAAGGCCCGGCGAAAAACGGCACGGTTAAAGTAATCGAAACCTTAGAAGCCCGTGGCGAAAAAATAGACATGTGCATCGTCGGCGAACCTTCAAGTACGACCGATACTGGCGATACCATCAAAAACGGTCGTCGTGGTTCTTTAGGCTGTGTATTAACAGTTAAAGGCATTCAAGGTCACGTGGCTTATCCACAATTAGCCCGTAATCCGATTCATGACGTAGCCCCTGCACTTGCAGAAATGACGGCTGAAACTTGGGATAACGGCAACGACTTTTTCCCAGCTACCAGCTTCCAAATTTCAAACATCAATTCAGGGACTGGCGCGACCAACGTTATTCCTGGCGATTGCGTAGTAACGTTCAACTTCCGTTTTTCTACTGAGTTAACAGCAGAGATATTGAAAGAACGTACTGAAGCGATTTTTGCCAAGCACAACCTAGACTACGACATCGACTGGAACCTAAGCGGCCAGCCATTCTTAACGTCATCCGGTTCATTGGTCGACGCGACTGTTGCTGCAATTAAGACAGTCACCGGTATCGATACTGAATTAAGCACCGCTGGCGGAACATCCGATGGGCGCTTCATTGCACCAACAGGATCTCAAGTTATCGAACTTGGCCCACGCAACGCCACCATCCATAAAGTAGATGAGTGTGTTGAAGCGGAAGATTTGAATATCTTGGCTACAATTTACCAACGTATCCTAGAAAACTTATTACTAGACACTCAATAAAAGATTCTAAATAAAATGACTGCATCAATTTTATTATGCCCTGTATGCAAGGAAAGCCTACACGCAAACGAGAGCAATAAAAGTTTGAGCTGTGTGAATAATCACAGCTTCGACCGTGCACGCCAAGGATATTTAAACCTTCTTTTAGCGCACAAGAAAAAATCTAAAAACCCGGGAGATAGCCAAGAAATGGTTATCGCTCGCCAAGCATTTTTGAACTCAGATTTTTACCGTCCAATCTCTGATAGCTTGAATCAAATTGTTGTTGATTGCGGCCTTAAAATTTCAGCCTCGAAGCTTGATGCGCCCGAAAAAGAAAACCCTCTTCAAGTGCTAGACATCGGCTGTGGCGAAGGTTATTACAGCCAGCGCATGCATCACAGTTTAAGTGATCATCAAATCAAACATACCTTGTTTGGTTTAGATATCTCGAAAGATGCAGTAATTGCGGCGGCAAAACGTGCAAAAGCAGAAGCAAACAAAGAAGACGCTGCGAATACCAGCACCAGCGAATGGTTAGTGGCCTCTGCTATCGACATTCCTCTGCAAGCACACAGTGTCGATATTGCTACCTGCTTATTTACCCGCTTGATGCCAGAGAGCTATCACAAAGTGATTAAACAAGATGGATTTTTCATCTGCGTTAATACCGGTGAAAAGCACTTAATTGAATTGCGTGAAAAGCTGTACGAAGAAATCACCAAAGCCGAATTTGATCCGGTGAAAAACATGGGTGATGATTTTGAACTGATTGATCATCAGCAAGTAAGCTACCAAAATACCCTCAGTAGCCAACAACAGATTCAAGACCTGCTCTTAATGACGCCGCACAACTGGCGCACCAAAGCAGATAAAAAAGAATCGTTAGCCAGCTTAGAAGCATTGACCGTTACGATTGATGCACAAATTCATGTGTTTAAGGCAAAAGCCAAAGCGGTTGTAGAAGTTGAACCTAAAACATCGGGTTCAGTTAATCCGTGGGCTAAATCTACAGCAGAAATAGAGCCTAATACTCAACCTATTCCTGAGATGCCTGCTGAAGCGATTACTGAGCTTCCAGTTGAAGCGCCTATTGAAATGCCGATTAAAGCGCTAACTGAAATGCCTATTGAAGCGCCTACCGAACTTCCTACTGCCACACCGGTTGAAATACCAGCTGCAGAAAATGCTCAATCCAAAGCGGCGAATTCAAACAACCCTTGGGGAAAAGCTAAAGTAGACGTTGAAGAGAGTTCTGTAAAAGAAGAAACTGCGACTGAATCAAAAGGGAAACCTAATCCCTGGTCAAAAAGCTAAAAATCATTAACCATAGAGGTATTTGCTACCTCTGTGGTTAATTTTTTCTTTAGAAAGACAACAAAGATCCCGTTACGCCTTCCACATACCAGTTCATACGCAATAGCTTATCATCAGACAATTTCTTACCTTCTCTAATGCGCACACGGCCACGATAATTTTTAATCGGCCCAGCAAACACTTCAAACTTACCTGATATTATATCGGCTTGCTTATTCGCAACCAGCTCACGAATCTTCACGGGAATTTTAGGACTCAGTGAAACCAGCTTCGACGTTGACTCAGCCATTCCAGACCATTCGCTACCCGACTTCCAGTTATTATCTAACAACGCTTGAATACGCTTAGCGTAATAAGGACCCCAGTTATGAATAACCGAGGCTAAATGATTATTTGGAGCAAAATCTTTCATATCAGAATTATAGCCAATAACAAAAACATTGTTCTTCTCAGCAGTCTCCGTCACTGATGAGGAATCGGTATGATGGGTTAGCACATCAGCACCTGAAGCGACTAACTTATTAGCTAACTCAATATCTTTTTCTGGATCGTACCAAGCTTTCGTCCACTCGATTTCCACTTCAGCTGTTGGATTAACTTCTCGTACCCCTAAAGTGAAAGCATTGATACCGCGAATAACTTCTGGAATAGGATGCGCGGCAATGTAACCAATTTTTCCACTTTTCGTCATACTTCCAGCAATTAAACCAGAAAGGTATCGAGGCTGATAAGCACGCGTTGCATAGTTACTCAGGTTTTTGCCTTGGCGAGAACCTGTTGCATGCTCAAACATGACTTTTGGATTATCACGAGCGATGCCTTCTGTTGAAATCATGTAACCAACAGACGTCGAAAAAACAATATCGTTTCTTGAGGCCAATTCTTGCAATACTTCTCGGGAAGCACGACCTTCCGGTACAAATTCAACAAATTCAGTTTCTATTTGAGCACCAAATTTTTGCTCTAAAAAGCGACGCCCTTGATCATGTGAGTAACTCCACCCTACATAATTAGCCGGCCCAACTAAGATAAATGCCGCCTTAATTGGAGCCGAATAACTAATATTTGAAATGGCGAGCGACAACAACAAGCCCATAAGGGTGAGCACATTTAAAAGAATTTTTCTTGATTTGATATTTAACACGAAAACGACCTAGCGATGCTTGCTTGATAAAGTCTGACCAATTGGTCAGGCGCGCATTATCAGCATCTTAAACAACAAGGTCAATAAGCAAACAGCGGTAAAGCAAAGAGATTATGAGACACAGAAGGCATTATTGATATTTATCTAAAAAAGACAATATTTATAGCGTATTTTTACGACTGAATTAGCCGAAATCGCTCAACATCGGCCACTTCATCGACATCCCAAACCTTTAATAAATAGGCTGCATTAATTTTTAATTTTTCAACATCTGATTTTGTCGATTGGAAAACAGTATCAGAGCCCCAGAATTTATTGACGAATAAAGCGGAATAAAACTGCGTCATTCCGAGCAAACCATAACCTCCATCTTCTGCAGGGCTGATCACTAAGTCATATTTTTTAAATTGAGTTAGACAGTTTTTTAAATATTTTTTATCTAAATCGGGAACATCCACCCCGATTAAAATAGGAATACAACCGCGCGCTAATGACGATTGTACAGCCAGTGCCATTCTTTCACCCAGATCTCCCGCGCTAGGCTGCTGATAAAACGTTGCCAAACTAGACCAAGATTTAAAAGCTTCATGGTCGGAATCTCCTGCAATCCATAACGCAACTTGAGACGTTAGCGGCGTATCGACTAATACTTCGCTTAAACTCTCTCTCAAACGCGTAAGCAGCTGCTTATAAACATCACAAGCGCCTTGCTCACCCAAGGCAGGAATTAAACGCGTTTTGACCAAACCCGCAATCGGCGCTTTGCTTAATACCACCCACTCGAATTTTTGGTCAGAAAAATTTCTCTGATCGCCAGCTTTAACCATAATATTTCTTTACCAATTTTCTCGGTGAAACACCCAACCAATAAAGCAACCTAAGTTGCCACATTAATAATACCGTTTTTACCCAGCCATCTTTTTGCCAACGTCGCGCACTGGTTTTCAAAATCGGGCCAGCACACTCAGCGCCACCCAATATTCGTAAACGCTTTGAAATTTCCACATCTTCCATCAAAGGAACATCAGCATAACCTTGTAGCTGCTGGAAAATATCACTACGAATAAAAATACCTTGATCCCCTGTCATTACCTGAGTAATACGAGAGCGAAGATTAATAAACTTGGAAATGATACCAAAAGGAAAACGATCAGGATTTAACTGCACATCAAACCGCCCCCAAATAACATCGGAGCTTAAAGCACGTAAATACGAACAGTGTTTATTCGACAATCCACTATCACTGTGCAAAAACCACACAAGACTAAGCCCTGATCTATCGTCACGCATACGCGATAATAAAAACTCAGCACCAGCATTCATTTGCAGTGCGCGGCCTTTATCTGACGTTAAATAAAAAACATTATCTTGCTGAAAAATACGATTATTCTGGAGAATACTATCTCCTGTAGTTAACGCATCACTGGCATCGACGACGATCAGTCGATCCCCTGCTTTCAAATAGCTCACAACCTGCTCCAACCAAAACAAAACAGATTCACCTTCGTTATACACAGGAATAACAATATCTAATCTCATAAGACTCTTTGCTTAATACTCTTCAGCGACCCACTAACCCATCGCGCCTCTAATCAATCGCACCACCGCAACTGCTGCCTTGCCCCGCCGTACAACCATAACAATGATCTGCAACTGCAATAGGGAAGCCATTTAGATCAGAACTTAATAGATCACTTAAGTGATAGCTCGATTTATCCCCTTTAATCTTATTGGCACCCTCAACATGCCTGGCACTCTCAATATTATTAATGCCATGACTTCCAGAAAGTGGTATCTCTAACATCTGGTTAAAATCACAATCATAAAGATTGCCTTCCCAACCTACACTCACCGTATTCAAACACATAACACCGGCCAAATTAGCAGGCGAATAACTGTTTTTAAGCAAATTCATATAATCGTAAAACTCACCCTGCGCTAATAACACCGCACCAAAACGCGAGATCGGCATGTTAGTAATAGTGAACAGATTATTAAACTGAATATTATGTTCAGCGCCAAGCTCTTCTTTATAAGCCGCTTCTAACTCAACCTGGCCTGGGGGTAAAAAAGCACCGCCGGGGTTATAGACAAGATTTAAAGGTAATGTTGAATCATCCTTGCCATAGCCAAGCTGATTAAGCTTTTGCAAACCTTCAATACTCGATTCAAAAACACCCTTACCACGCTGCGCATCAACATTGTCTTCGCTATAACAAGGTAATGAGGCAACAACTTCAACATGGTTATCGGCTAAAAATTGAGCAAGATCTTCTTGGCCGGGCTCATTTAAAATCGTCAAATTACAACGATCTATCACAGTAACCCCAAGTTCACGCGCCGCTTTAACCAAATAACGAAAATGCGGCATCAACTCCGGCGCGCCCCCCGTTAAATCCAGCGTCTCAACTTTATGCTGCTTTAAAATTTCAATCACCAAATCAATATTGGCTTTATCCATTTGCTCGGTACGCTTAGGCCCCGCATTTACATGGCAATGCGTACAACTTAAGTTACAGGTATAACCAAGATTCACCTGTAGTATTTCCAGCTTAGAGCGAGTTAATGCAGGGAAATTGGATACCATTAATAAAGGCTTTGTATCTCTCATGTAAAAAACAAACCACCAAATAATTATTATTAAACAAAGATAACGTAATTAGAGAAAGGAAGCGCGCATAAGTTCACTTAACGAGGTTGTCATAAGCCCCCCGAAAGTAATAGAATAGCGTCGCTGCATGTCTCCCCATAGTTTAACTGGATAAAACAGGGCCCTCCTAAGGCTTAGCTCCAGGTTCGAGTCCTGGTGGGGAGACCATTTAATTCCTGCTGTGCTATCACACGAGAGACTCACACAGCACCCCACTTCTTACTGGATTTTGACTGTCGCTTAATCTTTTTAGTTTTAATTAGTTTATTGATAACTTTTGAAAACTCTGATTTAGACAACCCAAGCGCTATCTGCACATCGTATGCCTTGGAAGGTTTTGCAAAATTTTCCAAAATTAAGTTTTCAAGATTAGACAGATTGTCCTTTTTCTTACCTCCATCATTTGGTTTCGTTTTATTATTTCCTAGCGGAAAAGTGGTGGTATTATTTATTCCAGCCAACGAACACTGAGAATTAAGAGCTTTCAGTAAGTCTTGATCTTTTGAACAAAAAATAAAATTAACGGCCCCTTTCTCTTTATTAGATAGCTGAGAAAGCAACCTTGTTAAATGAGCAATCATATGGAAATCAGCCTGATTCTTCCCTGCTGGATAACCATTGACACAGTTATAAAGAAGCTTCTCGCATTCTAATTTAAAGCTCTCGTTATTGCTAAAAACAAATACCTTGTCTAATACTGAAATATTTTTTTCTTCTAAAAAATCCATACCAACATTTTCAGCATCCACATAATATATTTTCATGTAATGTATCCCTAGTCGAAGCAACTAGCCGCTCTCCTAATTGCTTTTCCCTTATTTATGATCGTTGTGTCTTGTATTTTTAGCCAAACTTAATCTGGCGTGCCATATAATCGAGCGCCCATATCAAAGATGCCTTTTGGACGATTTGTTTTATTTGAAAATCCTAAACAATGAAATTCAACAGTCTCTTTATAGCTTTCAATCATCTCTAAGGCTTTAATATTGATCGCTAAGCACACCACATGAATAGGCTGAACATACGTACTGGGCAGCGCCTCAATAATATTGCGAACCGTATTACCTGAATCTATTACAGAATCTATGATAACTAGACCTTTAGATTCATCCATATCACAAACAATTTCAGCAGGCTCCTTACTCATGATAAATCTACCATTAAAACCTTCACAAAAGCCATTGGCTATATAGTTACCTGACCTTGGTATGGATAGCACCTGAAAGTTAGAAAGATCAGCTCCCACTTTCTTCTCAAGTGGCTCCACTAGCTTAGAACCGAGTTCATAATGCTGTTTACGTAGCGATGATGGTGATAAATCACTCTCAAACTGGGCCTTATAAAGCTCTCTTAACTTAGTGTTTTTGCTCAAATAATAGTCATTTAAATAATAAACATCATCAAAGCCTACTTCAAAAAATTGCCCAGCCAAGGAGATATTATTCAAAACCCCAAAGGCAATGGAATTCAGCAAGCAATAATCTTCTGCCCCTTGAAACTCTTCCTCGGAAAGTTCATTCAAAACATCAATACTGCACTCACTTCTATTGCGCTTGCCCGACTGGTTATCGCTATCAATATTAGAAGCAACAACCTCATTAGGTGTATTTAAAAATATGAGCCCATCCGATACATCGTTATTCTCACTAGCCATTGCATTAACACGAAGGCCAGTATTAGAGTTCGTTACAAACATGTGCCCATCTAAAAACGTATACGAATTTTTGCTTTTATCTTGCAAAAACGAATGATGAAGACCATTAATTAAGTCCTCACGCTTTTCATGAGATATTGCATCTAGGCTTTTAGGGGTTTCTACTCCATTTTTTTTAATAAAATCCATAAAACGCCCAGAAGTCTGCGGTGCAGCGCCACCATCAATACACTCAGCCAGCTGCTTGCACACTGTTGTTTTACCAGCACCCGCCAAGCCCACGACATAATAAAGTTTATTGCTATCCATGTTTAATCACCTTATCCATATACTTCTCAGCTTTTGCTACTATTTTTTCTATATCTGTACTCACTTGCTCAGCAACCGGTATTTGAGAGCAATTACCAACTGTGGCACAGGAATAACACGCTTGTTTTGGTTTAGTAGAATTCAAGTATTCATCAATAGCAGACAATGAAGTTATCGACTCTATTAACAGCCCCTGCTCATCCCATTTCTTCTTCGCAATACGAGAGCAAGAGAATAAGCGGCCACGCTCTAGGGTCACGTCATAACTTCTATAGAAGCAACTATTCCAATGATGCTCCGTTAACGCAGCATCGTTTTTGACTTCACTGAATAAATCATCCCAAGCACTTTTTCTGCGAAAGTCGATTTTATTGCGATAACCAGAAGCTGAGGTATGATCATTTCTGGTGTATCGGGTAAATAAGTAGCAGCGTATCCTGTTGATTGATCTTGGCGGATCAACAACCAAAAGGAGTACACTGCATGAATGATAATAATATTTCTCAGCTACATAAACCAGAGCCAACTGACTTATTACAACAAGTTTTAAAGCAAGGCGCGCAGCAGTTGTTAGCCCAAGCGATTGAAACCGAAGTTCAACAGCTTTTAGCCGATCATAAAGGGTTATTAACAGAAGATGGAAAGACTGGCCTGGTGCGCAATGGCTACCTTCCTGAGCGAACTATACAAACAGGCTTAGGAGATATTGATATCAAAGTTCCTAAGGTGCGTGACCGTACTGATAATGGCATAAAATTCAACAGCTCACTTGTACCGCCTTATCTAAAACGCAGCCAAAGTATTGAAGAGTTTTTACCGTGGCTTTATTTGCGCGGCATTTCAACGGGTGATTTTAGTGAGTCGCTAAAGCACCTATTGGGAGAGGAAGCGAAAGGCCTTTCGGCTGCTACAATCAGCCGGTTGAAAACAAGCTGGGAGGCTGATTTCACCCAGTGGCAGAAAAGAGATCTAAGTAAAAAGCGTTATGTTTATGTTTGGGCTGACGGCGTTTATTGCAATGTAAGAATGGATGATAAAGTCTGCTTGCTGGTGATCATTGGCTCGGACGAGCTGGGAAATAAAGAGCTCATCGCCGTGAGTGATGGCTATCGAGAGTCAGAGGCAAGCTGGTCTGAAGTATTACTCGGCCTAAAGCAAAGAGGCTTAAGCATCGAGCCTAAAGTTGCTGTCGGAGACGGGGCCTTAGGCTTTTGGAAAGCGCTTTCTAAGTGCTGGCCAACGACACAAGGGCAGCGTTGCTGGGTTCATAAGACAGCGAATGTGCTCGCTAAGTTTCCTAAAGCGATGCAACCAAAAGTAAAAAGCGCACTGCATGAAATTTGGCAATCTGAAACAAAAGAAGAAGCCAATAAAAGCATGACAAATTGCGTTAAATTATTTGAAGCTAAGTACCCGAAAGCGATGAGGTGTCTTGAAAAAGATCGAGAAGCCTTGTTGGTATTTTATGATTTTCCTGCTGAGCATTGGGGCCATTTACGTACATCTAATCCGATAGAATCTGTTTTTGCGACGGTGCGGTTAAGAACAACAAAAAGTAAAAATTGTGGCAGTCGAGTAACGACGTTAGCGATGGTATTGAAGTTAATGGAAACGGCTCAGAAACGGTGGCACAGATTACGAGGTTATAATTTATTAGCGGATGTGATTACGGGTGTGAAATTTCGTGATGGCATCAAACAAGAACAACAGGATCAGGATGCTGCTTGATATTCTGTACACCAGATTTGACTATAGCTCCCAGAAGCTTCTAAATATTGACGCCAATGGGTTTCAAAACTATCAGTGCAAATATAATCACTGATAACCAAGCTATCTAATTGAAGTAAAACTTCTTTAGATACTCCTTGTGGATAAAGACCATTAGTCACTAACTCAATTTCATCAGAAATACCTATCTGTCGAATTTGAGTTATATATTCAGGCAATGATTTTGCTAAAGCGGCTTCACCACCCACCAGCACAATTTTCCCAATTGACAACCCCAAGCCCTTCAACTGATAAAGCGCTGCAATATGCTGATCAATCCCCTCACCACTTACCGCCGCAATTTGGTTTGGCACATCAAAGCCACAACCACGGCAGGTCAAATTACATTTATTGGTTACCGTAACTTCTAATTCTCGTATCTTTAAATTAGAAGTATCAGAAAAAGGATTCGCTTTTTTCTTTGTTCTTTTATCTGAGTTATTAGCTAAGCTATTTATCATATTCATTGTTCTTTATCCGAATTTTAAGCACACTAATCCCTATCGAAAATTCAATATGAAAGGAATTAGTTACTTATGGTTTTATTTCTTAATAGATACTTCTAAAGCCAGGAGTCTTATATCCAAAAAGAGCAAGACTTTCACTTAACTCGTTGATACAGATTTCAGATTCCTTATCACTGCCTAATAAACCTTCAGCTTCCTCTAGAACGCTTTCAGCATCATCAAATACATATATATTTTTATAATACCCATCATTATCACTCTCGTACTGACTACTTTTACCTTCCTCATATTCATAGCCAAATACTAAAGCAAGCTTATTGCTAAATAATCGATAACAGCGAATATTTTTAGACTCTTCAGTATTTTCTTTTCCTTTAGCCTCACCAAATATGATTTCTCCACAAACTTGAACAGTTTCACTTTCAATATCGATATATTGATCATATGAATTATCGCGAGAACAAAGTGACTTACAGTATTCTGTAAAAACCGTACTCATATTAAGCTCAATCTCATGGCGACGACGGTCATACTCCCAACTTTCTAACTCTTCATACGCTAACGTAAACTTCAATTCACCATAAAGCTCCGCTGCCAGCTTTTTAAACTCACCGCCAATTGCATGCAAGTTCTCACTCAAAACAATCGAGTTTAAATCGTATTCTTTTGAATAACGCCCAAAAACTTGTCGACTTTCTTTCTCTCTCAACCACTTAGCAGTTTCTTCAGCATACTTTAATTTATAGCTTTCACTGAGCGCAGACAATTCATCAGTAATTTGGTTAAACGCTACTTTGTAAGCATCATCCAAACCACCTTCAGAAACTTTCTCACCCAAAGCATCTTCAATAGCACTTATTAATTCACCCTCCTCATTTTTAGATTGTTCAGGCATAGGAAAGTGTCTATCAAGTATCTTGCCTCTCTTTTCTTCATCTAAATCAGCCAGCTCTGGATTACTTGCTAGATATTCACCACGACTTTCTTCCCATACTTCAATTTGTTGCTCAAAATCAACCTGAGCATCCTCATATTCAGATCTAAGCTGCTCAAGGTGATTTTTACGTAACAACAACTCTTCATTAGCGGGTTCATGCTGACTATGCAGCCCATCTAATGCGACACGCTCTTCAGCAAGAATACCTTCCAGTGCATAGCGCTGAATATTGCTTTCGTTAATGTTGCTCATACCACGCGCATTTTTTTCTAAATACCCTACCACTGCACGTATTTCCCAGTCATCTGGCAAACTAAGAGTTACACGCTTAACCACCTCCTCGATAAAGAATTCTTTACCTGGGGCTAATGGCGATATGTGATCAATCAACGACTCTAGCTGCTCTCCTGTGGCCTTGCTTTGCCCACCAAGCCACTGTGATATCTGAGACTGAGACACTTGGCACATCTCCGCCATATCAACTTGCTTAAAGCCTCTTAGCTCAGCTAATAAAAGCACCTCCCTTGTGTAAGGGTGTCTACCCGAGCTATTTGATGAGTATAGGATTTTATCCTCACCAAGCTCACTCACTCTCTGACTTAGCCATGCCTTGTTATCATTCTTATGGCTTTCTTTTTTCTTACCTTCTTGCTTCTTGTCCGCTTGTTCAGTGCCTTTAACTTTCTTACTGCCATCAACCTTTCCTGCTTCACCATCATTATTTTTTTGCTTATTTATCAATAACTTACCTTCTTGACTCATCTGAATATCATTAGTTTCCATGCACACTACCCTTCATAAAAATATTTTTAATGGCTCAACCGCCTCGCTATGGATTACAAATATAACCATAAAATCCGACAAAACAAGCAATAATTTACTTATATTTAACTTATATTAGTTTAATTTAATACTTATAAAGTACTTATATTAACAAAAACACAGGGCCAGCCATAAGAATGCCAAAAAGGACTAAGAACACGACAAAAACAACCACAGAGCCTCCACACCCTCAAGAAACACCACTCCCTCAAGGCAAGTAAGAAAACAGACACGCAAGACTCAGAGGTTAAAGAAAATACTAATAAAGTACTTATAAATAATATTTATTAATTCTAACTAAAACCAAAACGCCAAGCGCAAACCCACAAGCAACCACAGAAACAATCAAAAATAGAGATAACTAATAGATCACTAAACCATAGAGAAATATAATATTTATATTAAGCTTATATATGACTGATAATTATTAGACGCATAAATAGAAGAACTCATAATCGAAAGGTTATGAGAGAACAACATTGAGAGGTTTAATACACCAATTCCCCCTTCATCAAATCAAACGGCACCACAAACAGTTCAAAATCTTCCTCATAGGTAAACTTAGACAAAGGCTCTTTGAAATTCTCATTCATAGGGTAAATAAGCATCAACTTCTTATCACCCGTTAAATACTTATGCCCATACGCATACAGCTGATACATATCACTCTGTGAGATTCCGTAATTCTTAGCCCTACTATTACCGTTAATCAGCTTCCACTTGGTATCCATTACCCACAAAGCCTTATCACCTTCTATAGCCATAAGGTCTGGACGTAAACGGAACATCGGTTTGTCATTATGATCATTGATTAGCGCCTTACCACCGACTTGGGTTTTAAGTCTTGCACCTTCACCCAATGCCTCTGGCATGTTTTTATGCAAGCAATGAGCAACGTAGTCTTCAAATATGCGCTCCATAGGATAAAGCAACGATAAGGTATTAAACGCCCCTGCAGAAGCAGTAGGCCCCAAGCCAGACAACAGCAATTTCGTCCAAGCTAATACTTCTTGGTAATGCTGCATGCCTCTATCAATCTTTACTTTTTGAAAGTCGCCTGCAATATCATGACTCTTCGGTACGTCTTCAAAAACAAAACTAAGCTCTCGTGCCAAGCGCTGATTACGGTTAGACCTAGCCAGCTTAGCGACTTTCACTAATGCCGTTTTAATTAATCGATTCGCAGGTCGGTTAACCTGATATTCAGAATGCTCTATATAAAAGCGTTCACTATGAATGCTATTTTTACGAATTTGCTGACTAACTAATAACCGCCCCTTCAAGAATTTTGAATTCTTCTGAACTTTCACATAATCTGAGCGTATACCACGCTTAACCAGCTGATTAGCCAATGCCAAGAATTGGCTAATATACACTTCCAGCAAAGGCATCTTGGCATCGTGAATATCTGCCCTACCCGCATCTTTAAAAGGGCTATCTCTTAAAGTACGCAACATTTTCAACAAGGCGCTACGACAGTACTCTTCTTCATTACCACTATTAGGATTATAAATCTTAGGCAACACTTCAATTTGAGTACCACAAGCTGTTTGAAGCACCCCGACATAATTACGCACTTGTAATGCAGGCTTACGACGATAGATAGCAGGTTTTAAAAATGGTTGAATATCGGCATCGCGGGCGCTATCGCTATATTGCAGCGCCATCAAGCTTTCATACGCTTTATTAGGCAAAACAACTACATTAGTCGCGAGCTTGTCACTTTTCGTACTCTCTGAAAATCCATGAGCCTCGCTCACTAAAAAGCCAAACTCACGAATACAGTATGGCTTATTCACCATAAATACCTTTATAAGCTTCAATCTCTTCTAGTGCTGCATCATTACGCTGATAAGTAACAATCTCATCCAACCTTAGATTCTCTGCTTCTTCATCATTACCAAATAAATCACCAATAGAATTATTCTTAACCATAGAGATAAAAGCCAAGTTTTGATCTGTTTTCTGATTATCACCCAATACCAAACGGATTTTTTCCCAGTCTTCAAAGAAATACTCTTCTAACAAGGGTAAGATTTTATTCTTGAAAATACCTTGAAGCATATTAAAACGTTTATCTTCCGCCTCATCTTTTAACGGCATAAAGAAAGCGTGACCTAGAGTATGCTCACGATCATAAAGCACTTCTATTCGCTTATTAATCACTTCAAGCATCTTAGAAATATTAATACCATCAACGTCAATACCAGCCAATTTATTTAAATTTGGCATCATTTCAATAAAATCAAAACGGCGGCGTAATGCGGTATCCATTAACGCTAGTGATCTATCTGCAGTATTCATGGTGCCGATGATATGAAGATTATTGGGAACAGAAAAAGATTCTTTAGAATAGGGAAGCTCTACAGAAAGCGCTTCTTCTTGACCTGCTCTTTTGCTAGGTTCAATTAAAGTAATTAAATCACCAAATATACTGGAGATATTACCCCGGTTAATCTCATCAATGATGAGGACATAATTATCTTTATCAGCAGTCTGTGAATAATTATATTCTTCTAGCTTAAGCTCGCGTTTAAAAAACCCTAGAATACTTTTAACATATGATGCGTTATATAGATCTTTAACTTCTGGGTTCTGATACAACCTTCTAATATTATCAATAGAGACTGGATAACCCCTTGCTAGATCATCATTTTTTGAGCCGTTTGGAAATACTCTAAAGGTTGAATTTCCATGATATTCAACCTTATATCGCCTACCCTGTACGGTGGTTAGCTGAAGATCAGGCTCTGCATCTATTTTATCTTTAAATTGCTGCAAAGCCTTATCAAAACTATTAGATGCCTTTGCGCCTATACCAGCAACCTGACATATTCTTTTAAAGATACCTGGCTCCACTGAATAACTGATTTGACCAGCATCAGTAGTAGCTCTTAAACCTTCAATGAACTCTTCATAGCTAAAGCTTTGATGGAAAGTTATAAAGTGAATGCGTTGATCTTTAACTAGCTCATCATAACGTTTCTTTATTTCAGTACGAGTGCCTACATAACTTGGATCAGCTGCATTAACTGCTCGGTTGATAGTATTGAATGTCTTTCCAGTTCCTGGGGGGCCATAAAGAATAGTATTTAAAGATTGATTAAGATTTTTATTCTTTTTGATCACTGTTATCCCTTCTGCACCCAACTCTTCACTAAAGACATTTTCTACCTCACCTAGCAAGTGCTCTTTTAAAATGTAGATAAAGGTATTTAGGAGATAAGTATCTTCTTCCTCAAAACCTCGAAGTTTAATAGTCTTAACTACTCGGCTATTTAATTCAGCCCAATTTCCTCTGGGATCAATATTCGGACCGAACCCACTTTTATTCCAGTGGCCAGCGAAATCTCTTAACTGCTCATGATTGAGAATTGTGCAGTAACTTGACGGAGAGCAAGCGCAAAAATAGCGATTTATTACACCATGTTTGATTGTATTAAACTTACCTTCTTTTTTAGCAATAGAAGCCCAACTTTTTACATCATCATACTCATCAGAAGTTGGAGAGCTATAAATACCCATACTTATTTTTGGTAATTCTGCTTTTAAAGCAAAGTACTCTTCATCACTAAAAAAACCAGGCTTAACGCTACTAATTTCATTTTGCTGAGAACGCCAGTAATTTTCTAAAAAATCTTCAGAAGAAAAATTAAATTCATCAACATTGATGGATTCTAAATATTCACATTGGATCCTATAACCATCAATCCATTCCTGTGCAGGATTCTTTTTATAGAATTCAAAATACTTAGATAGTGTACTATCTCTATCCGCAAGGATTTTAATCGTTAAATCATTATCTCTAGCCCAAACCACAAATGCGTCTATATTGCCGATACCCCATTGACTCCAGACAAGGAATGTTACCCCATTAGAGTCGCTGACTGGGTCAGTTTTAAAATATCTTTTTTTCGTATCAGGGTTGGAATTTAGTTTTTCTTTATAATCTAATTTTTTAATTATCACATTGTCGTTGAAGCCTTTTGGCTCAAGAGATGCTTTGAGACTTTCGAAGGTTTTACCTTCTATTACGACTAGGTGTTTAATAACGGCTAAAACCAAAGGTCCTTTACCAAGTTTTTCACCATTGAATTCGTATAACGTTCTATCAGCCATTAAGTAATACCCTTTTTATGATAGGCAGATTCATATTTAGCCAATATAACCAATATCCGTTAATTGGTGCTCAGCAGCGCTTCCCAGATAATCACGCAATGACGAAAAGAATGCTGGCCAGTGATCTTGATCGTTTTTCCTTAACAATCCTCTAGCAAGCCTAGATCGCGCATCCTCTATTTTCATACCTTCCGCAATTAATTCCTTGAGGGAGTCATTTACATTATCAAGCGCAGCTTTTCTTAATCGTCGTAAGCGGTCACTATCAAGTCGTAAATTATCAATCGTTGCTTGTGCTTTAACTTTATCCACACCTACTTGATCGCAATTATCGTTATTGAGCGAAATTGCGCCATCTGTTCGATTAAAGGAAAATAAAATAGGCGTATGTGGAATATTTAACGGATTCAGAATCACATCATCCCAATTCTCATTTCCCTTAGGTACATCACATGAATGATCAGGACTACTGTGGCGCTCTCCCGCCTCAACTACGTTAGCTTGACTTCCTCCATGGCAACAGCCTAATAGATTCTGCCAATCTAAATGCCAGTTATGCACGGTCGAATAGTCAGATTTAGGGTGAAAATGTTCAACTCTAAAGTCTGCCTTTCCATTTTCATCAGCATTCTTTAAATTAATTTCACAATAGGCACAAAGACCGCCTTGATCGCCTTTTATGTGATTCTGAGCCTGCTTTCTTCTATTAGTTTTATCTACAAACTTCTCCCACTTTGCTGTTGGGCGTAACCGCCTATATGCTTCGAGCTTGGTAGGAGCATCTGTCTTATCAATTTTCTTCATCAAGACGATCCATTTCTTTCAAACGAATATCGATATCTAATCGAGCTAACTCAGGTTCATACTCAGAACCCCAGGCATCAAGCTTCTTTCGTAAGCTCAGTGCTTCTTGGGTATCCCATAAGTCCTTAGAAACCAATTCTTGGTATTGAATTAAGTTTTGTACAATTGGGAGGTCTTTTACGCGTGGAGATTCAAGCCCTAAAACTTCCATTAAAACCTGTTGCGATTCAGCACCTTCAGAGAACGAGACTGATTTAATACTTGGCTTCTCACCCATCCAATCAATCACTCTCAAGCATTTAGGCTTAACGGATGAAATTACCTGCGGGCTATGTGTAGATACTATAAATTGAAGGTTTTTGAACGTTCGCATTAAATCTAGCAATATCGTTTGCTGCCAGCCAGGATGTAAATGCAAATCTACTTCATCAATCAATACAATACCAGAAGCTAATAAAGGATCATCCATCTCTGGATTGGCTTCAGCCATACGGCCTGCAATATCCATAACCATAGCTAAGGTCGTTCGATAGCCGTCACTGAGTTGTTCAATACGAAGTTTCTTCGTCTGCTCACCTACTTTCCAATCGACCTGAATACCAGCAGGCTTAGCGCCTTTGGGATTTGAAAAATCAGGAAGCATTGCCGTAATCGCTTTGCGTATTGCACGAAGCTCTGGAATGTCTATATCAAATGATCGCACTTCTTGCTGGCGGTCACTCTCTGTTTTTTCTAAAGAATAAAAATATTCAACAAAGCTCTTAAAATTTGCTCTGCTTTCTAGTCCCCCAGTAAACGCATCAAAACGCCTAAATATCTTATTAAAGCCTTTTGTACGCTGTGGCATTTCAAATACACCACGACCCGTTCCATAATAAATAAAAATAGGAAGCTCGTAAGTTTCACCTTCGTTATCTGCATCAATAAATTGATCCACATAATTATTTAAGTCTTTAATACCCTTCGCTTCAGGTATCGCTTCAGCTGTTTTCTTAGTCTGATCTCGTTTTTCTGTTCGATCCCACTTAATACCTTCAAATGTTTCGCAGGCTATGCGCATATAAGGTGGTTTCTTACCATTAGGTAATAACTGAAAATCAGTTTCCTTCGGGTTTATTCCAGCTACTTTGGGAACACGAGTTAAGAATGACCCAAGCAAGGTTGCTATAGCATCTAAAATACTGGACTTGCCAGCACCGTTTCTAGCAACCAATACCGTTAGTTGTTCATCAAATTCAATCTCTAGGTCAGAGAAACGACGAAAGTGATTAAGTTTTAATCGTTTTATTTTCATTTGTTAGCCACCTTCTTTTGAATCGTTTTAGGCTTTTTCTTTATGACTAGTTTATCACGCTCTTCTGTAATCTTGGCCAGCAATGCCTCAGCACTATTGTCGCCCGTAATCAAATCAGGGTTCTCTGCGCGCCATTGTGCGGTGAGTTCACCACGAAAAGCTTTTGCCAATATGGATTGAGTAAGGTTATTCACACGCATCTGTGCGTTTTTTACTTGTTGTTCGATTTGATCGGCGAAGGCAAAGAGTTCTTCTACGCGGCGGACGATTTCGCTTTGTTCTTCTATCGGCGGTAGCTGGATAGGATATGAGGCTAAGCTTTTTGCAGATAGATTCGGTTGTGCAGAACCATTATCATAATTTTTGATTAACTTTTTAGACTCAGGACCAACCAAAAAATAGTAGGTAAAATCACGATTTAAACTTCTACCCGCCCTTACAATCACTAAGGATGAAGCTATTGCACCAATATCGTAATTAACACGAGCAGTCTTACCCATTGTTGCTCCACGTAAACAGTAAACAAGATCACTTGGTTCAACCTTACCGCCCCCTAAAGAATTATATTTTTCTTCTGATATATAATTCATTCTTTCATCAGATAATGTCCCATTGGGATCTATATGACCTGTATTTATAAAGGGTATCCCTTTTTCCACATACTCAGATTTGTTTGGGTAGTTCTTCCCTCTATCTCCGTTTATTAACTTAGAAACAGAGCCTAATCGCGTCCAAATCCATCCGTCTATAGTTGTAGAATAAAGATCATCCGCATCTAACCTCGGTAACTTTGAATCATGGGAAACCTCTGGGGTCTCACACTCATTCCCCCCCCGCCATTCTTCTGTTAGCTTGCCACTCACGGCGGCGGCTAATACGCTTTGGCGGAAGGTTTTTAGGATTTTTGGAATGGCGTCGAGGCGGGTTTTGATGTTATCCACTTGTGCCAGTAGGGTATCTAGGGTTTGGGCAATGACGGTTTGTTCGGCTAGAGGGGGGAGGGATATTTCATGCACCTTAATCAAGGCTTGAGAAATATTTGGTTGAGCTCCACCTTTTCCCTTTGCGATAAAAGCATCTTTTTCATTTTTCAAAAAATAATATAAATAATCTGTTGAAGTGACATTTTCAATTGGATTCCCAACGGCACAGGCTTGGTTTGTTGTTGCATCAATTCCTAAAATCGATGTTTTACCGATTGTTGCTCCATACATAGCCAACGCAACAGAACCTTTTGGAAAGTACTTAGCACTTGAATTTTTTACAGCTTCTTCTGTTATAAACTCCGTCGCGGCCGTAACATACCTTGGCCCTAAGTCTCCGGTTTTAACCCAAGGTATCTCTCCACCATAGTAATCAGCATTTTTTCTTGATGGTGTACCGCCTGACCCCCACATAGCAATATCTGCAAGAGTTGCTCTAACCCACCCTTCCGGCAGTCTATCATTAGCTTCACTATTTTCTGGAGTCGCGAGCAGGCTCGCTTCTTCATTATCTCCCAATGAATTTTCTAAACCGCCCAATACTTGTTCGGTATTTTCTAGAGTGGTGTTGAGACTTTGCTGTGTTTTTTTCACGGTCATTAGCTGATGCTCCGTGAGTGCTTATATTTACCCTTCGACCGCTTCGCGCTCAGGGCGAACGGTAATTTTGATGGAGTAGCCTGCAAGCAGCCTGCTACAAAAAAAGTATTCATTATTCTGTGCCCTCTGCTGCTAGGCCCAGTGATTGTGCCAATAAATATTTTTGTACTTTGGCTTGGTCGCTAGCGCCTAATGCGGTCATTAAACTGTCTAGCTCGCGCAGGGCTTCTGTTAATTCCGACATGGCTTCTGCGGCTAATACATCGGGCTCGGGCAGATCGGCAGCGTCTATGCTGTCTTTGTCTTTTAGCCAGCTTATGTCGAGGGAGTCACCTTTGGTGTCGCGAATGTAGTCGCGGGTGAAGCATTTCCACCTTGTGTTATCGGCGTTCTTTTCTATCAGAAGTTCAGGGCTGTTTTCTTTACTCTCTTCCGTAAAGCTCCACTCTTCTTCGGTGCGTTTGCTAGTACCGTCGGCTTTTTTACCAAAGACTTTTTCAAACGGTTTTAAGTGACTTTCACCAAACGGCGTGCGTTTACCAAAGCTAGGCATGTTGGTGCGTAGATCGTATACCCATGTGTGGGTGGTGCAGTTTTCTTCTTGCTTTGGTTTTTTGGCGGTGCCTTTACTAAAAAACAGTACGTTGGTTTTTACCCCTGCCGCGTAAAAGATACCGGTAGGTAGTCTTAGAATGGTATGCAGGTTGCATTTGTTCATTAGGTCGCGACGAATGTCGGTGCCTTTACCCGCTTCGAATAATACGTTATCGGGTAGTACCACGGCGGCGCGGCCACCGGGTTTTAAGTTGCGGTAGATATGTTGTAAAAATGCCAGTTGTTTGTTGCTGGTTTCAAACGTTAGGTCGTCACGTGTGATCGATGCTTCGCCGCCTTTGGATGTTCCAAACGGTGGATTAGCTAAAATCACGTCGGCTGGTTTTAAACTTTTACCTGCATCGCCAAGGGCGTTACCTAAATGAATAACGCCTTCCGATTCATCAGTACTGTCGCCTTCGATGCCGTGTAATAGACAGTTCATTAGCGATAATCGGCGCGTACCAGGTACCAGTTCGATACCAACAAACGCATTATTTTTTTGAAAGTTTTGTTCTTTTTCGGTTAGGTCAAAGAGGTCGTCGGTTTCACTTTTTATGTAGCTATCGGCAGCGATTAAGAAGCCTGCGGTGCCTGCCGCCGGGTCTTGTATAACTTCACCGGCTTGCGGTTTTACGCAGCGCACGATGCTGTCGATGAGTGCGCGTGGGGTAAAGTATTGACCAGCGCCCGATTTAGTTTCGGTGGCGTTTTTTTCTAATAACCCTTCGTATAAATCCCCTAGTCCATCGGCTTCGATGTTGAACCAGTCGATTTGGTCGAGGCTTTTGATCATTTGCTTTAGGTGGCGCGGTTCACGTAAGCGGGTTTGTGCATCGGCATAGATAGCTTGTATGAGCTTGTCTTCGTGAACTTTATTGCCGTTCGCATCGGTACCCGTTGATAGGCTTAATAGAATACGTTTGTAGTCGTTTAGTAATGTAATGCCGTCTTTGTCGTTAATGTCTTCCCAGCGGCAACCTTCTGGCAATGGGTGACGGTTGAACAGACCTGCTTCGGTTTTTTCGTGAACCATTTTTAAGAACAGTAATAAAACCAGCTCGGTGACGTAGTCGCTGTAGTTGATGCCGTCGTCACGCAATACGTCACATAGGTTCCAGAGTTTTTGTACGATGTTGTTATTGGTCATGGTGTCTTCTTAAATATGTTTTAAAGTAAATTTTGAATCTGTTTTTTTAAATTTGGTTTTAAACAGTCGTCGCAGGCAGTACGGTTTTGCCTTCACATATATTTAGCAAAGCTGGAAAAGCATATATCGCTGGGCGACGGCCTATACCTTCTCTTAATATTGTTAATGGCCCCTCAGGCTGTTGTAACTGTCTTAGTAACCCGTGCAATGTTTGCTTATTAATGCCTGAACGCTGCACCACATCACTCACTCTAAATATCGGGCGATCGAATAATGTGTCGACTAACTGCGCGGTATGTTGCGAGCGGGTTATATCGCGAACTTGAACCTTGGTCGCTTCGTATAAGTTCATAATGGCTTTTACTTGCGATACGTTTTTTCTCGCTTGCTGGGTGATTGCGCCCAAAAAGAATTTTATCCACCCTGTCCAATCACCGTGCTGAGAAATGGCGGATAATCGCTGATAATATTCATCTCTGTTGGATTCTAAGAAATCAGATAGATAAAACATGGGGCTTGAAAGACGCCCTTTTGAAAACAAAAATAGTGGGATCAATAATCGTCCAATTCGCCCATTGCCGTCTTTAAACGGGTGCAGCAATTCAAATTGCGCATGCACAATGGCGGTTTGCGCTAACACGTCAAAATCGTTGCCGCCCATATAGATTTGCCAAGTTTCAAGGTAATTGGGCAATTGAAAAGGCGACGGGGGTACAAAGCTGGCTTCTTCCATGGTGCAGCCGTATCGTCCGATCCAATTTTGGTCTTTTCTAAATTCACCGGGTGCCTTGTTTTGTCCACGCACACTGTCCATTAAAATTTCATGCAGATGCAGTATTAAACTAAGGGTTATGGGTCTTTGATCTTGTAGGTGGTCTTGCGACAGCATCAGGGCTTTGCGGTAATTCAAAATTTCGTTGATATCAGCTTTCTTGCTTTCATCAAATTCTTCACCGGCTTCGTGTTCAAGTACTTCTTCGACTGTGGCTTGTGTGCCTTCTATCTTTGACGAAAGTACCGCTTCTTGCTGAGTTAATGGCGATAGCATAACCGCAGGATTCACGATGCCTTGAAGTAGCCCACTGTATTCGGCTAATGCCGCATTGGCTTCGCCCACATGAGTAATCAACTGAGCAAAGTCTAAGCCTTGTATTGGTAAATTATTGGGTTCGTACGGCTGCATTTCTCTACTCCTGCCAACTTCTTATATATCAAGAGTTAGCCTATATAATACACAAACTCTAATTTTGGCTTAATATAGTCCTATAAGGCCTAGATTTATAGTCTTGTGTATTAAATAATTACTTTTGTCATATGGAAAGCTCTTTGTGTATGGTGGCTCATACGCTATTTGTGTTGTGTATCGTTATTCTAACAATCTAATACATAACGTTGTTTCTGTATGATGTGTCATACAGAAACTCTGTTGTGTATTGCAAGAGTAAAAATACCATACAAAAGATCACCACATGTCTATTGCGTCGACATGTGTGTTAAACCGCATCCCACAGGTGTTCTCGTAGCTCTTCGAGTACGTCATCTAATTGATTGTTGAGTACTTTATTGAAGCGTGTGATTCCGCCCTTATCTGCGAAGCGGTTGTTGATGAACTGGCTATCGACAATCACTTCGTGGACTAGCTGCTTGGCTAGGCGGTCTAGCCATTGCTTTTGCACCTTGCTCCAAGCTTGCTGCTGATAGATGCCTTCCATTGCGTGTTGTACTCGTTGCTCGAATGGGATCAGTGCTTCACCTAAAGCGGCGCGTCGAATGTGGCCAATAATACTGGCGGCGATCTCTTGGTTGGTTTGGTTGCGCCAAGCAGTATTGAGTTTGGTTTCGCTATAACCTTGGCTATCGAGTAACAGGCGAATTTCTTTTAGCTGTTCACGGGTGAGTTCTTTGGGTTTTGAACAAACGATTTTAAGCGCGGCGTGGCTGTTCATTTGGTCTTTTACAAAATCAGAAAAACTGTCAAGGAAATCTGCAGGCTGTTCTGCTACACCGTAACCTTGCTTTACCTCTATGAGCTTATCTTCACCTTCATAAAATATAGGGCGATTGCTACTGCCGATATGAGCCTTCACTTCTTCTAGCTGGTTTAATAGATTGCTATGTTGGCTTAAAAACTGTTTCGCTTGCTGTGGGCCAAGCTCGTGTAAGTGCTTGTGCAGCTTGGCGGGTTCTACTCCCCAGAGTTCTTCGAGTTCGTCTAGCTTCACTTTTAGCGCTTTGTTTTTCTCTGGCTCGGTTTCTGCTTTGTTGCTGGCTTTACGCAATATACGCATGACTTTTTGTGAAAGCTGGTCGAGTACGTCGTGAGCATGGCTGGTATCTTCTTGACTGCCGGGCGCATCAAAACTCGCAGGGTTCTGCATTTCGTCGAGCAATTGATCAAGGGTGATATTCGGATCTTTCACCAAGGGTTTCATGGTATTCACTTCTTGCAGGGTTTTGTATAAACCAACTGCGTCGTGAATGTAGAAAGCCGTTTTACCAATATCGTCGCAACGCCTTGTTGCACGACCAATCATTTGTTCATAAAGAATTCGAGATTTCACGCGGCGTAAAAATAGCAGATGACAAATTGGTGGTACGTCGATGCCTGTGGTTAAAAGATCAACGGTAATGGCAACGGAGGGATAGCGTTCGTTTTTATAACGCGAGATAGCATCTTTTACGCGGTCGGTTTTGCCCGTGATAATTTGCACCGCGTTGGTATTGTATTCTTCTTGCCAGAGTTCTTTGAATGCTTTTTCTAAGGTGTTTTTAAACAGCTCTGCATGTTCTTGGTTTACACAGAAGACCATGGTTTTTTCGTCGCCCGTTGGGTCAAATTCTTGAGCAAACGCTTCGGCGATGACGCGGTTGAAATCTGGGGTGATGACGTTGCGGTTGAATGATTCAACTTCGAACAATACCTCATCTTCGAGCATGGCTAGATCAAGCTGTCCTGTTGCACGATCAATAACACTGACTTCTTCACCCTCGGCTATTTTGATGCCATTTTGGTTCAGCTGTGTTTCGTACGTTAGTGGCGGTTCGTGATCTATTAACCAATCATCGGCCACGGCTTCACGATAGCTGTAGGTGTAAACAGGAAGACCGAATATTTCACTGGTGTGGGCTGCGGGTGTTGCGGTTAAACCGACTTTGAAGGCATCAAAGTAATCTAATACACGGCGGTAGCTGGATAGAAATTGATTACTATCACGAACCTGCATTTCGCCTTCGCCCATTTCTTGATCTAGGGCGTAACCACGGTGGGCTTCGTCGACGATGATACAGTCGTATTCATCGATAGGAATAGGGTTATCGTTATCAAATACTCTTTTTACCATCGCTTGAACCGTAGCGACGTGTACTCGCGTTTCTGCTTCGGCGCGCATGTCGCCTAGATCGGCAATATTATAGATTTGAGTGAGCGATTGGTTTTGTTCTAGCTTGGCTTCGGTGAATGAATCGAATGCTTGATCACCCAGTGCTGTGCGATCGACTAAAAACAGGATTCGGTTGAAGCGTTCAGCTTTTAAGAATCGATACATTAAACCAATGATGGTTCGAGTTTTACCTGTGCCCGTCGCCATAGCTAATAGTGCGTGTGGCTGGTTATTCTCTAATGCATTTTCTACGGCGGTAATTGCTTTTTGCTGATATTCACGCAAGCCTAAATAACCAAAGCCTTCTTGTTTCAGCTTTGCTTCTGCTTCGCTTTTACTGCGTGTGAGTTTGTCGAGTAAGCCGCTTGGACTATGGAAAGAAGAGAGCGCTTTTGCGGTATTGCTAGGGTGGCGAACATCGCGTATCCAGGTACCGGATTTTTCTGCATATTGCTTTACGAATGGACGGCCATTGCAGGAATAAACAAATGGAATTTGATAGTGGCCTTCTTCTCCCTGCGGCCATGCAATGGTGCGGCCTTCTTCTGCCCAAGCAGGGATAAATTGTATTTGTTGTTTAAAGCCTAACGAGTAACGCTGCGCTTGAGGAATTTTAGCGGATACGTCTTGGTTTTCTTTTTTAGCTTCAACTACCGCAATGGGGATTAGGCCTGCAAATAAGATGTAGTCTGCGCGACCCGTTTTGCCGCTCTTTTTATCTCCAAGCGCAACTGCTGACGTTGGCCATTCAGCGATTGCTTTGTTAATGCCTTTTTCAGGACGACAACCGTTTTTATAAGTGAGGGCTTCTGTATCAGCTAACCAACCCGCGTCTTGTAATTGCTTATCGATTAATACGCGAGTTTCGGCTTCGCTAAGTTCTACTTTTGCTGAGGCTTTACGAGTATTTTCTTTAATACCTTGTAGGCTTTCTTTTTCACGTTTGAGACGTTCGGTCTCTTCCGTTAATGCTTTGATCTTTGCATCGAACGCAGCCTTGCTGGTATTTAACTCGTCTTCTTGTTGGTAATAGAGATCTTCGAAGGTTTTGGCGTCTTCATCACGCTGCGCGGCAAGCTCTTTTGCTTGCTGGGCTTCTTGCTTAATCAGCTCAAGAAAATCTGTATCTTCATCAACAGATTGTGACGATTCTTCTAGCTGAGTTTTAAGCTTAGATATTTCGGTTTGCAGCTGACGTAAGTTAGCACTAGGGTCTTCTGGCAGAATAAAGGCGCCAGGTTTAAAAGCATCCCCCTTCTTACCAAATGAACGGTGATACCAAATAGCTAATTCGCGAGCGACTTTAATTCCATCCATTGCATCTTTATAGCTGGTAACAAACTCATGGTTTGCATGATTGCCTGATGTGCGTAGAAGATGAAAGAGGTCTTGAACGGTTCGATCTAGGTCAAGCCTGGAGCGAAGTTTGTTGAGTAGGTCTAACTGAGTTTCACGCTCGGTGCGCATTAAGCCCACTTGAGTCGCAAGATCTTGCGCTAAGGCTTCGCCAAACTGGCGCAACTTCATTAAACAGGCATTAGGATCAATAGCAAAAATGCGTTCGGCATTATTGGTTAGCTGAAAGAAAACTGGGTCGTGTTCTTTTAGGAACTCGAAGTTGCTTGTTTTCTTAATCGAAGCTTTCGCGGAAGCAATCTTGGAAGAGTGAGTACCCTGCACAGCCATCTTTCGTTAAATCCTTCTAACCAGTTCAAATAACATACAGAGAATAATTATTATGCTGAAAATGTCATGTATAAATTAATGTTATATTTATACCTGAAATACGATTTTTTGACCATATTAATAATAATGGAATTATTAAGCTTATTTGACCTAAAAGAGTAAAGCTTTAATTCTATTGGGGGTACATACGGGGGTACAGCGACAACCCGAACTGGGCAAAACCCTTTAACTACGTGGCCTGCAGGGCATTAATTCGGGCCCTGGTGGGGACCATTCTATTATTTTTCCCCACACCTCAAATATTGCACAATCCGCTAAGTCTATTAGTAGTGCTATCCACTACGCAATAACCCGCTCCACAAACCCTTGAATGTGCTTATTAACAACCTCTGCCTGCTCAGCAAATACCATATGCGTACCATTTTCAATAACGGTCAGCTCACTGTGCGTGATACGTTCATGTAAAAAAGAAGCGTATTTCATTGGTGTCATTCTATCTTTTTCACCGACGATGATTTTCACGGGTAGATGAATATTTTCTAACTGCTCCATCACATCAAACTTATCGCATAAATTAAAATCATCGAGCATGGTTTGTGCGCCATTCTCTTTTATCGCTGCGTTGATGTTTGTTTTAAACGGTTCTGGAATGTTCTCATTAGCTTGCAAGAAGCTGTCTGGAATACTGGCTAATTTGTCGACCAATGCAGACAGTGAGGTGATTAGCTGAGGAATCACTTTTAAGCGCGCTCCTGCACCGATTAAAACAATCCCTTTAATATTTTTATCGGCTAATAAAGCAGCTTGCATTACCACGGCCGCACCTAAAGAGTGACCGACTAATACAACATTCTCTAACGCGTGATCATTAATATAATCAATCAGCCATTGAGCAAGATCATTTACACTCTCTAAGACCTCGCCATTGGATCGACCTGGTAAATCAAGTGCGATGCTGCCGTCAAAGAAAGACAACTGCTGATCCCAAACATTTTTGCTGCAACCTGAACCGTGCAAGAAAATCAAATTCATTGTTATTACTCATTTATAGAGAGGTTTTATGCGGATTTTTATAATGAAGTTGTGGCTGATTCTTATGATTTTTTAATAGTATAAGTGACTACAGGATCTGCACAAGGTGTGTGCATTTAGAATGCCGAAGGGAGCTTAGTAGAAGTACTGACAAGCAAAATAAAGAATCACCTTCAACCCAACGGCGAATGCCTCTCTGAATTGAAGGTAAAAAGGAGCGATGATTACTTATGAACGTCGTCCATGGCGATCAGTTCTTTAAATAAATCATGCTCAACCAAAGGCTGTAAGGCAGGATCGGCCTTAATATCATCTAAGTAACTGTCACGACTTAACGCTTCTTTTAGATAGCGAATAGCCTCATCCATTTGATTCATAGCCGTATAAGCGCACGCCAGCTGGTAGAAGGCATGACTGTTCTCTGGATCAGTCTTTAATGCTTGGCGACATAGGCTTGCTGCCCATTGAGGCTCATCTAGCTCTAGTACGGCATCGGCTTTATAAGTTAATGCTTCGCAATCGTTGCTCTTGAGCTTTAAAATGTCATCGTAAATGGATATTTTATTGCTTGGCGAAGGTTCTTGCTGTGCTCGCAGCCAATGCGATTGAAGTTCTTGCGTTAATTCAATTTCTTCTCTGTTTTCTTCAATGTCTTGTGTCTTTTGCTTCATCAAAGATTCCATCGCGAGCAGTCGAGATTCATATTCTGCAATTAATCGAGAAATCTCAGTATCCGCTAATGAATGCACTCGATCTTTCATGTCTCGAATCGAAGTCCAACCCACTAATACCAATAATGATGATGCCGCTGCAATAATATAGAAGAAATACGTAACCGTATTGGTCGCATACGCAACCCCTCTGTCTACTGAGCTGTGCTCTCTATCGAGTATTTGCTGAATTAAATCGTTTTTGGTGGCGGCTTGATCAATCCTGAGCTGCTTAAGTTCATTAAGCACATACATTTCAACAAAAGGAGAGTAGATAGGCTTCTTTAATTCTGCAATCTCAGGCGCTACGTCTGAAGGGGTTTCTGTTGTGGCTTGTTCTGTTACTGCTTGCTCTGCTACTACTTCCACTGCATTGGCTTGGAAGCCAAGCAATGCAGTAAAAAGAAATAATGTAGCTAGGGTCATGATGCGAGGCATATTGCTCTTCCGTGGTCGTGCACTTCTACTAATGATGTGTGTAAACTTTTTACAGTTTCTTCATAGTCACATTCGTTAACAATAAACTGCATGTCAACCTGACGCATGGTTTGATGAAATGCTAGCACACTGATCGTTTTAGACGCTACAGCTTTCACGGCTTTCGCTAAAATGCCTGGAATTTTCATATCACTGCCAATCGCGGAGACTATCGCCACTTTTTGCTGATCAACTTCGGCCGTTGGGTACTTTTCTTCAATCGCTGCACGAATGCGTTTTACTGTTTTTAGACTAGCAGATAAATAGTGCGTGATGGTATTCGCGTTAATATCTTTTGAAACGATGTGCGCTTTAAAGCGACGAAGAATGGCTAATACTTCTCGGTCGTAATCATGCAAGCTTCCCGACATGTCTTGATCGAAGACTTGCAGTGCAAAAATTCCTTTACAGCCAGCAATGATTTCTACACAAGGGGAATCGCTAATATAGTCACCTGTAATCAGCGTACCGGTATGCTCTGGCTCGAAAGTATTCTTTACGCGCAAAGGAATGTTGTTTTGACGCAATCCTTTTGCCGCTTTCGGGTGAATCGCTTCCATACCCAAGCTGGCGAGCTGGTCTGCAACGTCGTAGTTGGTACGACCAATTGGCACGGCATTATCTTCGCCAACTAAGCGAGGATCAGCGCTGCTTAGGTGAAATTCTTTGTGAATAACGGCTTCTCTTGCATCCGTCAACACCGCTAAACGACTGAACGTCATTTCGCTGTAACCACGGTCAAACGATGACATTAAACCACTGTCGCTATGGGCGTAACCCGTTACGATAGGCAGTTGTGAATCTAGGTCGATATTGTCGAAGGCTAAACGAATACGCTCGTCGAGGGAGATGTGCTTATTGGTGCGCCAGCCTGTTAGGTCAACGAAGCAAGCGTTCACACCATCACGGCGTAATAACTCGGCAGTATTCCAGGCACTGTGTGCTTCGCCAATACTGGCCAGCATTTCACGTACGGTTTCTAAATGAGATTCTAATTCGAAGTGGCCGTGCTGACATAGGCTTTGTAAATCGAGCAGGCATTGCTTAGCGTTCATTAGACGTTCGTCTAAAAACTTGTTGGCTTTTAACAATAAAGGAGTTTCGCCGAATAGGTCTTGGTTGATGACATAAAGTTGTTGTCTTAAATCATCAAATTTTTGCATCCAGGCATTGTCTTCCATGCCGTTTGCAAACAATTCAAAAATACCGGGCTGACCGCTTTTTTTATGTTCTAGTAATTCGTTGGTAATACCACCATAAGCAGACACGACAAAAACCCGCTGAAAAAGTGTGGTTCTTTTACCACCTAATACAACGTTGTCACGAACGGATTCGTAATTAGACATTGAGGTGCCGCCAATTTTTTCGATGGTATGTATATTATGTTCGCTCATGTATAAATCCAACCTAATAATAGTTTTAGAATTTTCGCTCTGGAAATGTACACAGAGCGAATAAAATGCACTTTATTAAAAGATTATCAGATCGTATCGGCCACTAATTCGTAAGCGCCTTCTTTGTTATGCACTTCTTTACCATTTAGCGGTGGGTTAAAAACACATGCCAATTTCATTTCTTCGAAGGCACGTAAAATATGCTTATCATGCTTATCTAATATATACAAAGTGCCTTCTTCAATAGGGAAAACTTTATTATCTTCCAAGCGAACAATCTCACCACGACCTGACATGCAGTAAACAGATTCTAAGTGATTCTGGTAGTGCATTTGAAAATCAGCACCTTTAAAGATGGTAGTAATATGAAATGAAAAGCCCATGTTGTCGTCTTTAAGCAGTAAGCGTGTGCTGTCCCAATTACCATCTGGAGAAACTATTTTACGGTTTGTTTGTGCTGCTTCAGCTAACGTTCTAACGATCATGAGGGTACCTTTATATATTTTGTGAATATTTCAGTAATAACTACTAACTACAAATAATAACGATCTAACTTTTAACGTCTATTTAACTTTTAACTAACTTTATACTTCATTTTGCATCTAACGACTTATTCAACTATTTCTTAGTCTAAGCAACCACCCGTGATTCCCTCGAGTGATTACTTATTTTTTATTAAAGAATTAGTCTTGGAAGTAAAGCTTTTCTTCAGGAATGTCGCCTTCTTTTGAGCAAACTTCTTTAATCGACTCACGAAGAATTTCGATGCCTTTCTCAAGGTTTTCTTGCGTAATCGTCAGTGGGCAAAACAATTTAACGATTTGATCGTCAGCACCACTGGTTTCAATAATCATGCCTTTTGAAAATGCTTTCTTAGTGATTTTCGCAGCAATTTCACCGTTAACACAGTTAATACCTTGGAACATACCACGGCCTTTATTGGTGAAGTTACCTTCGCCGTATTGACCTACGATATCGATTAGCTGTTCTTTAACGTATTCGCCTTTGGCTTTTACTTCGTTAGAAAACACATCGTCACTCCAGTAGTGATCAATGGCATCTTTAGCGGTGACGAACGCAAGGTTATTACCACGGAATGTACCGTTGTGCTCACCCGGCTTCCACTGATCTAGCTCTGGCTTCATCAGTACTACAGCGAATGGCAAACCATAACCACTGATTGATTTTGACATAGTAATAATGTCTGGCTTAATGCCTGATTCTTCAAAACTAAAGAAAGTACCCGTACGACCACAGCCTGCCTGAATGTCATCAACAATCAGCAATAGACCGTGCTTTCGGCATACTTTTTCTAAATTCTGTAGCCATTCAATGCTTGCGACGTTAACGCCACCTTCACCCTGAACAGTTTCAAGAAGTACAGCTGCTGGAGAATTAATACCGCTGCTTGAATCTGACAAAACCTTGTCTAAATATTCAGTCGTATCAATCCCATCACCTAAGTAGCCATCGAATGGCATACGGTGAATACCGTTTAAACTAACACCCGCCGCATCGCGGTGATGAGAGTTACCTGTCGCTGACAATGCACCCAAACTTACGCCGTGGAAGCCATTAGTAAAGGTTACGATGTTTTGCTGGCCGGTTACGTTACGCGCCAATTTCATCGCTGCTTCAACCGCATTGGTACCGGTTGGGCCAGTAAACTGAACCATGTATTCCATGTCGCGCGGCTTTAGAATTTTTTCATTAAAGGTATTTAAAAAATCCCCTTTAGCCTTGGTATGCATGTCTAAGCCGTGAGTAATGCCATCTTCCATTATGTACTTCATAAGATTGGCTTTAAGATGATCGTTATTGTGGCCGTAGTTCAATGTGCCTGCGCCCGCCAAGAAATCTAAATAACGATTACCTTCTTCATCCCACATAAATTCATCTTTAGCGCGATTGAATACGCAAGGGAATGAACGTGCATAGCTTTGTACTTCTGATTCGATTTCTTTAAAAATTTTCATAATTATATTTTATCCTGTTGAATAGTGAATGGCCCAATTGACACTAGGGCTTCTGATTCATGCTGACCATCAAAGTGCTTCTGCTTTTCTAGCCAGATTGATGAGTTCAGCTCGGTTGATAATTTCTTGGCTAGGCGTTCGAATAATGCCCAAGAGCCTTTATTATCTTCGGTGATGGTGGTCTCTAAACGATTTACGTTTTCGCATTGAGATCGCTGCAATATATGCATCAACATGTTTGATGCTAAGCCTAGACCTCGGGCTTTTTCATCAACGGCTACCTGCCAAACAAACAAGGTATTTGCCTGTTCTGGTTTTTGGTAAGCGGAGATAAAGCCGACAATCTCGCCGTTCATAACAGCGGCGACTGAGGTTTGAGCAAAATGGCCACACTGCAAAATGTTGCAGTAACTGGAATTGGTATCCAGTGGCGGGCAGCGCTCAACTAAGCGGTAAACATCCATGCCATCGCAAAGGGTTGGGATTCGTAATTCGATTTCATTCGACAAGTTAAAGGGACTCCACTAAAACTCTAATTATTAGTACTCTAATTTAATTATATGATCTTTTTATACTGATACAGCCATAAAACTGTAATATTAGTATAAAAAAGCAACAAATTCATATAATCCCTTAGGTGCGAATGCATAGTACACTAAACATTAATAGATATCCAGCCCCGATACTGCCTCGTTAATATTGTACTTTTATTTAGAGATCAATGGATTTTTCGTCGCGAAAAGTCGATAATTGCTTACCCATTCATTTTCAGAGGTTTGCCATTGAACAGTATTGAAGCCGTCTTAGTTGCCTTGCGCCGTGTTATCCGCGCTACCGACTTACACTCTAAGCACCTTGCTAAAACCACAGGTTTAACCGCACCACAGATTTTGCTATTGCAAACAATCCGTGACCAAGGAGAGGTGACCATTGGTGAAATTGCCAATGAGATGAGCTTGAGCCAAGCAACAGTGACGACGATTATCGATCGCTTAGAAAAGCGCGGTTTGGTTTATCGCCAGCGTTCAAAAACAGATAAGCGTAAGGTGCATGCACATTTAACCGATGAAGCGGTTGAGACACTGAAAAGTGCGCCGATTCCCTTGCAAGACCAATTTGCTCGCCAATATGCAGACTTACAAGAATGGGAACAGACGATGATTATTTCGTCTTTGCAACGCGTTGCTGAGATGATGAACGCACAGCATATTGATGCTTCACCAGTGCTGTATGTCGGTACATTCGATAAACAGGCAAATGCCGAAGAAAAACCGATTGAATATCCTAAAAGCTAAACCGACCAGTAATCCAATGTTTTGGATTGCTGCTTTAATGCATACGTAAATCGAGAAAGTGCCTCAGACACCGCTTGCTCACCATAAAGTAAATAAACAGGGTAGCTAAATTCTGGCGCCCCAACGACTCGCTCCAACTCACCACTGGCTAAATACTTTTGCACCACTCGGGTGCGAAAATAACCATTCCCTCCCTGACTTAACATCACTTTTAGCGCTAATGGCCCCAAGTTAGTTTTAAATCCTTGCTGCCTTGGGTGTGGCAATACTGCGTCGTATTGCGCTTTGAATTCGTTACCCCAATCAATAAACAGATTAGGCAGGGGCTCTTTCGTTGATCGCACATGAATGAGCTTTTCTTCCATTAGCAACTCCACGACAAGGTTAGAGCGATAGTGCGGCTTATGCACCAGTACGGCATCTAATAAGCCTTGATCGAGCTGTTTAATCAGCAGCGACTCTTCTTCTATGCGCGCATCAAAAACGATGTTTTGTTTTTCTACCAAGAGCTGATTAATGGTTTCGACTAAGAGTGGATTCCATAAACTGTTTTCTACCCCCACGACCAACCCTGGGGCCGCCTCGCTGGGTTTTGATAAGTCGAGCTTGGCTCGCTGCCAGGTAAAAACTAGGTTTTTAGCGTGCTCAACAAAGCGCTCTCCCTCCTGAGTCAAAGAAGCCCCCGCTCGATTGCGAATAAATAAACGACAACCTAAAGACTCTTCAAGACTTTTAACCCGAGCGGTCACGGTGGTTTGAGTGACATGCAGTCGTTTAGCAGCCTCCTGAAAGCTGCCTGCACTCATAATCTCTAAAAATGTTTTGGCTAGCTGAATGTCCATTTTTCTCCTCATTCACTCTGACATACCGACATGAATCCACTCGTGCATCCATTCACATACATTTTAAATATCAATATAAATGCTATTAAACTTCATTAATATTAATTATGCAGCATAAATATGCACCTTTATAATGCGCACAGCTTAAATTTGAACCAAAAAGAAGCATCATGAAACAAACATTGGCAGGCATACATCGTTTTATTAAAGAATGCATGAAAACCCTTGGGGTCGAAAACAATACGACTTTGCACAGTGAAAAATACATTTCAGCAATCGGTGTTTTCATCAGCATGGCGGGCTGCTATCAAATTACTCAGTATTCGCTCTCTGACGAAAGCACGCATTTGTTTGTCGCCTCAATGGCGGCCAGTGCGGTGCTTTTATTTGCCGTGCCTCACGGTGCATTGTCGCAGCCATGGCCATTAATTATGGGCAATATTTTATCAGCAGTGATCGGTGTCGCTTGTTATAAGTTTTTGGGAAATACCTTAATCAGCGCCTGTGTTGCGGTGAGTGTCAGTGTATTGGTGATGTATTATTTAGGCTGTTTGCACCCACCGGGCGGCGCGACGGCTTTTTTTGCCGTAACGTCTGGGGCTGATGTACACACATTAGGGTTTGATTTTGTTTGGTTAGTGATCGCCGCCAACATTGCTTGTTTGTTAGTGGTTGCGATTGTGTATAACGGTTTCTTTCACTGGCGCCGCTACCCTGCGCATTTATTTCAAGCGACTGATGCTAAAAAAGACAATGCCTCTATTGCCTCTGTAGGTCTTGCGAGTGCAGGGATTTCAGAGAAAGACATTACTGTAGCCCTGCAGCAGACCAATTCTTTTATTGACGTGACTCCCGATGACTTAATGGCTATTTTTGAATCAGCTTCCCTGCAGGCTAAAAGCAGACAAGCGGTGCAAGCTGCTTTAAATAATAAGAAGCCTGCCAAGAAAATTGCTTTTAGAAGAATGTATAGCAGAGCAGGATAAGTAGGGTCCTTTCTAGCTTTCTGATAAACTGCGGCCATTTACCGTTCGGCTAATGGCCATCTTCATCAGAAAGGATTTAGACATGTCTGCAATCAATCTTGAATTTCACCAAGCCCCTGGCATCGCCTGCGCGATGGCCAAGGCTTTATTTCTGCGCCGCAAAGGCTTTAAAGCGGAAGTCGGTATGCCAGAGATCAATGCAAGTTGGTATGGCGCTCAAGCCGACCAAGGCGCACTAAAAGATTATTGCGAAACCCTAGACATTGAGTTCACGAACACCCTGCCTGTACTTTATCCTCACGTAATGGCTGGCGGCATGCACATGCACATGCTGACCCATAAAGTTTTCCCTATTGGCTTGCTAGGTGCTGTGCATCTTAAAAATACCATCACCCAACATAAAGCCATCGCGATTAGCGACAAGATGGATATTCACGCGCAAATGGGAGGTTTCCGCTTAACGGCCAAAGGCGTTGAGTTTGATTTCACGACTCAAGTTAAAATTGCCGATGACGTTGTTTGGGAAGAGTTAAGTATTTACTTTATGGCTGGTAAATTTGGTGGCAAAGAAAATCCTTCAACAGAAACAAGTTTTGATCTCGCCAGTTTAGATAATATGTCCGATGTTGCATCGTGGTCTGTTCCCAAAAATCGTGGTAAAAAATATGCGAGTATTAGTGGCGACTACAACCCAATTCATACCTCTAAATACCTTGCTAAGTTATTTGGTTTTAAACGCGATATCGCTCATGGTTTCGGTATTTTGGCGCAAGCCGTTAATCAATCTGAATTAGCCAACAAGACGAATATCTCAGCTGGAAAATGCCAAGTGGATGTTATTTTTAAAGGTCCTCTTTATCTAGAAAATGATGCAAGCTTGAAGCAAGCAGCCGATGCGGTTTCTGATACTCAAGAACAGCGCTTTGATTTATTTTCAGGTTCAAATCCTAAGCCCAGCATTTGTGCCAGCATAAAAAGTTTATAACTTCATATAAACCGATGAGTGAAGCACTCTGATAGTAAACCACTCTAGTAAACCTCTTTGATTATCCAATCAGAGAGGTTTATTGCTTTACGATTCAACCGCATTAAGTTCAACCGAATAGTATCTCGCATAAAGAATACTTCGCACAAAGAAAGTGCCACTCTGTTAAAGATGCCATATTACAGTGCTTGTTTTTAATTCTATCACTACTAATTCAGCCCGCGCTTTGCACTCAGACAAACTTCGAACTTTCCTATAAAGTCCTATCGACTGGCGCCTGTCATAAATAAATATATGAATGGCACACTAGTTGCTCTCCTTAACCATCCTTTCACTACCACCCAGGTAGTAAAGCATTGACCGAGGATAGGCCTATTAAAACATTACTTTTTTTCAGTTTAACTTTTTTATCAACGCACGTTTTTGCTAGCGATAGCATTGTCGACTTAAAATTAAATACCCTTTGGGTGGTCTTTGCTGCGATTCTTGTCTTCTTCATGCAAGCGGGATTTGCGTTATTAGAAAGTGGTATGTCACGATCAAAAAATGCAGTCAATGTAATGATGAAAAATTACATGGATGTGTGTTTAGCCAGTTTGATTTTTTGGCTTGTAGGTTTTGGTATTATGTTTGGTAATAACTCAAGCGGATTTATTGGCGAAGATAACTTTGCTCTAAGCTTTGCATTAATTGATACCGCCCCTTGGGACTATACTTTATTACTTTTTCAGACAATGTTTGCTGCTACAGCAGTTACTATTTGCAGTGGAGCAATGGCCGAGCGCACTAAATACAATGCTTACTTAGTGGCGGCGTGCATCATCATCGCTATCATTTATCCTATTTTTGGAAGCTGGGTATGGGGAGGGTTTTATGGCGGCAGTGGTTGGTTAGCCGATATGGGCTTTATCGATTTTGCGGGTTCTACCGTTGTGCATTCTATCGGCGCTTGGTGCGCACTTGCTGGCATCATTATATTAGGCCCTAGACTAGGTCGCTTTGATCCCGAGACCGGTGAAGCACGAGAAATTCCAGGACATAATTTATCTCTTGTCGCGTTAGGTGGTTTTATTCTTTGGTTAGGTTGGTTTGGGTTTAATGGTGGCAGTACATTAAAGGCTGATAGCTCGATCGGCTTGATTGTACTCAATACTCAACTGGCTGCTTCTGCCGGTGCTTTAGGCGCACTAATTTCAAGTCGCTTAGCGGGCTCTCCTGTTTTATTAACATCAACAATTAATGGCAGTATTGCAGGGTTAGTCGGCATAACCGCGGGCTGCGCCACCATGAGTCCTGGTTTTGCAATTATCACGGGGTTCATTGCCGGTGCGATTTCGATATGGGGCGCTAAGGGGTTATTAAAAATGAAGCTTGATGACGTGGTGGGTGCAATTCCTGTGCATGGTTTTGCGGGAATTTGGGGAACCCTTGCGGCCGGTTTATTTATTACCGGTGATCTTTTTAATTGGGACCAAGCTCTCATTCAATTATTAGGTATAACGGTCGCATTTTTCTGGGCATTCCCTAGCGCTCTTCTTATTTTTTATGTGATTGATAAAACGATAGGTTTACGTGCGAGCAGTCAACATGAGCAACAAGGTCTAGATTTTACCGAACATGATGAGGTGGGTTACCCAGAATTTAACCAGTCAGTCACTTATCATAAGGGGGCTTTATGAAACTTGAATATAAACGTCGAGCGATCTACACCGTATTATCCGAAGTGATTAGTGAGCAAGATTTATTGGATACCATGTGGCATTGGCAAAATACGTATTCCGAAAAATCTCACTTTGAACTCAATCACTTTTTATCTGACTGTAAAAATATTTCTGAAATTGCGAGTAATAGAAGCTGGTTGTATCGAAAAATAATTGCTTTATTAATAACAGAAGAAAAGGAACTTAAGCAAGACCCTTTACCCTTGATGCTAGCTTACAAGGAAGACAAGCTAAGCGTTAATAACGACATATCAAATAATCGTGAGAATTGGTCAGAAATTTTTACTACCGTTATGATCGAGTTATTTTCTAAATTGCGTTCAGACACTGAACGCTCCGTTTCACGCTATGTTACTCAGCACGCAATTAAACTCGATCTGCCTCAATCTCTCGTGCACTCGCTTCATGTCTGGACAGATAAAAAAGAGACGATTGATGCCCATGAAGCAGATCGGGCACAGTTACAAAAATTGCTAAACCTTACGTACATTGCGCTCTGTGAATACATAGGTCCCATTAAGGCCGACCTGTCTTTAAGTAATGCGATTAAAGAAGCGAGCTTTGTTCATAATCGCAGTGAACTCGATGCACGATTGTTATTATGATTCGTGCATTATTCGATATGCCAATTCACCTAATTTAACGATGGCGTCTTTTACTTTATCATCCCAAGGCGTTGCGCAGTTTAATCGAATGTAATTTTTAAACTGATCACTGTTAGAGAAAATATCTCCAGGGACGATCGAAATAGATTCTGCTTGCGCCAGGTGTAATAGTTCAATTGAGCTAACCTGCTCGGGCAAACAAATCCACAAAATAAATCCTCCTGCAGGCACTGATAAACGAGTTCCTTTGGGGAAATAATATCGAACCGCTTGAGAAAATAATTTTATATTGCCGGTAACCATCTGACGTAAGTTACGCAGATGTTTATCATAATGGCCATTTTGCAAATACGACGCCATCGTCAGTTGCGGCAAACTGCTCGTCGCCATCGTACTGAATCTTTGAGCTTGTATTACCAACGCTTTATTTCGCCCCGGTATGCACCAACCAATACGTAACCCTGGCCCTACTGTTTTAGAATAGGAAGAGCAATACATAACGCGATCATCGCTATCATGCGTTTTCAAAACCGTATTAACAGGCTCACTGCCGGCTTTCACATCCATACTATTATCAAGCGGCATTTCGCCATAAATATCATCTTCAATAATTTGGCAGTCATATTGACGCGCAAGCTCAATCAGTTGCTTTTGCTTCTCGGTACTGATGCTACTTCCTGAAGGATTACTATAACGACTGGTAACCATAATCGCTTTAATTGGCCATTGATCTAATGCTAGCTTTAACGCATCAATACTAATCCCTCGGCTAGGATCAGTAGGAATTTCAATAACTTTTAAGCCACGCAGTTTTGCCATTTGTAAAAAACCATAATAACAAGGGGATTCAACCGCAATAATATCGCCGCGCTGAGTCGCGCTGCTTAGGCACAAATGCAAGGCTTCTGAACACCCCTGAGTAATCACGATATCATCCGCATGGCAGCGCAAACCCACATCGCGCATACGCAATGCAATTTGCGCACGTAAACTTTCTAAGCCTGGAGAGAATTGATAATTAAATACTTCCTCCATATTAAAACGCGTCACTTTTTGCATATGGGTTTGCAAAGAGCGATAAGGCAAAAAAGAATAATCAGGAATGGCACATCCTAAATCGACACTGCTTTTTACATTAACGTGTTCTAAAATATGATTGATCAACTCGGTCTTGGTAACAGCTTTAGGCTGCCCACCTTGAGAAACAGGCGGCGCTACCGGTTCATCATTTGCACCCTTTCTTACAAAATAACCCGCTTGTGGCTTCGCTCGAATCAAGCCTTGGTCTTCTAACAATGCATAGGCTTGGCTAATCGTTGATATACTGACTTGTAGCTGTTTGCTGAGCTTGCGTACACTAGGGATTTTTTGCTCGGCCAGATAAACCCCTTGCTCAATGTCTAAAGCAATATCTTCGGCAACTTGTCGATACAAGGTGGTATTAGCGCTACTCATGTGGCGTCTCTTTTTTACTATCAATGAAGCAATGGGTTTTATCTGACTAGACTATCAGTTCAACTGTACTGTATCGCAGTACAGTTCTTTTGTTTTGAACCAGTACAGTTGATATTCTAACCGAACTGTACTGCTTTTTATGCCTTCTGCTGCCTCTCTGAACCCACTTATATTTACGCCACACTGTTCAAGCTCAAGAAACGTTCTTGGCCAATCTAAAAACAGTGAGTAAAAAAATGACAAGTCTAACGCGCTCCAACAATAATCTGGTGTCGACCTCTATCCAAGTCCCTCACGCGTCTACTGGCATTGCCAAAGGTTTTTTTGCTGTGGTTTTATTCGCGATGACGATCCCGATGACTAAATTAGCATTGCCATTATTCAGCCCTGAACTCATTGCGGCTTGCCGTGCCTTTTTTGCGGGCTTACTCGCCTTAGTGGTTATCGGTCTTAATCGCTGGTCACTACCCGATAAGCAAACATGTGTTTGGATCGCCTTAGCAGGAGCAGGTGTTGTTGTTGGATTTCCCTACTTATTAAGTTATAGCCTAGTGAATTTATCGGCTGCCAATATGGGGGTTGTGTTAGCGGGTCTACCGTTAATGACGAGTCTATTTGCCGCTGTGATTATGAAAGAACGCTATAGCCGGGGCTTCTGGATTTCATCGGCTCTAGGCGCGTTATTATTGCTGGCTTATTTTTTAACGGGTGTTTCATCCGCAGGCTGGAATATACAGACGGCGGGGATTTTATGTTTAGTCCTCATGTTTGGCGGACTGGGTTATAGCGCTGGTGCAAAAGCGTCGCAAAGTCTTGGAGGATGGCAAACAATCTGCTGGATGTTGGTTTTATATTTACCCTTCTCTGCCATCGCGTTTGGCTATTACGCAGCTGACGAGGCTTTCATCAATCAGTTCACGCAAACAATAAACAACCCAGCTGAGCAACGTAGCTTTTGGATTTCGATAGCAGGCTTACTCTGGCTGGCAGTGATTAGCCAATGGTGGGGATTTCGTTTTTGGTATCAAGCGATGGCAGAAGCTGGAGCCGGCCGCATTAGCCAGATTCAATTATTACAGCCATTTTTCACGTTGTTTTTTGCAGTGATATTTTTAGGTGAGTCGTTTGCACTGGAGCAAGGGCTATTTGCTTTATTGATTGTCTTAGCGATTTGCGCTGCGCTGCGCTCTAAGTCATCATCTTAATAAGATTACAGGCCTTAAAAATTAAAGCGTAAAATATTTAGTACGTTAAAAAAATCCCGGATCAAAGTGTCCGGGATTTTTATTCACTTAATAAATAACAACTATTTTACTGAGCAGCCCCTGTCCAGTTTTGGTTAGAGCCACCGTGTACAGACCACAGCCCCACATTATCACCAGAGTTTTTACCGAACGCATCAATCGCCAGGTTGTGATTAACTCGCGGACGAATACTATCGCCGATCACATCAAACTTTTGATTATTGTTAGATACACTGCAGCTCCATAGCTGAATATTGCCACCATTGCTGAAGTTGCTAGCAGACACATCCAAACAATAGTTCGTATTTAATTGACTGCGGAACATGCCCGAAGCAGCGTCATAGGTAAACTTTTCATTAGCGGTACCTGAACACCCATGCAAGCGCACGTTTGCACCATTAAAAGCATCACCACCCCAAACATTCATGCACAGGCCAGCACGCTGGTCTTTTAATAATGTGGCAGATGCTGGAAAGGTATTAGCAGAATCTGTCCAGTCGCCTTCGTTATTCGCATCACTAATGGCTAGCCATACACGATCATAGCCTGCATCATTCGCGGCATTACGAACCGCATTATTGTATTTAGAGTTTGTAGGCGTTTTAAAGTGCCAATTTGTACCGAGATTCTGACAAGCAGCCTCGCCCTCCGCATAAGTACCGGTATCAGTCACTGTAATGTCCCAGTTCTCTGTCCCTTCTTCGTTACAGGCATAAGGGTGTATACGATTGTCGCCACAACCCACATCCGCCCAACGCCCTGAATCTAACATAATGGCGCAATCTTCGTTATTCACGTTATTTGGTTCGTTGGTATTCCAGCTCCAGATAGCCGCTGTTTGACGATTGTCGTAAGTAAAATCATCTAAGTTAACGATGTTGCGCCCAAGCTTAAACATTTCTCTGACGTCGGTAGCATCAATCAGACCATCACCTGCGTTATCAAAAATAGCGCCAATCACAGTGCGATCTTCCCAAACACGGTCGATGTTTCCTAGGTCTGTAAAGACGGTAGAATTCATATTTGAATTACCAGAACAGCCCGCGTCTTTCCATACGACAACTTGTGAACCAGAATTTAATACATCTGCTTTTGTTAAGTCTGAAGGAATGGATTTACAGCCATTACTCTTATAAACATAAGAGCCAATTTTACTCATCAGTTCACTGTGCATATTGCTGTGTTTGTCCGTTGCATGGTCTTCAATATAAAGAATCACAACCTGATTTTTAGCTTCGGGGCTTTCTAACCATTGCTTCATCTCCTCGAGGCCTTCATGAAAGAACTTGTCATTACCACTGCAAGCGCCGCCATGACAAAGCAACAAATGATAGCGCCAGTCACTCCAGTTAAATTTCCAATGTAAATCGAGCTCGATAAAACGTGCACCCAATTGCAGTTGTTCTTTAATCGTATGTTTTTGCTGAGGATCGATATAACGAACATAACCGTCATTGGCGTATTCAGAAGAGTTATAGGTATTGTGCGAACCTAAAATATTGTTCTTGCTCATCGGGGTGTGCAAATCAATCTGGTTTTGTAAACGTAATGTCTTTGATTCCCAGCTGCTTGCTTCGTTGCCTATGCCTGCAGAAGCAGCCGTACTCAAAGCCAAACCTGCTAGCGTGAAAAGTGTTTTAAACTTCATGATTCACCACCTTTTATTATTATTTGATATCAGCGCTACTGCACTGCCAAAACAGTACCATAGTCCAACCATCACATCTTTGCCCAAATGGGCCAATAACAAGGGTTTCACAAAATGATTTGTAACAGAAACAGAGACCGTGGTCTCTGTGGAGTTATGGGGTTGCCGTAAGTTAGGTTTTACTTTTGCTTCTTACTGTATTTCTTCACCGCGGGCTTTCGGCTAGTGCTTTTAGCTTTGCTACTTTTCCTTTTAAAACTTTGACCCTGACCTTTCAATCCTTGCAGTGCTGTTGGTATGTGCTGTTTAGCTTGCTCGATCAAGCCCAATAAGTGCTGATTGAGCGGCCCCATAAAACCTTGATAATTCAACTCTCGCTGACTGATGGCATTCAATTGCTGTTCCCACAGTGCCGTCATGTCTGGTGTGATCGCCGACTCGGGCAGGCTCTTAATCAACCCCCTTCCGACGTCTGTGCTACGAATCTGTTTGCCACTACGCTGTAAAAAATTGCGCTTAAATAGTAATTCAATAATACCCGCGCGAGTTGCTTCGGTGCCTAAACCATCGGTTTCTTTTAATGTTCTTCTAATATCTGCATTCGTGACATAACGAGCGATGCCAGTCATCGCGGCTAACAACGTCCCATCATTAAAATACTCGGGGGGTGTCGTTTGTTTTTCTATCAAGTTCCCGTTTTTACACAGCCAAGCATGTTTTCCATGTTGCTTATCGTTGGGGTCGAGGGAGATCGGCGGTAAATCTTGTGATCCTTTCCCTCCGATCTGCTCACCTGGTTGCTGATTTTTTGTGTTATTTGAGTTTGCTTTATCGCCATACAACGTTTTCCAACCAAGCTTAAGTGGCTGCTTAGCTTGGGTTTTAAATAACCCACCCGCAATCATTGCTTCAACCTTGGTCTCAGCATATTGATACGCAGGAAAGAATTGCATTAGATATTGGCGTGCGATGTGACGGTAGACCTTTTTCTCAAACTGGTTCAATTTTTCAAATTGCGCAGACGAAATTGATTTTTCACTGGGCACAATCGCATGGTGCGCCTCCACCTTGCTATCATTAAACGCTTTGCTTTTTAAGCTGGGCTGGGCGAGTTCGCAATAGTGTTGCAGTGGCTGGCAGTTTTGACCAATCGCCTGAATCACATTGGGCGCTAAACTGTGCTGCTCAACGGGTAAATGGCGACTGTCGGATCTGGGATAAGTAATTAACTGATGACGCTCATACAAACTTTGGCAAGTATCTAACACTTGCTGCGCACTCATGGCGAATGCTTTGGCCGCTTCGATTTGCAGCGTCGATAAATTAAACGGCAATGGCGGAGGCTGTTGCTTATCTTTTTGTTCGAGCTTGGTAATTTCAGCAGGTTGTTGATGAATACGCTGGCAAACATTTTCCGCGAGTGGCTTATGCAGTACCCGCCCCTCTTCGTCCTGATAAGGTTTACAGGCTTCGCTGGGCTGCCACTTTAAGAGAAAAGATTCATCATTGGCATTCACCAAGCTTGCTTCTACTTGATAAAAGTCGCGACTGACGAAGTTGGCGATTTCTTCATCACGCTTAACTACCAAGCCTAATAAAGGAGTCTGTACGCGTCCGACCGATAATACTCCCTGATAACCCGCCTTCTGGCCTTGCAAGGTATACGCTCGGGTCATATTCATACCGTACAGCCAATCGGCTCTAGAGCGAGACAGTGCGGATACCGATAGCGGCACAAATTCTTGATTACTGCGTAAATTGATCAAAGCGCGCTTAACGGCAGGAGGATTCAAATCGCTGATTAAACAACGCTGGGTATTCTTTCTTTTATGGGCACTGATTTTAAGATGGCTTAACACCTCATCCACCAATAACTGGCCTTCACGATCGGGATCACCCGCATGAACAATTTGGTCCGCTTGTTTAACCAGTTTTCGCAGTACGGTTAACTGAGACCGAGTTTGGCTTTTGGCTTTTAATTGCCACTCTTGCGGCACAATCGGCAGGTGTTCGAGCTTCCACGACTTATACGCTTCATTATAAGCATCCGGCTCTGCCTGCTCTAGTAAATGACCAATACACCAACTCACCACATCGCCATTCGCCAGCTCGATATAACCTTGCTGCTTTCTATGTGGTTTGTTTAATAAACTGGTTAAGCCATCGGCAATGGCGCGCCCAAGGCTGGGTTTTTCAGCGATATACAGTTTCATACACTGACTGTATAGATAAACAGTACTCATTTCAACATCAAGTTTGAGTAAGGTTTTTGATCAACCATATTTGTTCGACATTGGTTAAATCGTGACATTTTCAATAAATGTCCTCTCCGTCAACATTCCAACTCTTTGTCGTTGTTTGTCCTAAAAATAAAATTTTAGCGTTCAAAAAACCATCATATTGACTCAGTGCGAGACGCAGCAAGGCCCCGATGCAGTTTAAACAATCTTATACCCAACCTTATCCACACAAACTGTGGGTAAGATTATGATAAGTAGTGAAATTAATTCGTTTTTATTGAAAATCAAGACTTGCTTTGCACTTTTTTTCATTTTTTTTAGCACGTATTTTGTCCAATAAATATTTTCAATTTTATCACTCAAACCCTTGACTTCAGGGGCTTTCAGAGAAAATGACACACTGATTAAAAAATAGACAATCTGACTGAGAGCTAGGTAAAGCGGGGGCAAAATAGAGTTATATTTAGATTACACACAGAGTTATACACAGAAGTTGTTAGTAACCTGTTATTTTGGGGTATTTAGACGTTTTGTGGGTATTTTATTCTCCCTGTCATATTAATTGGGTGTCAATTTATTCACTAAATGAATGTTTCTTTAAGTCTTAAGGAAGTTACTAACAGTCATAGAATATCAAGATCACTACCCTATAAATATCACGTAGAATCAATGTCGATCTCTTGTCTGAGCCACAAGCAAGATTCCAGACAAGGTGCTAGAATAGTCACATTCAACGTTCATCTTCTATCGCCATCGGAATCATCATGCCTGTTACTCATTTCATTACTCATCAGATCAATAAAGAAGCGCAAAAACCTGCCGCGATGGTGACAACGACCGCTAATGAAGCCGAAGTTGATGATTACTGCCACCTCGTGATGAGTCAGTTAAAAGGCACCTTTGTACAGCGCGCAAGTAAACGCTATGGCTGCTTCAATCCTGAAGTGACTCGATTTAAAGGTCTTACACTTAATTGGCTGAACGATCAGCAGAGTTTTTTATCTTGGACTAAAAAGATCAGTGAGCAATTCGCTGACATGATGGACAATACCGAGCTAGAAATTGATGGCTACCTCGCCTTTGCAACGGAAGAGCTCGCCGATACCGATAAGCTGTATATATTCCACCTGCGTGAAAAAAGTAACCTGTGTCTCACCGCCGATATGCAACTGAGCGAAAGTCGCATTCTCGATTTTTCCAATACCGGTTTTGTATTGTGCATCGATACTTCGGCACTTAAGAAAGAACAAGAAGAAGGTAAGCACAGCGAAGAAAAGTATTTTACTTTCAGCTTTGGCCGCGGAGATAAGCCGATTCAAAAGCTCTTCTCTGATTTCGCAGGCTTCATCGATACCCTCGATACTGAACAAGAAACCCAAGAGTTCTTACAGATTGTGGAAGAGTACGCCTCCACGTTGCCAGAAGATCAATCAGCCGAAACCAAGACTAAAGTCATTGAGTATTGTGTTGAGCAAGATAAGCAAGGTGAAGCGGTTGAGTTTAAAACCCTATCCGGCCAGCTCGATAGCAGCGCACCAGAAAAGTTTGAACAATTTGTTGCGCTTAAAAAGCGTGAACGCAGAGAGGTTCGCCCACGTTCAGAGTCGACAATGAATGAAGGCCATAATTCAGAACTCGCTCAGGGTGAAAGTGTGATTAAAACAGACCTGATTCCTGATCGGAAAAGCTTGAAGAACTATTTACGCTATAGCGGCAAAAATAAAGAAGTAACACTGAGTTTTGCAGCAACGGCTCTGGGCAGCGATATAAGCTTTGACCCTAGTGAAAATAGTTTAACTATTAAGAATCTACCCAGTCGTTTGTTAAAACAATTAAAACCTGAATCTACATCTGACTAAAAGATCACCTAATTAAAAGAGTCTCTAATTAAAAGAGTGTATTACTATGCTTAAAAAGATTCATCAATGGTTACTAAAACGAGCAGACAAACAAGCTGATAATATTTGGATTTTCACCCTGGGCACTGTTGGATTTTTCTTTGGGGTCGGCATCATTCTATATGCGCAAAATACGTTGGCGTCGTCTGTAGGCCAAGAAATCATTGTGCTATTTGGGTTTATTCTAGCGATTATCGGAGGGATTGCCGCTATAATAGGTTATCTGTCTTTAAGCCTTTTACGTTTTTTAAGCTTTGCGAATCGCGAACGCGTTAAAACCCCTACCCTTGAATCTATTGAAGTCGAAGAAAAATCACTATGAGCGAACGTTTTCCTGATATTGAAGTGTACCTACTTAAAGCTGAAGCCAGCGAAATTTATGACTGGCTTTGCACTCAGTTTTCAAAAGTAGAAGAACAAAAAAATACACCAAAAACTGTACAATGGTTAGTCGATGGTGAAGAAGTTTTATTCACCATCAACAGCAATAAGAATTTTGCCAGCTTGTGGTTTAAAGTGAACATGACCCCTTGGAATAATGATCTGGACTGTGGCCGCATTCTACATGCTGCACTGGGTAAAGAAGTTCGCTGTTCTAATGCCGCATGGCAAGAAACTGATGAAGGTCCTGCTTGGACAAAGTTGATTCACGGTGAAGAAAAAGATTTCGACTGGGACAAATAGTGAGTGCCTAACAATAATCAAAGCAACAGCCTTAACCGCCTTTCATTAAAAGACCTTCAGCAACGCTACTTTCGGTTGCTGGAAGCGATGTCGGAAGGTGTTTATGGGCTGGATGCTGATGGTTTAGCTACTTTTGTAAATCCCGCTGCAGAACGTATCACAGGTTGGTCTGCCGAAGACATTCTAGGCAAGAATATTCACCAATTCCATCACCATAGCCACGCCGATGGCAGCCCCTATCCCGATAAAGATTGCCCTATTTACAAGACACGTCTTACTGGCGAAAGCGCTCAATGTGAACACGAAGTATTTTGGCGTAAAGATGGTAGCTATTTTCCTGTTGAATATTCGAGCACTCCGATTGAAGAAGATGGCCAGCGCTTAGGTGTCGTCGTTGTGTTCAAAGATATTAGCGAGCGTTTCGTTCAACAGCAAAAATTGAAAACTGCCTTACAACAAGTTGAGCGCCTAAAAGAGCAATTGATTGCAGAGAATCACTTACTCAAACAAGAGATTCAACTTCAGTCGCAGCAAGAGCTTATTGGCCAAAGTGATATCATCGCGGCGCTGCTTGAACGCATAAGTCAGGTAGGCCCAACAGATGCTTGCGTGCTTATTCAAGGCGAAAGTGGCACAGGTAAAGAACTTATCGCTCAAGCTCTGCATGGTGCGAGCCAAAGAAAAGATAAACCAATTGTCAAAGTGAACTGCGGTGCTATTGCCGAAAGCCTTATCGAAAGCGAGCTATTTGGACATGAAAAAGGCGCGTTTACGGGGGCAACTCAACGTCGCTTAGGGCGTTTTGAAGTGGCTGATGGTGGCACGTTATTTCTCGATGAAATTGGTGAACTTACCCAATCCGCGCAAGTAAAACTGTTAAGGGTTTTACAAGAACAAGAATTTGAACGCGTAGGAAGTAGCAGCACCGTTAAGGTCGATGTTCGTATTATTGCAGCGACCAATCGCGATCTACAAAAATTAGTCGAGCAAGGTGAATTCCGTGCTGATTTATTTTATCGCTTGAATGTCTTTCCACTCTGGGTACCTGCACTGCGTCAAAGAGCGACAGACATCCCTCTGCTTGCCAATTATTTTCTAACTAAAATTCAACGTCACATAGGGCGTTACTGCGAAGGTTTTACTCCGCTTTCACTGCAAAAAATGATGCAATATTCTTGGCCGGGCAATGTACGAGAATTGTATAACGTCATTGAACGCTCTTTAATACTTCACTCAGGGAACGGCCTATTAGTATTGCAATTGGATGCTGAGCTGGCGGTTTCTAACAATTCACTGCCCCACTCATCACGCGATGAACGTACTGATAATAAGTCTCTTGCAGGCCAATTTGAAAACAGAGAAATATTAACGTCTTATGACGCAGAAAAGCAGCATATTTTACGTGTCTTAGAATTTTGTAATGGTCGGATTTCGGGTAAAAAAGGCGCTGCCGAGTATCTCGACTTGCCCGTTTCAACACTGCGCTCTAGAATGAAAAAGCTCGATATACAGCTTAATAAGTGACAATAATCATCCTAGAGAAAGTGGCGATATATCACATATATAAACGATATATCGCCATCAAAATACGCTATATATCGCTATTAAATCAATAATAGTGATAAATACTCTATAAAAACAACAACTTAACGATTGGCGCACTGTTTGCTATCTAGCCTCATGCTATTTGATGATATGAGAGCTTTATGAGTAAATTAATCGCCACCTCCCAAGCACCACAATCCTCTGGGTTTAGACAATTTCTAAACTTCTTCAAAGCCGACTCTCTTCCTCACAGAGTGCGTCTTATCTCCGGTCGGTATCTGACGTTACGAAGAATAATCAGCTGGCCGTTATTACTTGCCTGCTTCCTAACACCTTGGTTAACGTGGAATGACTTGCCTCTGGTTCATTTTGATCTCGTCGCCAAACAGTTTCGCATGGGCACAGTAATATTTTGGTCGGAAGACCTTATGGTGCTGACCTGGGCCATGCTAGCAGGAGCTTTTGGGTTGTTCTTTGTTGCAATGGTATCAGGGCGGCTCTGGTGTGGTTTCAGTTGCCCACAAACCGTCTGGACGTTTCTTTTTATTCGCTTAGAAGAAATTATTGAAGGCTCTCGCCATAAGCGTTTAAAAATGGATCGGCAGCCGTGGAGTATTGAGAAAGTATTACGTAAGTCCATTAAGCATATTAGCTGGATCAGCTTGAGCTTGTGGACGGGCATCACCTTTATCTCTTACTTTTATCCATTAGAAGTGATGGCCCATGATTTTGGTCAGAGTGATCTTGCTGGCATGGGGTTGTTTTGGATTCTATTTCTAGCCGTGATGACGTATTTAAATGCTGGTTTTTTACGCGAACAAGTCTGTACTCACATGTGCCCTTATTCACGCTTTCAATCTGTCATGTCAGATAAATCGACTTTAGTGGTGCAATACGATGAACCGCGTAATGATTGTATCGATTGCAAAGTTTGTATTCATGTTTGCCCAACGGATATTGATATCCGCGATGGCATGCAGCTCGCGTGTATTGCCTGCGGCGCCTGTGTGGATGCTTGTGATAGCATTATGGAAAAAATAAATAAACCAACGGGGCTTATTGCTTTTCGCCCAGGTGAATCCACGATGAAGGAAGCGCTTGATTTAAAACAGCGCCCTCGTTTAGTTGGCTACGCTCTGGCTTTTTTATTGTCTGTTTCTCTCATTGGATTTCAAGTCGCTAGCCGTGACGTTATTCAGCTCAGCTTAGAGCGTGATCGCAATAGCCTGTATCGTATTAATGTGAATGATGAAGTTGAAAATGGCTTCTCTTTAAAAATGCATAATAAAACACAACAAGATATGGCGGTTCGCTTGCTCATTACCGACAATACTCAAGGTTTCAAAATCAGTCAGAAGAAATTTAATATTCCTGCAGGTCAACGCCAGCAATTTCCATTATTTATTTCTCTCCCTCTGCCAGCATCAGGATCGTCATCAGCGCTTAAATTATCGAGTAGAACGGCGATCAATATTGAAGTCATTGCAGAAGGAATTGAGCAACCCATTAATGAAATGAGTACTTCTTTTTTTACGCCGAACATTCAATAACTGCCGTAAAATAGCGTATTAAATGTCTATATTGTTAATCATTATAATTAACAAAATAAACCATAGAGCCTTCAAAACAAAGGCCCTATTTAAAGGTTTATAAAACGGACTCATTAGCATTTAGAATTGCTTATCCCGCCGCGGCACTTATCAAAATCTTGATATTTCTAAATAGTCCTTTACAAATTTTTTATTTCTTTTTAAATGGTCGTATTAGTAACGCACTTATATAGGTACAGTCATGCAAGGTAATCCCAAAATCATTAGTACTCTCAATAAGGTTCTGACCACAGAACTCACGAGTATTAACCAGTTCTTTTTACACGCCCGCATGTTTAAAAACTGGGGCTTAGAAGAGCTCAACGAAAAAGCCTATAAAAAATCCATTAAGGACATGAAACAAGCCGATGAACTGATCGAGCGTGTTTTATTTCTTGAAGGTTTGCCCAACTTACAACAACTTGGAAGACTTCAAATTGGCGAAAATGCCGAAGAGATGCTGCAATGTGATCACAATGTTGAAACGACTCAAATTGCTGAGTTGCGTGATGCCATAGAGTTGTGTGAACAAGAACGAGACTATATCAGCCGAGAACTGCTACAAAGCATTCTTGAATACGAAGAAGAATATATCGATTGGATTGAAGCTCAACAGCTATTGATCAAAACGACGGGCTTAGAAAACTACCTACAATCGATGATGACGAGCTAAACGGAGCGCTAAAATGAAAGGTAATATCAAGGTCATTGACCTATTAAACAAGCAATTAACCCTAGAGCTCACTTCAATGGATCAGTATCTTGTCCATAGCAAGATGTATGAAGACTGGGGCATTAATAAGCTGCATGAAAAATTAGCCCATGAATACGAAGAAGAGTTAGGCCATGCACAACGCTTGATAGAACGTATTCTATTCTTAGGAGGCACTCCAGATACTGCCTCACGCGATCCTTTAATGATTGGCGATAATGTTGAGCAAATGCTGCGCAACGACCTAGCCGCTGAGAATACCGTTGCTGCTAGCCTAAGAGATATCATCGAAGTCTGCGAACAAGAACGTGACTATGTTAGTCGTGAGATGCTAGAAGTCTTATTAGACGATACAGAAACCGATCATATTCATTGGCTAGAGCAGCATTTAGGCCTAATCGATAAAATCGGTTTGCAAAACTATGTGCAAAGCCAGATGGGTGCAGCAGCGGTATAATTTACGCAGCAACCTGATTAACCTGACAGATTCAAATTATTAAACGGAATATGATTGATAACTATTATCATTAGCGATAGTATTACCTCATCAGTCATAATCAGTGGTTATAAAATGTACGTTTGCATCTGTCGTGGGGTTAACGAAAAAGCTATTCATCAAGCCGTTGCTGACGGTGCTCAAAGCGTACGCGATGTGCGCCGATGCCTCGATGTCGGCTCTCAGTGTGGGCAATGCGTGCGCCATGCACATGAAGTCATTGAGCAGGCTAAGTCATCCCTCATCGAAAAACCTGAATTTTACGCGGCTTAACACGCACAGAGATGTTCTCTGTGTGCATTTCTAAACAAACCATTTGTCATTTTTTCTTAAAGTTTTTACAAAGACTTCTATAACTCCTTCTTATTAAACGCCAATATGTACCTATACTTAACAGTATCTCTTGAATTCTAAATGGGTTGAATTCAGGCCTTATACGGTTATTTAAAAGGTACAGTTATGGCGTTTCGTGTTTTACCTCTCTATCTCTATGCGTTTATCGGGCTACTTGTTGCACTGCCTTCCGCAAGCCAAAGCCAAGAACCCATTAAGATAATCACCAATAACTGGACTAGCCAAATTGTGCTCTCTGAGATCACGGGCCATATTTTTCAGTCAATGGGATCTTCTGTTGAATACTTACCCAGCTCAATATCAGACCAATGGGGTGCTCTTGCTCATGGAGCGGCTCACGTACAGATCGAAATATGGGAAGGCACCATGTCAGATCAATTCAACCGCCTTGTTGCAGATGGGAAGATCATTGATGCGGGTTCTCATTACGCAACGACCCGCGAAGATTGGTGGTATCCCAAATACGTAGAAGAGTTATGTCCAGGTTTACCAGACTGGAAGGCATTAAAAGCCTGCACCGCTATATTTAAGCGCCCCAGTTCCCGAGGTGAAGGGGTTTATTTTGCAGCGCCTTGGGAAAAGCCCGACGAAGCCAGAATTAGAGCCCTTGGACTAAATTTTCAAGTTCGCACGCTACCGAACGGAGACGCACTGTGGGCTGAGTTAACTAAATCTTATGCTGCCAAGCAGCCTATTGTATTATTTAATTGGACACCAAATTGGGTTGAGTCCCGCTATGAAGGTGCCTTTGTAGAGTTTCCTAAACACAGCGCAGCCTGTGAAACAGATCCAAGCTGGGGCATCAACAAACAATTCGTATATGACTGTGGAAATCCCCGCGATGGCTGGTTAAAAAAAGCGGCTACGGTGAGTTTTAAACAAGATTATGAGTGCGCATTTTCAACGCTAAAAAGCATTCGTTTTAACAATCAGCAGATTGCTTCTATTGCGGCACTCGTCGATGTCGAAAAAATGAGTTTTCAAGCAGCGGCAGAACAATGGCTAAATAGTAATACATCACTTTGGCAAAGCTGGATTCCTCAAGAATGCAAACAATAAAATCAGCATTAGCTTCACAGGCATCTCTTAGTAAACAGCTATTCCAAACCGTTTTTGGGCTATATTGCCTTATTGCTATCAGCGTCACTGCCATTCAAGTTATTGAAGAGTATCGCTACACCCAAGAAACTATTACCACCGAACTGGAAACCTACCAAAATATATTTGGCCCGGTTCTCGCCAAAGCAGTATGGAACCTTCATCGTGAACAAGTGAATGATATTGCCAAAGGTTTGTCAGAAGTACCGATCATAGTCGGCATTAAAATTGAGCGCCTACAAGATAATCAATTAATACCTTATGTTAGTAGAGATGCTAACAAACACAATGTAGCCATAAATGAACGGTTTTTATACAGTTTCCCTATTGAATATACCATTGCAGATATTGTTCATCCGTTAGGCAAAGTCACACTCTATTCCGATTCATCCATTGTCTTTGCCCGTGTAAAACTAGGGTTCACTTTTTTAATTATTAACGCCTTAATTAAAGGATTTTTCTTATGGCTTATTTTTTGGTGGGTCAGTAAAAAATTACTAACAACGCCACTGCATACCTTAATACAGTCTATTTCGAATGTTAAATTTGATAATCTTTCGTCTTTTCATATTGATCTAAATAGCAAAAAAGAAAATGAATTGACGCTCATTGAGCAATCCTTTACTAACATGGTTGCCGAGCTGTCTAGAGCTAAAGAGGAAGTGACCCACTTCAACGTACGACTAGAAAAAGAAGTTAAACAAAGAACCTTAGAATTAGAACAAGCAAAGAATAAAGCCGAGGCATTAACCCACATAGCAGAATCAGCAACTCAAGCTAAATCGATATTTTTAGCCACAATTAGCCACGAATTAAGAACTCCGATGAACGGTATTCAAGGAATGCTGTACCTGTTGGAGCAGAGTACGTTAGATGAAAAACAACAGCACTATACAGAGGTAGCTTCTACCAGTGCTAAACGTTTATTAACACTGATTGACGAGATTTTAGATCTGTCCAAAGCTGAGGCAGGAAAACTTACACTCAACAATCGTATTTTTGATCTCTATTCCATATTTAATAATTTAATAAAATCATTCAATTTATTAGGGGAAAATAATAACGATGTAGAGATGCTGTTGGATACTGAAAGCCTTCAGAACCTACAGGCCATAGGTGACCCTTTACGCTTACGCCAAATATTAATTAACCTAATCGGTAATGCGATAAAATTCACACCCAAAGGTCATATAAAAATATCGGCAACCGCCAGTGATCACCCTGATTTGAACAGTAATAAATTCTATTTAAGTGTCACGGTTCAAGATACGGGCATCGGTATTGCACAAAAAAATCTTGCGCATTTGTTTAATAGCTTCACTCAAGCAGATTCTTCAACAACCCGAGAGTACGGCGGTAGTGGATTGGGACTTGCCATCTGTAAGCAGCTTTGTGAATTAATGGACGGGAGTATTGAAGTAACAAGTGCAGAAGGCATTGGTAGCTGCTTCAAATTTCATGTCACATTACAAAAAATCAATCCTGATGAGAAGGTTCCAACGTAAGTAGAGCTGCTATTCATTCACCGAATAAAGGTCTATGTGAAAATCTGATTTAGGGTATAACTTTCTTTACCCTTTCCTTCTGCTTCTGCGACTGCTGCCATTTTAGCCGCTACCTGCTGGCCTGTGATAGGGCGATAAGTATTTAAAAACGGAATGTATTTCAGCAAAGGCATTACTTTAGCGGCAATGTCTTCTCCAAATCTTGGCTCAGCACGCTTGCCCAATAATAGCGATGGACGAAAAATAACGCTACGAGGAAAATCTAAGGCTAGAATTTTTTCCTCTAACTGGCCTTTCATTTTTAAATACGCGGACGGGCTGTTGGCATTTGCCCCACTTGAAGAGACTAAAAAATATTCACTAATACCGTGCTCGCGGCCAATTTTTGCAGCGCGATATTGACAATCTAAATCGACTCGACGCTGAGCTTCAATAGAGCCCACTTGTTTTTTCGTTGTCCCCAAGCAAGAGAACAGTGCATCGGCGGTAAATAACGTAGCAAAATTTTCTAGTTGTTCAAAATCCACCAGATGATTTTCAAACTTAGTCGAGTCGATTAATAATGGCTTGCGGGTTAACGCAATAACGCGCGTAAAACGGCTCGACGCAATGAGTTCATCAACCAGGTGTCGGCCAATTAATCCTGTCGCGCCGATTACCAAAGCGGTTTTATGTGTCATGTGATACCTGCTTAATAGTGTTTAACCAAGGCTGCTATCTGAGCAGTATTAATGAATTAACGCAGCCGACTTCACTTGCGCCCAAACATCTTGCCCTATTTTCAAATCCAAACGATCAACGGAACGCTGCGTTAACTTGGCTCGTAAAATAGAACCTCCTAATTGCAGTTGCAGCATTAATAAACCCTGCGGCAACGACTCCATACTAATGATTGTCACCGGTAGAATATTACTGATACTGGTATCTTCATGATGGCTTAACGAGAGACTCACGTCGCTGGCTAGAATATTAAGGCGGACTTCTTGTCCGGGTGCTAGATCACATTGCTGCAACCATAAGGAAGGCTGATTTTTCATGCCTTTAAGTGTAAAACGCGTCAGCCCCCACTGCTGATTGTGTTCCATCACCTTACATTGCAATAAACTGCTGATATTTTCTTGTTGTGAAATAGGAAAATCAGGCTGATTAATTGCATGTAAAAAATCATCAGATTTAGTAACCCGCCCTGCTTCTAGCATGACAATATGATCGGCTAATAAAGAAACTTCCCATAACGAGTGGCTGATATAGATAACAGGGACATTAAACTGCTTACAGATACGCTCTAAATAGGGCAACAGCTCTTGTTTACGCTGATGATCTAAGGATGCCAAAGGCTCATCCATAAGTAATAACTGAGGGTTAATTAACAATGCTCGCGCAATGGCGACACGCTGGCGTTCACCACCCGATAATTGATCAGGGTATTGCTCTAACAGATTTGTTAAACCTAATAACTCAACCACCTCATCTAAGGTTGTTAACGGCTTACCCAAACTTGCACGCTTTACGGCATACGCTAAATTAGCGCCAGCGGTTAAGTGAGCAAATAAACTGGCTTCCTGAAAGACGTAACCAATGGCTCGTTGGTGCGTTGGCACAAACTTCTTATTACTCTGCCAAACTTGATCTCTAAAATTCAGCTGACAGTGTTTAACTTTTTCCAGCCCCGCAATGCAGCGCAACAAACTTGTCTTACCCGAACCCGATGCACCATAAATGGCGGTAACACCCTGCGCAGGAATCACCAAATCAAGGTTAAGGGTAAAAGATCTTCGTGGCCACGTTAAGGCAATGGATATTTCATTTTTATGGTCCATTAGTTAATAACCCGAATGGCTTTTTGTTTTTGATTAAAACCATATAAAAGCAGTAATATAATAAACGAAAAAATAATCATCGCTGCCGACAAACTATGCGCTTGGGCATACTGCAAGCTTTCTACATGTTCATAAATCAGCACTGATATCACTTGGGTTTCGCCTGGAATATTACCGCCAATCATCAGAATCACCCCAAACTCTCCTACCGTATGTGCAAAGCCTAATATCGTCGCGGTAATAAATCCTGGCTTAGCCAATGGTAAAACCACCGTAAAAAATGTATCAAAACGCGACGCTCTTAACGTTGCCGCAACTTCTAACGGTCTCTTACCCAATGCTTCTAAAGAGTTTTGAATGGGCTGCACGACAAATGGAAAGGAGTAAATAATCGAAGCAACCACCAAGCCTGTGAAAGTAAAAGGCAGCGTGCCTATGCCAAGACTTTGAGTGAATTCACCAACGGGGCCATTGGGGCCCATTGCAATTAACAAGTAAAAACCAATCACTGTGGGTGGCAATACTAAAGGCAGAGCAACAATAGCACCAATTACGGGTTTCAGCTTAGATTGAGTTGTCGTCAACCACCAAGCAACCGGTGTTGCGACTACCAGTAAAATAAGAGTAACGACGGTTGCCAAACGGAATGTTAAGAATATTGCTTGCCAATCTTCTGAGGTTAAGCCCAAGACTTGATCCACGAATAGAACTTCCTATGCTCACTAGCGTTAGTGTTTTGATGACTCACGTGCCACCTGATAACCATAGTCTTGGATGATGACGGCCGCTGCAGAGGATTGCAAATAATCCACCAGCTCAAATACGGCTTTATTGTTTTTAGCACGCTTTAATATCACCGCATCTTGCTGAATAGGCTGATGTAATGTATCGGGCACCCGCCAGCCAGAACCTTGCCCGTGCCATTGAGATGCCGCAATAAAACCATACTGAGCATTTTTACTGGCGACAAACTGATAAGTCTGAGAAATATTTTCACCGACGACCCACTTAGAACGTGTTTCTTTTTCTAAGCCTAGCTGCACTAATACTTCTTTTGCCGCCTTGCCATAAGGCGCTAGTTTGGCATTGGCAATGGCCAAGTGATCAAACTGAGTATTTAACAAGTTGGTCGCGGTTACAACTTGGTCGACATTAGCCGTCCATAATACCAATCGCCCATAAGCATACGTAAATAAACTATCAGAAAGAGCCAGCCCAGCATCGATTAGTTTTTGTGGCTTCTCACTGTCTGCTGAAAGAAATAAATCAAACGGAGCACCATGACTAATTTGAGCAAAGAAACGACCTGATGATCCGGATACTAATTTTATGGTGTGCGGAGTTTTTTGCTCAAATTCAGCGGCCAGTTTTTGCATTGGAGTTATAAAATTTGATGCCACGGCGACGGTCACTTCATCCGCAGTAGCGAATGAACACCACAAAGAAAGCACTAACGACAACGGTAACAAACAAGACAGTAATTTATAGCTAGATGAGATAAAAAGCGAAATAGAATACAAAATTGAATTATTACCAGTAATGAGAGAAACGAGCGACCTTTGATCCAACATTAAACCTTAGACAATGGCTAGGTTCAAGATTACCTGTATAGGAATTTTCTGAGCTATCGCTTGACAGTAACAAACAATATCGCTTAATCTTTATACTGTAAACTTTACACTGTATAGTTAGTTAAAAATAATAGAGCAAATGCAGAGGCTTATATGACAGATTTTGATGCCATCGTGATTGGCGCTGGGAATGCAGGCTTAACCGCCGCAACGGCCCTACAAAGAGGCGGCGCACGCACATTATTACTAGAGCGCCATAATATTCCAGGTGGCTGCGCGACCTCCTTTGTCCGTGGTGAATTCGAATTTGAAGTTGCATTGCATCAGCTGAGCGGTATGGGGACCAAGAAAAACCCCTTTATTATGCGTAAGATTTTCACTGACTTAGGCATTATGGACCAGCTTAATATTGTGGAAGAACGTGAACTTTATCGTCTTGTTTTACCCTCAACAGAAAATTCTGAGCATGAGATAGACGTTACACTGCCAGCCAACATTAAAGCCCTTAAAAAAACGCTGATCTCTCACTACCCAGAAGAAGCTGACAACATTGAAGCGTATTTAACGCTGTGTGAAAAATTGTCTCTTGAGTGCTTTATGGCATTGCCCAGAGCACAGAAAATGGGCGATCAAAAAGTATTAGAATCCAGCTGCCCCAACTATTTAAAATACGGTTTAACACCGTCAAAAGATGTTTTAGATGAATTCTTCGAAAACAAAGATCTAAAAGCGGTTATAGCGGCATATTGGTGTTACATAGGTTTGCCCCCTAAAGACATTCCATTTTGTGATTTGGCCGTGATGATCTATGCCTACGCGGCATTTAAACCTAGCCATGTTCAAGGGGGTTCACAAGCCATTTCAAGTGCTTTGTTAGAATCCTTTTTAAACGCTGGCGGTAAAGTATTGTTTAATACGGGTGCAGCAAAAATCATCACTGAAAACGAAAAAATAAAAGCCGTGCAAACAGAACACGGGGATATTTTTAGTTGCGATCATGTTATTTCGAATACCAGCCCTCAACATACCTTCAATGAGCTATTGGATATTCCTACACCTAAAAAAGCGGCCGATGATATGAAATCTCGTCGCTTAGGCACCTCAGCGTTTGTATTGTATTTAGGCCTAGACTGCACGCCAAAAGAACTAGGAATAACGGCGGCATCAAACTTTATTATTGATGATAGAGATGAAGAAGTCGCCTTTGAAACAATGAAAGGAATACATAACCCGACTCATACAATGCTCACTTGCTATAACCATGATGATCCGAGTTTTGCTCCCGAAGGAAAGTCATCCTTGTCCTTACTTTGTCTGCAATACGGTCAAGCATGGCAAGATTTGGCCGTAGAAGATTACGCCAAAGCAAAATATGATTTTGCTGACAAACTTATCGAACATGCCGAACGCGTATTTCCTAATATTCGAAAAAACATCGAAGAAGTTGAAGTAGCGACACCGCTCACCATGATGCGTTATTTGAATACTCCAGGCGGTGCTATTTATGGCTTCCAACAAAATACCCAAGACGCCGTGATGTTTCGTGAACGCATCGATACTATCTCTGGTTTGCATATGGCAGGCAGCTGGAATGGTATGGGCGGTTTTCAACCAACGTATATGATCGGTGAAAGCACAGCACGAGCCGTGTTAAAAAAGATCAAAAATAAAACCTCTCAATCAGAAACCATTAAGCAGGAGTCATCTCATGCCTAGCAATCATTCTAATAGCAACGACAATACTCGTTCCGGCAAAAAGAATACTATTTTACATGCCGTGAACGGTTATCAGAATGCGTTGGATCATCAGCGAGAACTGGTTAAAACAGGCACCGATTTTAACGAAGAAAATGGTTTGGTCGCTAGAACGATTGCAAGCTTGCACCCTAAGCGTTTGAAACTAATTGTTAGCGAAGTGATTGAAGATACGGCAAGTACAAAAACGTTGCGCTTTAAAGCTGAAGATAATTTCCTACCTCCGTTTCAAGCGGGACAGTACATCAACCTGTTTGTGAATATTGAGGGGACTGAAACCGCGCGCCCTTATGCGATATCTTCTGCTCCACAAGAAAGAGGATTTTATGACCTAACGATTAAGCGTGTTGCTGATGGATTTGTCTCACATTTTTTACTCAATGATGTAAAAGTCGGTGATCGCTTTCAAAGCACAGGCCCTATGGGAACGTTTTATCATAACCCGTTATTTCATGGTGATGATTTAGTATTTCTTGCAGGCGGCTCAGGCATTGCTCCGGCCAGAAGTATGATTCTTAACATGATTGAGAATAGACGCGCCTTAAATACACAAACAGCGCCAAAAATGCATCTTATTTATGCTTCCAGTTACGAAGCAGATGTCATTTATGAACGTGAACTAAAACAGCTAGAGAAAGCACACGAATTTTTAACGATTACTTGGTTGATTTCTCGTCCGACAAAAGACTATAAAGGCCGCACTGGGCATGTAAATGCAGAGCTGCTAACAGCGCTATTAGGAAGTGACTTAGACACACTACAAGCCAAAATGTTTTATATCTGCGGCCCCACCAGCTTCCATGATTTTTGTGACGAGCAGTTAAAGCAGCTAAAAGTCAAAGCAAGACGTGTTCGTATTGAATGTAATGGCCCACCTAAGCATCCTGAAAAATTATCAGGTTGGCCAGAAAACTTGATTGCGACGGATAAAGTAAAAGTAACTATTCATAAAGCCGATGGCAGCCAAGGTGTATTTGAAGCGAGAGTAGATGAGCCATTATTAAACAGTATGGAACGTCACGGCTATAGCGCTGAGAATGCTTGTCGATCCGGAGAGTGCAGTTTATGCCGGGTTAAAGTATTGAAAGGTTCGGTATTCAATCCTGCAGAAGCACGCTTACGCTCCACCGATGAAGCCTATGGTTGGTGTCACTCTTGTGTTGCTTTTCCGACCAGTGATGTTGAGTTGTTAGTGTAGATAACTGGTGTAGATACAGGTATGGACCTGCGAGTTTAAAGAGTCATAGCAATACTAAAATGAATCTTTAAACTGGTCCGCAAGAGGTGTGGCAGCGGCTAAGAAGTGCTTAAAGCTGGTTCCTTCGGGAACTTGAATATGGCCTTCAATTACGAGCGCTGCCATACCATGCACCATTGACCATGCGCCTAACGCTTGCGCTTTTACTCGTTCATCTGTATCACCGCGCAACGCAAAGGCCTCACGCAATAAAATAAAAGGCTTTTTACTGCTTTCTATAAAAGGGCTATTAACAGCATTCGTCTTAACATTAGATTCTGTCTGCGTATCACCCTTCTTATTCTTACGCCCTGTGGTTTCGACCTGACCTAACATCAATCGGTATAATTGAGGATTGCTGGTAGCAAACTCTAAATAGCTTGCACCATACGCCAAAATTAATTCACCGGCTGATACGGTTTTTTTCGCTGTTAGCGCATGTGCTACCGCTTCCATGGTATCGGCCATTTGCACAAAACCTGCTTCTGCAATACTGGTAATTAATTCTTTTTTATTCTTAAAGTGTGCATAGGGAGCCATGTGAGAAACACCCACTTCTGCTGCAATTGCACGTAAAGACAAAGCATCAGCACCATCACGTAATAAAATCGTATTGGCCGCTTCAATTAAAGAAGCTTTCAAATCACCATGATGATACTTGTTAGAACTCATATGAAAATAGATCCGAGAAGGTAGAAATAGTTAAAGTATACCTCAAACACCTTATTGCGTAATATCAAGCCTGTAAATATTAACTATTTATCGCGGAGCCTACCTCAAGTGCTTCGAACCAGTCGAAGAACTGTTCAATTTCTTTACCTCTAAAGATACGCCCATGTTGAGGTAACATCATTTCGATATCCAGCTTACGAACACGATTGAGCCAATTCATTTTGGCGGCATTACTGGGCATCCAACGTTGATGAAAAAACCGCATTTTATCGCAATGGCTATCAAAGTCTTCAATGTATAACGAGCTATCTTGTGGCTCTAATGCCGCGCCGATATCACCAGAAAATAAAATTTTAGCAACTGGATCATACACATTAAAGTTAGCTGAAGAATGCATATAATGAGCTGGAATAAAATGCAAAACCGAATCACCAATGGTTAACTGCCCACCGCCATCTTCGATGCCGCAAAACTCAATATTCTCGCAACCAAAATGACGAATAAAACCTTCCCATAAATTAGGGGTATACAACTTGGCATTTGGAATAACCTGATCCCACATGCCTAAAGATGAAATAATATCGGGGTCTTGGTGCGAGGCAAATAAATGCGTGACTTGCTCGATGGGAATAAACTTTAGAATGGTCGATAGCATCGATGAAAATATTTCAATGCCTCCAGGATCTAATATGACAGATTCGTTGCCACTCACGACCATATACTGATTGGTATCAATTATTTTATCGGGCTTAGTCGGGTCTCTAGCAAAGACATACCACTGGTGTTTATCATCAAATAAGAGTTTAGCTTCCATATACAACTTCCTTTAATGGCTAATCGAATTATTTATGACTGTAATAATCGATCGATATAATTCTTAGCACCAATGACATGCTGTTTTATTTTTTCTGAAAAGACGTCAATATTATCGGCCATGTCGTCTAATATGCCTTGATACTCGTCAGTTTGTGTTGCTTCTAAGCGAAATGAAACCGCGATGACCCGGCTGGCCTGCATGTATTGTTGAATCTCTTCCAGCTGGCTTTCCAGCTTTCGTATTTCAATATTAAAGCGGTTATTTAATTCAAGCTGATGTGTTTGGATATCGTGAACAATCTGTTCAACATTATCATTGGCATTTTTTTCTTGGCTATCGAATAAGTGCCCTATTAAGGTATTAAGACGCCAGCGCTCTACGGCCATTTGGGAGATATCTAACGAGATAGTATTAATGTCTTCGGCGAGTTTGATGGTTTTTAAGGCAAGGTCGGCAAAGTATTCTGAGATGACTTTTAAGCCAGCAACGCGGCTTCCTGCGCGATGAACGACCGCTTGAGAATTTTTAGCCGCCAGTGATAATTGCCGGGCAATTAAACTGGCGCGATAAAGCTCTCCCGCGACCTGTGACGCAGTAACAGCAGATTTGACGGGGCTGTATTCTTTAACCATAAGCAAGGCTTCATAACGTTATGTGTGTACTATCAAAAAGCATAGTCGACATAACTAATGAACTTATGTTTATTTAACCACTACATCATTTCTTTAACCGTACCAATGGCGCTGCCAACACCTACTTTTAGCTTAAGCTTAAACAGCTCATAAGATTCACCTGCGCTAAGTTCTTCGTTATCGCTGCAGCGAGGATCGGTTCGTTGAATCAAATCAATCACTTCTTTTGTAATTGGAATCGTTTCACAGCCGTGAGTATCTTCACAGACCATATCCCACTGTGGCTTAGCTTGAATGTGGCAAGCAAAGCAATTGCCGCCAAAGCGATTCACAACATCGGCAAAGCCGCGCTTACGGATTTCTGAGCCTTCTTCCGAAACATCCAGCTCAAAGAACTCCCAATCTTTTGTCACAGGGCTATAGCCTACTTCGTGCTTAACCATGACTTCACCAGGCACCAACTGCACAACAGAACCAGGGGGATAAACTCCACCCGTTTCAGAGTTCGCTACCGCTAGCGTGCCCTCAAGATCGCCTTTTAAATTATCCACATAAAAGCCACGTACTTTCGTCATATCACGAATACAGGTGAATGTACTCGCCGTAACTGGTAATTGCCCTTGCGCGGTTACAGCTAAAGGCACTTCATTCTTACTATCACTAACCTTATCTGCGGCTGAGACGCTAAATGCCATCCCCATGGATGCTATACCCAAGGTAAATATAACGGCTGCCTTACTTGTCCACGTCTTAATCATTGTTTTATCCCTTTAAATAATCACCACAATATTATATTGTTCAAAACAGTATTGCACACAATAAATATAATAATTTTTAAGCAAGACCAGTGCATAAGCGCACGATGCCGGACTCGGATTTTGCATCCAAAAGCCAAACATGTACGTATCATTCTTAATACTAATAATTCTAACCTACGAGAAAGCTTATAACATGATGAATAAAGACTCACTTTTGGAACTACTCAGTGCTGCAGCACTAGGAGATAAGCAAGCCTTTGCTAGTTTGTATAATGCAACGAGTAGTCAATTGTTTGCGGTTAGTTTAAAAATGCTAGGCCGACGTGAATTAGCAGAAGAAGCACTGCAAGAAGCCTATGTAAAAATTTGGCATAACGCGGCGGAGTATCAACATGGTAAAGGCGCTGTACTCACATGGATGATCAGTATCGTACGCTATCGTGCCCTAGACATGCTGCGATATCAGAAGGTGCGAAAAGAAGATCAAATTTCTGAAGAATATGAGCCACCAGCACCCGACCTTCAAATTGACAATGGACCTGAAGTCAATAAAAGCAAACTGGATAATTGCCTGGGTGAGCTGGGAACACAACAGAAACAAGCAATACACCTAGCCTATTACAATGGGTTATCACACCATGAAGTCGTTGGATATTTGGATATCCCATTAGGCAGTATCAAAAGCTTAATCCGTCGTGGCTTGCAAAAATTACACAGGTGCTTAGCTCTATGAATTATTTGAATCCTCAACTCAAAGATGCACTCGCAGCCGAATATGTATTAGGTACCTTGCACGGTGGTGCACGTCGTAGATTTCAAAAACTGATGCTGCAATACCCTAGCCTGCGTGAAGCAACTTGGCTATGGGAACAACAGTTACATGGTTTAAATGAAAGGCTCACACCTGTTGAACCGGATGCAAAGGTATGGAACTCGATTAAAGAACAATTAATGTTTGATTCCGTACAAGATGCAGAACCGATTAAGGTTAAAAATCAGAACGTTGTTATGCTTAATACATCGCTCAATCGCGCTTGGAAAAGTGTTACTGCACTAGCCACAGCAGCGACTATTTTGATGGCGATCGTATTATTTGATAAACAAAACCCTGATGCTGTTTTGCCACAGCAAGTCGCGGTCATGCAAACCGAGCAAGCAGACACCTTGTGGCTGATTGAAGTAGGTGAAAATAGTATCGACGTTCTCGCCACTCGCAAGCTCACCCCAGAGCCGAATAACGACTTTGAATTATGGATCGTGGCTAAAGGTATCGAGAACCCGATTTCTTTGGGACTACTGCCCAAATCAGGCAAGCTGTCGTTACCTAAACATGCTGACTTTGACTCTATGGATATTGTCGCGCTTGCCGTTAGTATTGAACCATTAAATGGCTCACCCAATGGCCTGCCTACGAAGGTACTGTATACCGCAGCATTGGCGACGTTATAGCCAATTAGCCGCTTAAAACACTGAAATAAAATCAAAATGGCGAGTACAGAAATGTACTCGCTTTTTTTATGTATTCTCCTTAATGAAACCCGAAATAAAATTTATTTAATTCTTTTTTAAAATAAGTGCATCCAGATTCGAAGCTCGGCCGTTTATTACTATGAACATATTAATAACAATGAATAAAAGGACCGAATTATGAAAGTATTTAAAGCATCGTTAATTGCAGGCTTGGTTTGCAATAGCTTATTGAGCGCAAGTGTTATGGCATCAAGCCATAGAGAAGCGCCCAACCTTACTCGTTTCCCAACCTTAGATTCAACCGACTTTTATGCCTTTAATAGCTATGAAGCTGAGCGCGAAGACTACGTGACATTCATTGCAAATTATATTCCCTTACAAGATGCCTACGGCGGCCCCAACTATTTTGCAATGGATCCTGCAGCGGTTTATAGCATTCATATTGATAATGATGGCGATGCGGTCGAAGATTTAACCTTCCAATTTAAATTTACCAATCAACTACCCAATAACAATGCAGGTATAGCCCTACAAGTCGGCGCTGAAGGTGATAAGCGCACCATCGCTGTACCACTTAAAAATATTGGTGGTATTACTGCCCAAGACCAAACTGCCGCAAACTTTATCGAATCTTATCAACTTACCCTTCAAAAAAACCCGTTACAATCTACGTTAATCAATAATAGCGATACAAACTTAGGTTCAACCTTTAATAAACCATTAGATTACATTGGTAATAAAACATTCGGCGATACCGCAGCGTACGCTAGCTATGCGAATCAATTTATTTACGAGTTCAATCTACTCGGTTGTGAAAACCCAGGTAAGGTATTTGTTGGTCAACGTAAAGACGCTTTTGTGGTTAACCTAGGTGAAACATTTGATTTAGTTAACTATGTACCAGTTGAAGGCGATAGTGCTCCAGGTAACAGCGATGGACAAGGCTTTCCCGGCGGCATTACGCAGTCTAGCGATAATGATGACTTGTTAGATAAGAACGTAACAGCGTTATCCATCGAAATACCTAAATCGTGCATTACCGGTGAAGGCAACGGTACTATTGGCGCATGGACAACAGCCAGTTTGCCGCAAGCTCGCATCCTAAACCCAGATGCAACCATTGGTAAAACAGAGGTCAATGGAGGAGCGTTAACTCAAGTGTCTCGCTTAGGTAATCCCCTAGTGAACGAACTTGTTATCGGCCTGAAAGACAAAGACACATTTTCAACGGCACAGCCAAAAGATGATGGCCAGTTTGCCGATTATGTTACCCACCCAAGCTTACCGGAATTGTTAAATATTCTATTTAAGGATGCGGTAAATACCACTCTAAACGCTAATATTGAAACCTTAGCGCCAACGAACTTTCCTCGTACTGATCTGGTTACTGCATTTTTAACTGGCTTTCCGGGCGTAAACCAACTTGCAACGGTAACACCCTCTGAAATGTTACGTTTAAACACAGCAATAGATGCAACCGCCAGTGCTAACCAATCAACATTTGGTGTGGTCGGTAATGATTTAGCCGGTTTCCCAAATGGTCGTAGACCTGGTGACGACGTAGTCGATATTGCTCTGCGCGTAATGATGGGACGCTTATGCTATCCGATTCCAGTAGGTGGCGTGGATACCGACTTAGGTTTATGCACAAGCGAAGATGCAAGTGTGGGTGAAGTCGCTTTTACTGATGGCGCACCTGTAAACGCAAACATGATGTTGAATGCATTCCCTTACTTATCTACACCCATTTCAGGTTCTAAATAAGGAGTATGGTGATGAAAACTATGCATATACCTGTGGCGGTTACTCTGCTAAGCATGAGTCTGATATCAGGCTGTAATACAAAGAGTAGCAGTAATTCGACAGTGACTGAACAACCTCAAATGAATCAAGAGGTGAAGTTTTCAGCATTAAGTCGTGACGCATTTGCCCAAGCAAGTGAATCTGAGCCACTAACGCTTAATGGCCTAGAGATAGAAAACGACGTCATATCAGCAGACTTTTATAACGACTTACTGATAACTCAATAGATCCCTTTTATTCACAATAAAAAGTAAAGAAAATAACTAGCCAAGGATGGCGGTGTGGAGTTTAAATGCAAAAAAACATAAAAAAAACTTTATTAATCTGGGTGGGTGTTTGTATCTTTAGTATACACCTACCCAGTACTGCCGCACCCTACACACCTGTCGATGGCAATGAAGTTATTGCCAACTGGCAAGTTCTGGATACTCAAAAAGAAGTTATTAATTTGACTACCGTTAGGGAATTTATTGAACAAGGTCAGTATCCCGGAGAGTCTGATTATCGCTATAGCCGAGCTAAAATATGGCTGCAAACACAAATTAAGCAAAACAAAAATCTATCAACCGAATTATTCTATCTTTATGCCAGAGTACTGCAGCACCAGCATCAGTTTGATAGCGCGCTAAAATATTTAGACGATGCCTTAGCGCTTAACCCTGCAGATACCAACAGCTGGTTACTAAAAGCCAATATTCACATGGTGCAAGGTGATGCCGATTTAGCCAAACGTGCTTGCTTAGCCATGCTGGGTAAAACCAACCTTATCGTGCTATCAGCCTGTGCCCTAGACGTTGCTAGCCAAGATGGTCAATTAGACGATAGCTACCTAGAACTTTCTCGCCTGCATACATCACAAGATCTATCTAATAGCTTAGAGCAACGCTGGATTGTACAAATGTTGGCTGATATGGCTCTAAGAAATAATGACCCGGCAGCAGCGAATGCTCATTTGAAATACTTCAACCTGAATAATGCGCCAGTGAGTATTCTTACTCTATGGGCCGATACACAATTCGCCTTGCAACAATATGAAGAAGTATTACTTCGCTTAACACCCATCGTAAATGCCCACCCGATTAAAGATGACGCTTTACTACTGCGTTTAGCAATAGCAGAAAAAGAAAATTCTAAACGGCCTTATTGGCAAAGTGTATTCGCTCAGCGGGTCGTATTACGCGAATTAAGAAATGACAATTTACATGCTGCAGAATTAGCACGGTACTATTTAGACGTTAACATTCAGCCTGAAAAAGCGCTTCACTGGGCAAGAGTTAATTGGCAGGTCGCACAACAGCATGGCGACCGTAAACTGCTCGATCAAGCAACAGAACTTTGGCAAAAAGATAATAGGAAGACTCTGTGAAATATATTAAAGCAACGTATTTTTATCGCAGTCTATTCGTATTACTCATGCTGTGCATTAGCTATACCAGCTACGCTCATCAAATGAGTACCAGTTATTTATCGATGACGATTGATGATCAAGGTCAAATATCAGGTTCGTGGCAAGTAAGGCTGTTTGATATTAATCAAAAATTGCCCATTGATTTGAATAAAGATGGGCAGCTTATTTGGTCGGAATTACAGTTGAATCAATTGGCCATCGTCGATTTTTTACAGGCTTCTTTGTCCATCAGTCGCGATCAAAATTGCCCCATATTATTTGAGGGTAAACAACAAATTGATCAGCATTTTAATGAAGGCTATTTGGTCAGCCAATTTTCCTCTAGCTGTAAATCATCTGGGCCGTTAACCATTAACTACACCGCCTTTTTTGACATTGATTCTGACCATAAAGCGATTGTGAATATTGATAGCGAAGAACATCAATATTCACGAGTGATCAGTTATGAAAACCCGACACTATTGGTCGATCTTTTACAAAGTCAGTTACTGGCTACTTTTAATGAGTATACCTACCAAGGCATTATTCATATCTGGCTAGGAACAGATCACATTCTATTTTTATTAGCGCTGCTCTTAACCTGTGGATTGTTTAGAAAAAATGGCACTTGGCTAGCTATTGCTAAACCCGCACAAATCTTTCGTGATACCGCCTGGATTGTCACTGCTTTCACGTTAGCCCATACAATAACTTTAACCGCGACCGCCGCTGGTCTTATCAATCTTGAAAGTCGATGGGTAGAATTAGGAATCGCTATTTCTGTCTTAATGGCAGCCCTCAATAATGTATGGCCGGTAGTGCTCAGACTCGGGTGGATTACTTTTGCTTTTGGTTTGTTACACGGAATGGGTTTTGCGGGAGTTTTAGGCGAAGTCGGCTTACCTTCTAACCAGAAATTGTTAGCTATTTTTGCCTTTAATTTAGGTGTTGAGATTGGCCAGCTCGCAATTTTAATCATCGTCTTGCCGTTATTACTTCTCTTTAGCCAACAACATTGGTATCGACGCTGGGGAGTCCAATGCGGATCCCTTGCTATTGGAATAATGGCGATAAAATGGTCGATTGAACGTTTTTAGTCTTCTTATAAAACAAACGGCTTCCCTGCCGTTTGTTGATTTTTTTAGCTAATCACTTTCTAGCCTCTCATTCACTTGCTACTTGTTTCGCCGTTTAAAACATCTAAACGTCTAAGCGCCACTTGATAGTAAGCAACCGGAAGCACTAACAAAGTAAGAATCACAACGCTGATCATGCCACCTAACATAGGCGCTGCAATGCGGCTCATTACCTCTGAGCCAACCCCTGCGCCGTACATCACGGGCACTAGCCCTGCAATGGTTGCTAATGCTGTCATCATCACAGGGCGTACTCTGTGCAGCGCTCCTTCTAATATAACTTGCTGCAGCACGTCTTTATGCAGTACTTTTTTCTGTAACACTTCTCCCTGTAAATTTTCTTTGTTCTCAGACTGATTACCTAACAACTCGCTATTTGATATTTCATGATCTAACAGCGCCTGTTTTAAATACTGCAACATAATAACGCCCGTTTCGGCGGCGACCCCCGCAAGTGCAATAAAGCCAACACCGACGGCCACCGAGAAATTAAATTGATAATACGACATCAATAAAATACCACCGACCAACCCCATTGGTAGGGTTAATAAAATCAGCGCAACATCTCGGACATTTCTGAAATTTAAATACAGTAATAAAATAATCACCCCTAGCGTTAACGGCACCACATAACTGAGCTTTTCTTTGGCCCGTTGCATGTATTCATATTGCCCTGCCCAGCGAATAGAATAACCTGCTGGTATTGTTAATACGCCAAATTCAATTTTTTCAGCGACTATTTTTTGTGCGTTTTTCACATAACTGCCAATATCAATAGCATTAGCGCCTTCTGTTTCAATATCAATATAGGTCCAGCCGTTAATGCGAGCATTTTCGCTTTTAATCATCGGTGGACCTTCTTCAATTCGTATATTGGCAACATCGCCTAGAGTAATGTTATAGCCTGCTTTAGTAATTATGGGTAGGCGCTCAAGCTGCTCGGGAGAATCGCGATAATGCTGAGGATAACGTAAATTAATCGGATAGCGTTTATCACCCTCTACAGATTCGGCAATATTTTTTCCACCAATCGCACTGCCAATAATTTGCTGCACATCCTTTATACTCATTCCGTATTGCGCTGCTTGGCGGCGTTGAATATCAATCTTAATATAGCGCCCACCGACAACTCGTTCGGAATAAACGGAGGCGGTGCCTTTTACATCGGCTAGCACTTGCTCTAACTGTTGGCCAATTTTTTGAATCTCGATTAAGTCTGGCCCAGATACTTTAATACCGACGGGGGTTTTAATGCCTGTGGCCAACATATCTATACGAGTTTTAATCGGCATGACCCAAGCATTCGTTAGCCCTGGAAACTGAATTAATTGATCCAGTTCTTTACGTAAATCTTGACTGGTTAATCCTTCACGCCATTGATCTTTCGGTTTTAATTTAATGAAGGTTTCAATCATGGTTAAGGGGGCAGGGTCCGTCGCAGTATCTGCACGACCGATTTTTCCAAAAACATGCTCGACTTCCGGCACCGTAGCAATCAGCTTATCGGTCTGCTGTAAGATTTCGCGCGCTTTGCCTACCGATAATCCAGCATAGGTGGTGGGCATATACATGAGATCGCCTTCGTCTAAATCGGGCATAAATTCACTACCGATTTTACTCGCGGGATACAGGCTTAATAGCACAATCGTTAACGCCAATAATAATGTCGTTTTAGGAAACTTTAATAACCTTGATAATAGCGGTTGGTAAATCGCAATTAACATTCTATTCAGCGGGTTTTTATTTTCGCTAATTATTTTTCCGCGAATAAAATATCCCATCAAAACCGGCACTAAGGTAATGGCTAAAATAGCCGCAGCGGCCATGGCATAGGTTTTGGTAAATGCTAACGGTGAAAAGAGTTTTCCTTCTTGTGCTTCTAGAGTGAAGACGGGTAAAAAACTCACCGTAATAATCAGTAGGCTAAAGAATAGTGATGGTCCCACTTCACTGGCGGCTTTAGCAACGATTTGCCAGCGGTTTTCATTTGTGAGCGTCTCTTTTGTCTTAACGAGAGCCCGTTCCATGTGTTTGTGCATATTCTCAATCATCACAATGGCGCCATCAACCATGGCACCAATCGCAATCGCGATGCCCGCAAGAGACATAATATTGGCATTAAGCCCTTGCAAATACATGATGATAAACGCGATTAAAATTCCAATCGGTAAACTGATAATCGCCACTAATGCAGAACGCACGTGGAATAAGAACAAGATGCAGGCCAATGCGACCATGATGAGTTCCGCGGCCAATTTCTGCCACAAATTTTCGATCGCCGCGTTGATTAAATCTGAGCGATCATAAACCGTTACAAGTTCAACACCTGCGGGTAAACCTGCTTTTAATTGATCTAACTTTTCTTTCACTGCAGCAATGGTTTTTTGTGCATTCTCACCCGAGCGCATCACGACAATACCACCGACAACTTCGCCTTTACCATCGAGTTCACTGACCCCACGGCGCATTTGCGGGCCTTCAATAATATCGGCAACATCGGTTAAAAATAACGGCTGACCGTTAACAACCATGCCTAGTGGAATGTTTTCTAAATCTTCACGACTAGAAATATAACCCGTCGCACGAATCATATATTCCGCTTCTGCCATCTCGATAACCGAAGCCCCGACTTCTTGGTTACCTTGCTGTATTGCAGTTTCTAATAACGATAAGGGAATGCCATAAGCGCGTAATTTATGCGGGTCTACGCGCACTTGATATTGCTTGATCATGCCGCCAACGGCGGCAACTTCTGAAACCCCTGCAACGGTTTGCAACTCGTATTTTAAAAACCAGTCTTGCAGCGAACGTAATTCCGCTAAATCTAAATTGCCACTGGTATCGGTTAAAGCATAAATAAAGACCCAACCCACACCAGTTGCATCAGGGCCTAATTGTGGCTTTGCACCGTTGGGTAAACTATCAGTGATCTGACTTAAATATTCTAAAACGCGACTGCGAGCCCAATATAAATCGGTATCATCATCAAAAATAATATACACATACGAATCACCAAAAAATGAATAACCCCGTACCGTTTTTGCACCGGGCACTGACAGCATTGCCGTCGTTAATGGATAAGTGACTTGATCTTGTACCACTTGCGGCGCTTGACCCGGGTAAGAGGTTTTAATAATAACCTGTACGTCAGATAAATCAGGAATGGCGTCTACGGCCGTATTTTTTATAGCAAAGCCACCCGCAAGAACAATAAGGGCAGTGATTAACAATACCCAAATACGATTGAGGATGGACCAGTGGATTATTTTAGTGATCATCATGACTCTCCATACCTGAATCATCCATATCTGAGCCATCGATCATAGAAGCTTCCATACGCTGCAAATCCGAGTCGATATTCGATTCAGAATCGATTAGAAATTGCGCACTGGTAACAATACGATCTCCTGCTTGTAAGCCTTGCAGAATTTCTACGTTTTGATTGAAGAAGCGACCAATGTTAACCGACACTGATTTGAAACGCCCCTCACCTAATGCCATCACAACCCGAGTATCATTTTCGGTGCGAATGAGTGCTTGGCTAGGAATTAATAATGATTTTTCTGCAGCGGTAATGTTACCTTTCAGGTTAAGCCACATATTAGGCTTTAATAATTGATCGTTATTATCCACCAATAATCGCACTCGAAGGGTACGTAATTCTTCATTCATCATCGGGTAAATGTAATCAAGCTTACCTTGCCAAACTTTAGTCGGCATTAACTGAGAGCTGAGCGTCCATTGTATTTGCCCAGGGAATTGACTTAACCAGGCCGCATGTTGATGGTCTAGTTCCACATCGACTGTGAGCTGATTGAGATCGGCAATGGCTAATAAGGTATTTTCAGGTTTTACATACATACCTTCGTTGATATTGAGCTGTTCAATATAGCCATCTTGTGGCGCATAGAAGGTGGTGATCTGGCTGACTGATTTTGTTCGTTTTAGTTTTTCGATAACTTTATTATCGACGCGTAAAGCCTGTAAGCGATTTTTTGCCGCACGCATTAAACTTTCGTTATGAGAATTCAGCGCACGCAGGTAATCTTTTTGAGCATCAATAAATTCTAACGAATAGATACCGTATAACGCTTGGCCTTTTTTAACTCGCTGGCCCATATCACTGATATGCAGTTTTTCTACCCAACCGCTGGTACGGGCATGCAGGTGCACAAGACTTTCTTTCGCGTAATTAACTTGGCCGCTGCTGATAAAGCTTAACTCGGGTAATGTCCATTCAACCTCAGCCGACTTTACCCCAAGGTTGTTTCCCACCGCCGCTGAAATTTCAACGACCCCTTTTTGTGTATCCCCACTCGCGTTGGCATAGACGGGCACTAAATCCATTCCCATCGGCGATTGACCCGGCTGGTCTCGGCGAAAATTCGCATCCATGGGAGCTACCCAGTAAAGGACACTGGGTTCCTGAGAGAGCGGCTCCTGCGAAAGGACTTGTCCCGAGCTTGATGTTTTATCTAGCAGAAACGCTTGGCTAACAATAAAAGCCAACACAGCAATAGCACCGCCTAGGCACATAAATACAAAATTTTTCATGAGGTTTTCTCAATACACAATTAAAAGACACTACGAATAAAAGCCAAGCAAACTCATCGCCAAGCGGATTCAATATCAGGGTGTATTAAGCAATAGGAGGTCGAAAAAGAGCCGAGTCGATTTGGTTGGGGAAACCAATCGTTGAATAATAACGAGACTGTTCATTAATCGAAAGCGAGCCACACGAGAAGCTAGCAATAAGGATTAACGACGCACCACAGCCACTATCAGCACAGGCGCAGTCATGCGAGGTGATTGTTAGATCGGTATCACTGCCAGAATTAGTTGAGTCACAGCAATCCATTATGCCCGCTTCAGTGCCAATATTAGTGCCAATATTAGTCATAGGCTGAGCATTGGCCTTCGATTCAGGCATTATGTCATGACAGGGGGACGAGGTACTGACACCCACCATTTCATTTGCAGGCATCATACAAATCATCGGCGTCGCAAAAGCCTGACCCATATAGGTCAAACAAAAGGACACAAGCAAGATCAACCCTAGGCGTTTATTCCTAGAGGCAGAATGACTTATTAATGGATTGCGAATAAATGATCTCATGTCCTTTAGGATACGCGAGTAAGCTGAAAGTTCAATCAGCCAAGTCAGGATTATTCTCTCGCTTTACCTGACTTGGCCCAGCTTGACCTAACGCAAGTCAGAGCTAGAAGCTTTCGTGTGGACCAAACACTTCATAATGAATGCGATCGTCATTGACACCCAGAGTGACCAATTGCTGTTTCGCAAACTGCATAAACGCCACAGGGCCGCACAGATAAAAATCGCCCAACGCTAAAGGTAATTGCTCTTCTACCGAGACAAGGTCCATAAAACCGTGATGAATATCGGCCTGCTCAAGAGTTTCCGACTTATACCAAGTCAGAGCCTTTACCTTATTTTTCTGCACGAGGCTGGTTAAGCGCTTTTTAAATGAATGCTGAGCGCTATTTTCACACGCGTGTAAAAAATGTATTTTTTGCGGAGCACTTTTTTGTAAAGAGCCTTCTTCTTTAGAGCCTTGCTCAGCGAGCAACGTTTCTAACATCGACTGCATCGGAGTTAAACCGACCCCTGCTGAAATTAAAACAACGGGGGCAGCAGTTTTGTTTAAAAAGAAATCACCAGCCGGAGCATACAAGGTCACTTCATCAGCTAAGCGTAAGCCATCGTGCAAATAGTTTGAAACAATGCCGGGCTTACCGACGATTTCTCGTTTTACAGAAATACGATAGCTTTCGCCATTGGCTTTATCTGATAAAGAATATTGGCGAATTTCTTTAAATTCACTTTGCTTCGGCTGCACTTCAATGCCGATATATTGCCCGGCCTGATAATCAATAACAGGGCCGCCATCGACAGGTTCGAAAACCAAACTTTTTACCAATTCAGATTCAATGCGCTTCTCAACCAATTTGAATTGTCGGCCACCCTTCCAGCCACCTTTCAATACTTCGCGCTGCTTATAAAGCTCACCTTCACGAGCAATAAAAATAGCCGCTAGCGCTTGGTACGCAACAGTCCAAGCTTCTTCAACATCGGCAGTGAATTGCTCTGGCACGAGTTCACGCAGGGTTTCGATTAAATGATGTCCCACTAAATCATAGTGTTCTGGCTGAATATTAAGGCTGGTATGCTTTTGCGCGATACGCTCAACCATCGATAGCAGCTGCTCAACGTTATCTAAGTTTTTAGCGTAAGCTGCAATCGCAGAGAATAAGGCAAATGATTGCTTACCCGAAGCCTGATTACTCATATTAAAAATATTTTGAGCTTCTGGGTTATGAGTAAATAAACGATTATAAAAATAATCGGTGATCGCACTGCCTGAGGCTTCTAATAATGGAACGGTACTTTTTACTAACTGAATGTGTTCGTTGCTTAACATCGTTTCTTCTCTTTTCTTTCTGTGTCTGACTTTCTAAGTCGTTGAGTCTTTGTATTTCTATTAGCTTCTTTGAGCTATTTTTTCTGTCTTTTATTATTTTTGCGACATAAATTAATCATAAAACTTCGCCAAACCCTTTTAAGGCAATACAACGCATGATGTAGCCAAATTTAATCGACACAGCAAATAACAGCATCGAAATATGACCTGCCACTTGAACGCCTAAGCTAAAGTGATCAACAAAGACATAGCTCACCTCTATCGCCAAAATCGTGCCGATCAACCCTAATAACATAAGCCAGTTTCCTCCCAGTAAAAGCCACTGAAAGCGCTCCGCATCAGGTATAGAAGGTAAGTGCGCTGAAAACTTAAAATGAGAGTACATAGTCGTTAACCTCGAGTTGAATAAATCATAATCTATCTCGTTTACTAGCTATTGCGAAGATCGTGCCAATCAATAATATCTTTATTTTTCAATGACTTAAGATAATACCCATCACGGTAAGAGTCATATTGACTCACTGCAATTCTGAGTCAATAAGACTCGAATGTGTTATATTGAATATTATTTACATTAATCACCCAAAAACCATTACCGATGACTATGGACGCCTTCCATGACCAACATCCCTTACACTTCGCTGATTGAACTGGCCATTGATCTAAGCAGTGGCTTGATCAATGAAGATAGATTCGAACGCTTATTAACCACGGTTCGTAAAACCATATCTTGTGATGCGGTGGTTTTACTGGCACGCCAAGGCGAGCAGCTTAAGCCACTAGCACTACAAGGCTTGAGCTCAGAGACTTTAGGCAGACGTTTTGAAATTAATGAACATCCTCGTTTTCAAAAAATTGCGCAGAGCACGACCCCTGTAAGATTTGAAAGCAACAGCCCATTGCCCGACCCATATGATGGATTACTCTTGGCGATGGAAGGCGATTTACCCGTTCATTCCTGCATGGGATTTCCTTTATTATTTGAAGACTCTCTCATTGGTTTATTAACCCTTGATAGTCTAACGCCCAACAGTTTTGATGATATTCCTCAGCGCACTCTTGACGTTATTTCTGCGATGTCAGCCGCGACACTAAAAACCGCGCTCACTTTGGACTTGCTAGAACAACATGCCTCTCATAGTCGTCAGCTAGTAGCCGAGTTAACTCACGAAGCATTAATCAAAGATGGCGGTGAGATCATTGGCAATAGCCCTGCCATGAATAAATTAAAGAAAGAAATTCAAATCGTTGCCCAATCTAATTTCACCGCGTTAATTTCAGGCGAAACAGGTGTTGGTAAAGAATTGGTTGCCAGAACGCTACACCAACAATCAAGTCGTAGCGAAGGTCCATTAGTTTATGTAAATTGTGCAGCGCTGCCAGAAAATCTCATTGAAAGTGAACTTTTTGGTCATCGTAGAGGTGCGTTTACTGGAGCCAATGAAAACCGTTCGGGTAAATTCACCATCGCCGATGGTGGCACGTTATTTCTTGATGAGATTGGTGAAATACCTTTAGCCGTGCAAAGTAAATTACTGCGGGCCCTGCAAAGCCAAGAAATTCAAGCCGTGGGCCAAGATAAAACCCATACCGTTGATGTTAGAATTATTGCCGCGACTAATCGTAATTTAGTAAAAGAGGTTGAGGCCGGTCATTTTCGTTCCGATTTATTCCATCGTTTAACGGCGTATCCCATTCATGTGCCAGCGTTAAGAGAACGTGGCAATGACACAGCGCTATTAGCAGGGTATTTTATTGAACAGATTCGTCGTCGATTAGGCATTCAACAGATTAAGTTTGCACCAGAAGTAACTCAGTATTTAAAACACTATGATTGGCCAGGAAATGTACGTGAACTCGAACATACCATTAACCGTGCAGCGTTAAAGGCGAATAATAGCCCACTGTTGAGCGCCCTAGAGAAAGGTTTAGTTACCATTGAGCTGTCTCATATTGGGCAACTGGTTGGTAATTCAGAGTCCGATAGTGGACCAGAGCAGACAACTGTCGCTCCGCTTAGTCCTATAGAGCCTAATTTAATATTTTCGGCCTCTGAGATAGGAATAAAGTCAGCAACTGAAGAGTTTCAGCGCCAACTTATTTCCAATGCACTGAATCAACACCAGGGAAACTGGTCTGCCGCGGCACGCCAACTCAAAACAGATCGCGCAAACTTAAGTCGTATGGCAAAGCGTCTTGGGATTAATATTATTAAAACAGTACAACACTAATTATTGACCGCAAAATAAACCTCATAGAATACTCCTACCACTTTGACTAGGCTGTAATATTACAGCTTATTCATAATTTAAATATTGCAGTATCTGAATACGCTGAGGTGAATCACTCAGCCACTGCCTAATACTATCTGCTTCTTTAACCGTTTCTTCACCTAGTACATCTACAAAACGCTGACGGCGAGTTTCTTCCGTCACTTGCTTACGCACCTGTCGCTGCCACTGTTCAGTAAAAACCGCAGGCATCTTTGAACCTAGATTAAGTGACTTTAATAATGACCACTCACCTTTATCCAGCCAAGCCTCATCACAATTAGTACATAAATCTAAGCGGTTATCATGGCCACTGGAGATTCGATACTTAGTCATAATTCGACTGCACTTTGGACAGCCCATTGCAGCGTGAGTATTTTCAGCGGCTTCAACTTGCACCTCTTCTGCCGGCATATTCTCAGTGCCAGCCGCAATGCCAAAACGCTCAGCCCAATCTCGATAATACAAAAGAGAAACGAATACACCTTCGCATTCATTACATCCCATCGCTGATAAACCTTGATCCATCTTTGTTGGGTGTAAATCTGGGCTTTTACATTTTGGGCATTTCATTTTTGCTTCCTTACTTTCTAAATTTAGATCGCTCTAATTTTTATCAATTTTTTTAGCCGTACTTTTAATACTGTATTCAGCCTCCAAAGCCCTTAACTGTGTTGAAATTTCTTTCATCTTGTCATGGGTTTTTAAATCGATATCAATTTTACGATCCATTGAACGCACGATAGGGAAGATACTATTTTCCATGGTATCGGCGAGCGCTTTCAGTATTTTTTCCAGTCCTGGCACAGGTTGATTTATAACTTCAATCTTCGGTGCTGGTTGCGGTGGAGTTTGCTTCGCTGATTGCTGCGCGATCAATTTTATACCAGAAGAGATGATCGATGAGAATTGACTCATCGATTGATTCAGACCTTGTAGTTGCTCAATACTCGCAGCTTCATAAGGCCGCTCTTCGCTTCTACGCTGAGCTTCTTCATTTCTTAACAAAAGCTCTGACTCTATTCGCTGCTGCTTATCTTTCTCACGAATTTGATTGGACTGCTCGGCATTTTCTCCAAGAGACTTCACACCCTTTACAAGATCGACAAGCTGCCCAATAACTTTTCCACCCACATCAGCATCATCACCGCCCATGGCTTTATTACGAATAAAGTCGGCTTTAATTTTCGCCCAGCGAGTCGCTTCTTCATCCGTCATTTCACCGCGCAGTTCAGCAAGCTTCAATAAGTTTTCTTCAGAGCCATTGGTTAATAACTGTGATTCACCGACATAATGATCGGCAATCATCTGCATTAGTTCGCTATGATTCATAACCGAAGATACCTTCTCGGCCATTTTATTCATATTACGATAACTACCTTGTAACCTGAATGACGGCTCAATACGGTATTCATCTGACTGTGCAGCCGAAGCGATATATTGCTGATTGATTTTCAATACCACGTCTTGAATCACAAACAATTTTTTCAATACTGCTGTTATTTCATTGATCTCTGCCCCACTGTACTGGTGGCTTAAATCGGTGGTGGCAATATTTTCACCTTGAGTCATGCGCACGATTTTATACAAGTCGTTTAAGTCGCGTGTCGCTAACGGTGCTAATACGGTATTCGACGTCATACAGTTCTCGACGTAACTCAAGGCAAATTGTTCATCCATGCCCCCTAGAATGTCACCTAGGTTATAAATGTCTGCACGGTTCGCCAACATGTCCGGAACCTGAAAAGCTTCACCGGTTTCGGTATAAGGATTACCGGCCATAACGACACAGAATTTCTTGCCGCGCATATCATAGGTTTTGCTTTTACCTTTCCATATACCTTCGATGCGACGAGTACCATCACATAATGAAATAAACTTCTGCAAAAACTCAGGATGCGTATGTTGAATATCATCCAGATACAGCATTACGTTGGTGCCCATTTCTAGACCTAGATTTAACTTCTCTAGCTCTTGGCGGGCAGTCGCATTAGGCGCTTGTTCTGGGTCTAGCGATAAAACGTCATGCCCTAATGAAGGACAATTAATTTTCATGAAGATCAAACCTAAACGGCTTGCGACATATTCCATCAGGGTCGTTTTACCGTAACCTGGTGGTGAAATCATCATTAATAAGCCCATTAAATCAGAACGTTTATTCTCACCTAACGTCCCCATTTGCTTGGCTAAATTATCACCAATTAATGGCAAATAAGATTCATTAATTAAACGGTTACGCACAAACGAGCTGAGTGGCTTCGGCTTAAACGACTCAAGACCGAGTAAGTCTCTTTCCTGTTCAATAATTCCCTGACGCATTTTATGATAGTGATGAAAGCCGGTAACAACACGTTGTTGATGATCGTCTAAACGTTGTAAGAATTCATCAATCGCCAACGTCATCGTTTGCTTATCAATTCTAGGATGGTCACCTAATAAACCAGTAATGGTTAACTCAGTATCGACTTCCGTTGGACGACGCTCAATTCGACCTTCAGCATTGATCATCGCTACGGCTTCAGGAATGTAACGAGATAAGTGTGCTAATCCTTTACCTTCTACCAAAGCGGTCAACCAGGACTGGGTTAAACTCCAACGCTGTGCCACTTTTCCTTTAAGCGTATCCAGTGTGCTATGAAGTTTTCGCCAAGAAGAAGAGTCTAAAGAATGCTTCAATTCATCAACGAGTTTCTGAGCATATTTACTGGCAATGAATTCAATACGATCACGGCTTAACTCATGCACTAAATAATCAGCACTGCGGTTTAATTCATGTTGCGTTGACGGCAAACCATAATGATGATTAAAATCTGTTAATGCTTCTAGTATTTCAGTCCGTAATAATTGAATGGCTTTATTATTATTGAAAATGTCTTTCATTTGAAAAGCTGATTGCGCGCGTTCGTGCCAGCTTTGAGTTTGGACTTTTAAGCTTAATAAATTATCAGCTGCATTCGCTTCTAAGTGCTGAATATTAGCCCAGAAAATTTGTGCCAGCCCACGACATAAAGGATCAAACCTTAGTTGGTCGGCACTGTCCATTGCGGGTATTAACTTTTGTAGTAGCAATACCGCATCATGATCATGAATGCCTTTTTCATAACCTTCTTTATAGCGAGGATTGGCAAAGTCACGTACCAAACTACTCAGTTTATCCTCATCTAATAACGCATGATTAAGCAACTCATTATTCAGATCATCCGTATTGTTATCAGCTGCTTGAATAATTAAGGCAACTAAGTATTCACTGCGATAAACATCAGGGCTTTCTGATTCAATAGCCATTTCCCAGTAAGGTCTTAATTCTAAAAGATCGGTACGGGTTAGCTCTTCAAAATAATCAGTACCCGTTAAGTGAATATTTAATTCACCATCTCTCGGCACGATGGTTAGATCAAGCTCTTGTGTGTTGACACTGAATTTATGACGTGGGCCAAGCTTAATAACATTGCCGCCATCTTCATAAATATCGGTTTTATCTCTTAGTGAGCGTAACGCTTGCTCTTTAATTGATTTAAAACGCGATTCAATATCATCAGCTTTAACTGCATTTTCTAGGTCGCGTAAACGCTCGACCATGTCGTGGGTTTTAAGCACTAATGAATCAGAGGCAAAATAGGTATTAAGTTGCTCAGCATCGGTAAACTTTAACGAGCGACGCTCGATGCTGCTTAAAATACGATTCGCAGCATCCGTCACCGATTGCGCTTTGCGCAGTCGTTCATCAAGCAGCTTCTGTTTATGGCCTTCGAAAGATTGATAAACTTCATCTCTCTTCGCCATTATGTCACTGAGAAATTCTTCGAAGTCGCTGAACTGACTTTCTAATTCCTCTAATTGCACTAACAAGCGAGATAGCTGTTCATCGCAACGCTCAGGTGTTGTCGACATGCCCAAAGCGTTAGTAATACTTTGCGAGAATAATTTGAATTGAGCACTAAACTGAGCAACAGCTTCTTCTGAACCTACTGATTTCTGCTTGTGCTTAGCGGCCGCTCTACTTTGATTCAGTTTTGAATACACTTCAGAAATTGAATCGATAATACGTGTACGTATAGTGGCATCATTCACTTTAAGCGAAGACATCAATTCTGATAATAGATCGAGACCAGAAGCGGTTTCTTCGATCTGCTCGATAATTGGTATTAATACGGCAATGGTTTCCGCATTATCGACTTCGCTATCGAACGCCTTGATTTTATCAAAATACGGTAATAGTGCCGCTTCCTGCGATAAGAACTCAACCGTGCTTTCACTGAGCTTTTCTTGCGCCTGAATTAGTTGCTGATCGAGTTCTTCTAGACGAGCGGTATCAATGTAGCGATTTTCTTTGATGGTGGCTAAGTGGCCACGCTGTTGGCGCAATGAATTTAACGCCGCCACAAATTCTTCCGCTACCTGCCAGTTTTCAGGACGAATAGAGGCAATGAGCTTCTGCTGCTCTTCTTCTGCATTCGCCATCGCCAGTTGAGATTGTTGACGAATACTTTGAACTTTCTCGAACTCATCAATAACAAGCTCAGAAGTTTTGGATATCTGTTTGATTAAAGCCGCTATCGAATTATTTTTATCGACAAGCGCTTCTTGGCTATTTGAGTATTCTTCAATCCAATAGTGTGAATCAAAAAAACGATTAGCAGTCTTACTCAGTTCTTCATAAATTCTTGCCGATACGGTCTGATCTGAAATCATTCGGTGCAAGCTGTACAGGTCGGAGACACCCCGCACTAATGAGGCATTACCTATTTTTCCGAAGAAGCTCTGACTCACGTCTGCACGGCTGGCGTAATCAGCACTAACGTAGGCTGTTTGCCAAATTTGCATGGGATGTATACGCGTCGGCTCACTCTCGGCCGAAAAGATCACCAGCATGCCATCTTCTGCTAAAGCATAGCCGTGACCATAAATAGGGTTTTGCATTGATTTGCTGATTAGGTTGTAAGAAAACAAACCAAATAAACCCTGCTCAGGTTCATAAAAAACAAATAATACATCTTCACCATTAGGGGATTTAATCATGCGCTTAAATTTAAGCGATTGACCATCTTCAAGTGAGGCTAAAGCATCCCCTTCAAATTTTTTCATTTCCCCTGTTTGCAGGTAATAACCGCCAGGAAATATAATGCCGTGATCTTCAGGTAACTGAACACAAGACTGACCAATATCGTCAATTTTAACGACTTCGTCGGTTAATGAATTAAAAACAAAATAACGCCACTGCTCTTCACGATAAGGCAGTATTTTTAACAGTATAAGTGCACCCAGACTGGCATAGAAGAACTGGCCATCATCTAAGGATTGAGTTTTGTCTTCAACCGGCTCACTATAAATACCTTTACCATTTTCGGTATTGTTCTCAATCTTAATGGTTAAATCACCATTAATTGTTTCTACAAATACTTTATCAAGAATATTGATGTGCGAATGGCGACCATGCACCGTATTCTCACGATCTGTCGCTGTCCATTCAAAATCGTATGCGCTAGGTAATTGAATATCACGTTCGCCGCGATTATCAATGTACGTTATATCTTTACCATCAGCCGAGACAGACCAACGGAAAACGCGAATGTCTTCTAAGCGTTCACCAATTTGAAAGCCTGCTAGCAACTTGCCATCTTTTACCGTTAATTGCACAAGATGAGTTTGCTTGTAATAACGATATAATTCTAGAAAGTCACTTTGAAAAGATGCCGATGTTAAAAAACTATCTTGATGGTTTACAGCTTCAAGGCTGTAGTTTTCACCTTCAATGTTTAACTTAAATAACGAAAAAACATCATCAATATGAGTTTCTTTTTTTAATCCGATAAAAACATTATAACCAAAAAGAAGGTAATCACCGATTTGAACCATATCGCGGGCGATACAGTTATTTTCTGTGCGTACACGAACTCGGGAAATAACACTAAGATCTGAACTTCCAAATTCAGATAAGCGCGCATCATTTAAAGTGCGAGCTTGTTGATTCAATAACCGCCCTTGCTCGACTAAGCGCTTACGAATAACTTCATAGGCACCACCTTCTGCAACGGCATTTTCGACTTGATTGGGATTTTGTTCAGCCATAGCGAGATCCTTGTGTTCTTACGATTGTCGTTCCAGACGAAGAGTAGGAGAGCATAATTGCTATACTCTCCTGTATTAGCTTAAATACTAAATCGTATTAACTATTTGTTGTGATGTCGCTATCACTACTTGCTTTCTTTTTGCTTTGATTTTCCATCACGGTTGCTAATAACGCGCCGACTGTGCTGCTCTTCTGAGCAACACCATCAATCGCTTTACCTAATGATAGAGACTTAGAGAAGGTATCGAAGAAGTGACCTTCACCACCCACGATATCAATTTTCGCTTTCTGAAGAGCCGTTGCCAGAACCTCGGCATTATCACTCGCAATCTCTTTGCTCGCATCCAGAGTAGCGATTGCTTCTTTAAATGCCGTTTCTAAGCTCATACGGAATTCTTCGTGATCACGTGCTTGCTCACTCATGCCGCCCATAGCATCGAATTTCTCAACCAGACCTTCGGCTTCTGCTTTAAAGTGCTCGCGAGTAACATCAGCTTCAGCCAGACCCACTTCTTTAGTTGCCTTCGCTTCTGCACTGCCTTTCGCACTGATAACTTCTGCACCAGCCAAGCCAGTATCGCGTAAGGCCTTACCTTCAGATGAACCTTTCGCAGCGATCACTGCCGCTTCTGCCAAGCCTTCTTTTTCTAACGCTTCTGCTTTCGCTTCTTGTACTTTCGCTTCTGCTAAGCCACTTGCTGCTTGTTCTGCTTGCACACCTTCAGCCAGTTTCTTCTTAGATTCTGACTCTTTGGCGGAGGCTTCTAAATTAGCTTGTGCCAGGGTCGTAATTTCTACCGCTTTAAATTTAGCCGCTTGTTCTTGTGCTTCAGCCGCTTTCACTTGCTTAACTTTCAGCTCATCAGCATCACCTTCTGCCGCAAGTACTTGTATTTGCTTCAAGCGATCTGCTTCAGAAACTTCACGAACTTCTTTAATACGCTCTTCTTCAATCGCTACTGTTTTGTCAACAACAACACGTTCACGAATGACATTGGCGATTTCTTTCTTTTCAATTTCAATTGCTTTTTCAGCTTCGATCGTTTGTAAATCAACTTCACGATTACGAGCAACAATTTCTAAATCTCTTGCGCGAGTTACTTTCTCTACTTCGATAACAACGGCACGCTGACGATTTTGCTCGGCGACTTCAACTTCACGCTTTTGATTTTCAGTCTGTACCGCTAAGTCTTGCTCAACTTGAATGCGAGTTGATTCTGATTTTCTACGCTCTTCTTCTTGTACTTTTAACGTTTCTGCTTCTTCTCTTGCACGAATAGTGGCTACTTCTCGCTCTTGTTTCGCTTCAGCATCCGCTTCTTGGCGCTCTAGTTCTAGCATCGCTTCACGGGTTTCAACATTCTTCTTTTTAATCGCTAAATTCTCGTTTTGCGAGAGTTCGTTAGTGATTACATTTTGATTCGCGGTTAGTTCAGTAATTTTCTTGATACCTTCAGCATCAAGAATATTATTAGGATCTAGCGCATGCTTTGGCGTTTGTTCAAGATAATCAATCGCTACATCTTCTAATACATAACCGTTTAAATCGTCGCCAATAACTTCGACAATTTTTTCACGGAACTGTAGGCGATTTTCAAACAATTGAACGAACTCAATTTGTTTACCCACTGTTTTTAACGCTTCCGAGAACTTAGCGGCAAATAATTCATAAACCGCGTCTTTATCAGAGGCACGATCAGCACCAATCGATTTGGCAACTCGCAGTACATCTTCTGAGGTTTCATTCACTCGTAGATAAAAAGCAACAGTGATATCCGCACGCATATTATCCAGGCAGATCAAACCGTCTTTTCCGCGACGATCTACTTCTAAAGTAATCAATGAAACCTTCATTAATTCCTTTTTGTAAATCACGGGGATTACTAAAGCACCGGTAAAATGCACTTTAGGTGTTGAGCTCATGTCATTGACGATCAGCGCTGTACCCTGTGCTACCTTTATATAAAAGGATTGAAAAACGAATAACACCCCCATAATAATAACGATCGCAATGCCTACGAACGTTAGTATCGGCATTAATATTGATAGATCAGCCATAACAATTACTCCATTTGTTTTTAAGTTTTAAGTTTATTTTTTATTAGGTTATTTTATTGCAGAAATTCTGCTTCAGATATTACTCGGTAGGCATGCTGGTCTTTAAGATATTGCAGCAATACAACACGATCACCTTTTTTGAAGGTTTCGTTATTCATGGTTCTTGCTTTAAAAATCAATCCGGCTCCACCATCGGCTAAGAGCACTTCGCCAAAGCCAGAATCAAGACGCAATGAACGTACGATTGCTGTTTGCCCGAGCACATTTTTTACCGTGTTTTTATTCATATTAGCAAACAAGGGCTTCAGCGGTTTAATGATCTGTGCCGTAATCAATACTGCACCATATAAAGAGCCAACGAGTATCGGTAAGCCTACGATGTATTCTAAGAAGCCATCAGGTATATACGGGAAGATAAGATACACGGCAAAGTAACAGATGAACCAGCCAAATAAGGCTAAGAGAGAGATAACAATGGTTAAAGGGACGCCATTTAAACCGAGCTTCAACAATAGCCCCGCCAATTGGTGCACACCACCGTCGGCATCGCCTTCTGGCATATCAACATCTAATACATCTAGATCAATGACACCTAACACCGCGACCAACCAATAAACAGCCGTCAGTGCTAATAAGAGAGTGAAAAATAGCGTCGGAAATGAAGCAATATTCTGATAGAAAGGATCCATCTTATCACTTAAAAATATCGCAAACATGTTTACTTCCTTGTGTTTGTTCACCATAAATATGGCGCACTATATTAACGAAATTTTAATCACTTAACAGCCGCTATTTTCTATTCTATTCATATTTATAAAAGACTACTGTTTGTTTTTTAATCGTTCCAATACATCTTTGGCTTGCTGACCCTGGTTAGCAATACCTGCGTTGTGCAATTTATCCTGCAGAGATTGCTCTGAGGTATTAGCATGAAGCTCTTCTGCTGCCTGCAACTTTGCAGCATTCAACGTTTGCTTCTGTTTAATTCGCTCTAACGAATCCATAGCCGTTTGTAATTTAGTATTGGATCCTGCATAACGCTGAGATACCGATTCTTGCGCGCGCTGTACACTCTCGGTCGCTTTCACAGTATCAATCTGCTGCTTCAAACGCTTAATATTATTATCCGCAGAGGCAATGGCCGCTTTTAAACTATTAGCACTGGCAGAAAAACCATCAACAGCCTCTGATTCAGAGACCTGTAGATTTTCTAATTCGGCTATTTTTTCAGCAATCTCTAACGCCAATACATCATCATCTTTCTCTAAGGCCTTAATTGCATAACCTTCGTATTCTGTAATGCTGGCTTTTAGCGTATTAACCTTCTGCTCGGCGACTTTTTGCTGAGCAATAATAGCAACAAGACTTTCTTTGGATAGCTTCAATTCGCCTGATGCATCACGCACCTCTTGATCCAAAATTCGCAGCGCTTGTGTATCAACAACCGCCTCTCCTGCTTCATTCATGCCACCACGTAATGCCGTTAACATTTTTGACCATAAGTTCATGATTGCTCTCCTAGATCTAAATTAATTAAGCCAATTCAGGCGTGGGTTGTTCGATTAGAAACTCAGCATAGGCTTGAGTTGCTTGTATTACGTTGTTCGCTAACATGTCGATTTCTAATAAAACATTCGACATGATTGAAGAAGCACTTAAAGCACCAAACATGTGATAGACCGATTCACCATTTGCCATGGTGTCTAAGCTGATGGTCGAAAGTGGGAAATATTTATGGGTACGCAGTATGGCATCATTAAAGCCCGCCACATCAGATACCGCATCGACCGGCCACAAAACCGATTCAACAATAATCTGTTCGCCGACTACGGTTAAAAATACCGGTAAGTCGCCAAAAGCTTTCATTTCTATAAAAAGCGAAGCGTCAATACCATCAATCAACTCTATCGTTGCTTGATTCGTTGAAAATAGAGGCTCTTGCTCTAACGCTGTTTTTAAGCTCTGGCTTGTCCATAGCTCTGATATCTCATGTAAGTTTGTCATCACAAACTCTCCTTCCTTTATCGTTTCAACCAAATTGGGTTCACGTAATGTTTTCTCCGCCTGAGTCAGCAACCGTGCGTTCTCGGGACGAATCCAAACTTCCTTTTTTACCAGCCCTTGTTCTCTCAAGCGACGGCGAAATTCTCTTTGATAATGCGCTGATGTTTTTTGTGTCATACCTAAACATACTCATTACATGTAATGCCGTCAAGTATTACATGTAACAAAATAAAAATATTACATGTAATAAATAAGTGAGTGCGATAGCCACCAGTAGGCACGCCGATGCATATCCTAGAATGAAGTGCTAGAAGGAACAACGTGAAATGGTTTAAAAGGAGAACTGAGGAATATATAAAGAAAGCGCTAATAGAATAATGAGAAAAAGGCGAGAACAACTCGCCTTATGAATTACTGATCCACAGTGTTTGATAAGGGGTTAACTGTACTAGCATGTCTTGGCGAGTCATTTCTGCGCCAGAGATAAGGTCATGCCAATCATCGGTACTGACCAAATTAATATCCGATAACATAAACTCTTGGGCCACATCACTGATATTACTGATGCAAAAAATACTCTGCTTTCTATCGTGAGACTGACGCCAATAAGCGAAAATAGAATATCCTAAATGAAGCGTAAACTGAGTCGCATTAGGATGAAACGCTTTTTGCTGTTGTCGAATGGCTAATAATCGTTTTAATTCAGTGAATACTTTTTTGTGATGGCTTTTCTCTTCAAGCAGCCCTTCCAGCTCATCGTATTGCCACTGATGTCTATTAATCGAGCGATTATGACCCGTATGCTCCATTCGTTGATAATCATTGCGCGTCGCCAACAAACTATGAACATAAATACCCGGAATGCCTTCTAAACCCAGCATAATCGCATGGGCACATATAAAGCGGTCGATTCCGAGTTCATCTTTGCCTTTTAACGTGCCTTGCAGCGCATCGAATAACGAAATATTCACCTCATACGGTTTTTGAATCGCTTCGCCTTCCTCGTTTTCTAGCGCACGCCAAGAAATACGACCACCAAAATCTTGCAAGGTATCGACTAAAACTTGGGTTTCATCATCCGCCAATATACCTTCAACCGGCCTTAGTCCCATACCATCGTGAGAAGCAATAAAATTAAAATAGGTAGTGCCCAACTGAGCGGGCGGCATACTCATTAACCAAAGTTTTAAATGATGACTGTTGCCAGTGATTAAGGTATTGATTAATAAAGGTGGCAAGGCAAAGTTATACACACAGTGCGCTTCGTTGGCATTGCCAAAATACGATAGATTTTCGCGATTGGGAATATTGGTTTCGGTAATAATCACCGCATCACTTTGCGCATGCTCAATCAATAATCTTAATAAGCGCACAACGTTGTGTGTTTCTTCGAGATTAATGCTTGATGAGGCAATTTTTTTCCATAAAAAAGCAATCGCATCGAGGCGAAATATCCGTACGCCCATATCCAAATACTGACGAATAATTTTAATAAATTGTAATAAGACTTCAGGATTTCTAAAATCTAAATCAACCTGGTCATGACTAAAGGTACACCACACGTATTGCAGCCCTTTATCGGTTTGAGTCTCTCTTAATAACGGACTGGTTCTGGGGCGAACCACTTGTGATAAATCAGCGTCTAATGACTCCGTATAGAAGTAGTCATGACCAGGCCCCTCGCCTTTAATAAAATTTTGAAACCATAAACTGCGACTGGAACAGTGATTAATGACCAAATCCGCCATCAAGCGATAGTCCTGGCTAATACTTTCAATATCAGCCCAATCTCCCAGCGCTTCATTCACGCTGGAAAAATCCATCACCGAAAAACCATCATCTGAACTGAAAGGGAAAAACGGCAGAATATGCACGCTGTTAATTAAGCCCTCGCAATGCTCATCTAAAAAATGCTTTAACGTAATTAATGGTTTTTCTTTGGCTGCTAGAAAGCTATCACCATAGGTGATCATGACGGTGGTTGATTGATCCCACAAATCACTAGGACGCACTTGATCATGAGAGGCTATTTGATGGCTTTCGCTCTCTAATCTCATTTCTTGTAAAAGAGTTTCTGTCAGCATTTCAAACGATACGTTAATATTCGTTTCATGATAAATCATTTCTAATAAATGCTGGGTACGTTGCAATAGTGCGGAATCAAATATACTCATCGGGTCATAAACTCCTTATTATCTTCTTCTACGGCCTCGTATAAACGTTCTAAAATATCGGGTTTAGCACTGATAACACGATTCCAACTTGGAATAAAAGGCGTTTCCATTGGGTTATCTAAAAAGGCTTCTCCGCCTTTCATAATATTTTGTGCAAACAGCTCGACCGCTTTTTCTTCAGCGTGAATATCCAGTGTTAAGCCGTTCATCACGGCGTCGTTGTGATACGTTTCGATAAAATCGAGGGCAATACGAAAGTAGCTTGCCTTAATAGAGCGGAATGTTTCAGTATTAAACGTTTTGCCATGAGTCGCTAGTTTTCTAAATAACGCTTTAGAGATATCGATGGACATTTTAGACAAGCCACCTTGATCATCCTCTAACGATAGGTCTTGATGCTTATGGTCATATACATCCGCAATATCGACTTGGCACAAACGATTATTGGCATAGTTTCTGTGCATTTCAGACAATACGCCAATCTCCAATCCCCAATCACTAGGAATACGAATATCATTTAAAACGTCTTTACGAAAAGAGAACTCACCCGCTAATGGATAGCGAAAGCTGTCCATAAACTGCAAGTATTCCATCTCGCCAAAAACTTTTTTTAAGGCGCGTAATAATGGCGTCACTAATAATCGGCTAACACGGCCATTAATTTTTCCATCAGCGACCCGCGCATAAAATCCTTTACAGAACTCATAATTGAATTGTGGATTGGCAACGGGATAAATTAAGCGCGCGAGTAATTCTCTGTCGTAAGTCACAATATCACAGTCGTGCAGCGCCACCGATTCAGAACGGTTAGATGCGAGGGTATAGCCCATGCAATACCAAACATTGCGCCCTTTCCCCAGCTCTTTAGGGGCGAGATTGAGCGCTTGCAATTCAGCATCTAGCGCTTGTAATCTTGGGCCTTCGTTCCACAAAACCCGATGATGCTGAGGTAATGCTCCAAAGAATTTTAGTGCATAACGATATTGCTCTTCATCGGCTCGGTCTAATCCAATAACAATTTCACTGAGGTAATCAGCACCTTCTAGGTGTTTGACAATATTAGGCAATGCATCGCCTTCTAGCTCTGAAAATAGCGACGGTAAAATTAATGACATCGGGCGTTTCTTACTAAACTCTCTTAGTTCGCTTTCAATATCTTCAACAGGTCGATGCGCTAAATTATGTAACGTCGTTACTATGCCATTTTGATAAAAATCAGCCATTATACTTCCTTATTTTAATTATAAATTTATAAGATTTTGCGTAATCCAGCATTCCAGCCTCTAGGCCCAAATTCTTCTGAGATAAAGAAACCGTGTGTCCTTTTTAGTTTGGGAGATTCGTGTACAGGAGAGCGTATGATAAGTGCTAGGTCTGCTTGTTCTAACATCGCAATGTCATTACCACTATCACCAATAGCAATGGTTTTAGTTGTTGGCAGATTTCGTTGTTTTTTATATTCAGCGGCCAGCCAAACAAGAGCCTGACCTTTATTACAGGCGCCGCTTAAATGCAGAAAACGTCCACCTTGTAAGACATGACCACCTTGGTCTTCTAACCACAATATAAATTCATGTTTGGCCTTATCGACCCCCAACCATGTAATCGGTTCACCAAATTCTCTTTGATTCGCTTGCTGTGCTTGCTCAAGAGATAAACCCGTTAACTGGGCAATCACTTCTTCCTTCATCACAGAGAAATGACTGAAGCTGTGCGGAAAAATAAGTTTGGCTTTCTCAAGAATGGCTAGCCAATAACTTCTTTCTTGGCAGAAGCGAAATATCCAAAATCCATCGGTCTCGATACAGCCTTCTGGCTTGGTCGTAAAATACCCCTGAGGAATAAAAACCGCCGCGCCATTTTCGATAATGAAGGGATGCGGGTTGTTTAACTCTGCACGCAGGGATAATACTTCTGCACGAGTTTTGCTCGTCGTTAAAATGACGGGGATTTGGTCTTGTTCTAGCTCACCTAAAAGCCCATCCGCGGCTTTATGGCTGTAACTATCGTGGTCTAATAAAGAACCGTCTAAGTCAGTAAAAATAATCCAGTTATTGCTCACTTTATTCATATCGTCATTCATCGCTACAGCCCTTTCAATGTCACATCACGCTGACCAAAGCGAGGATCACCTGGCAAAGGGTTTGGCGCCTGATAAGCCACCACTTGACGCTTATGCGTGAGCTGAAATAAATGCTGACAATTTTGAGGAAGATATTTCAAAGCATGACGAGTAAGACGTTCGTAATGTTGAATAAACTGTCGAATTTCTTCTGCTGGCATAATATGATTATTTTTAGATGTATCGTCCTTTAGCGCTTCTTCTTTTAAAGCCACCTCTTGCGTTAACTTCTGCTCTTGCTCTAGGCGCCATTGATAGACGCAACTAAAGCTTGGCGCTTGCAACATAATAAGACGATCAATGAGCTGCCATAACTCCGGATAATTGGTCACTAACTGTTGATTAATATAATTACGCCATTTTCCCTGCGGGTCTCTCAGCGATTCCAGCTCATTAACCGGTTCTAATAAAACTTCTTCTGCCTCTGCGGTAATACCGACACACCAACCTTCCAGAATAATAATATCAAGCGGGGTTTCAACATGCGGCCACTCTGTTTTGGGTAAGCGGTCGTCTTGAGCCTTGTTGAACTTTGGCACTTTAACGTCGCCATTATCTTGAGATAGCTGCTGCAGTGTTTCGAGTGCAAGTTCTAAATCGTGAGTCCCGGGTACTCCCCGTGTAGAAAAAAGCGGATGCACATCCGTTGCCAACTGCTGCCGCTGCTGGCGGGTTAAATAAAAATCATCAATAGAGATCGCAATAGACCTCAGCCCCTTGGCCTGAAGGCAAGTGCATAAATAATCAGCAAGTGTCGTTTTGCCTGATCCTTGGCAACCATTAATACCGACCACTAATGTTCGCCCTGCACTATAATGGTGCCCAATTAAGGTTTCGACGATTGGGTCAAACCAAATTGATGCTTGCTGTAGATAGTATTCGGGCAAGCTGTTCCTTGTGATAAACCCACGTATTGCGCCCATAAGCACCTCAAAACTATGATTTGGTTATTGTGTTCTAAATGGGTTACAGCAGGATCCATACCCTTTTTATAAAAAAGGTTAAATGATTTTTATCTTTGATCTAAATACGACTGTTACTTAATAACAGAGGGGCTAAAGTACTGAATGTCATAAATATGAAATCATTTTGCAATATTTCACTCTTGTCATATTTCTGTAACATTGTTTCTCCATAATTCTCATCACTGAATAAGCATTCGAAAAAATACTTTTTATCTAGAAAGGTCTAGATAAAAATGACAACCTAAATAGGAAATGATGATGAAAAAATTATTAGCTCTAAGTGCCGCTCTTGCAGCTTCTGCAATCAGCATGTCAGCCAACGCACAACGTGACCACATCAGCATTGTAGGCTCTTCTACGGTTTACCCATTCTCAACAGTTGTGGCTGAGCGTTTTGGTAAGTCGACTAAATTTGCGACACCTAAGGTTGAATCTACGGGTTCTGGCGGTGGTTTGAAGTTGTTCTGTTCAGGTGTTGGTAGTGCGACTCCAGACATCACAAACGCTTCTCGCGCTATTAAGAGTTCTGAAATAGAGCTTTGTGCCAAGAACGGCATTAAAGACATTATCGAAATAACAGTAGGCTATGACGGTATCGTACTGGCCAATACGACAGACGCTAAGCAGTTCTCTTTAAGTCGTCGCGATATTTTCTTAGCATTAGCTAAAAATATCCCAAATCCAGATGGCAGCGAAACACTGGTTGATAACCCATATAAGACTTGGAATCAGGTCAACTCAACACTTCCAGCCATTGAAATCGAAGTATTAGGTCCACCACCAACATCAGGTACTCGTGATGCATTTGCTGAACTGGCTTTAGAGGGCGGCTGTAAAACGTTCCCATTTATTAAGGCAATGAAGAAGCAAGACAAGAAAAAATACAAAGCAGTCTGTCACGCAGTACGTGAAGATGGCGCTTATGTAGAAGCGGGCGAAAACGATAACCTTATTGTGCAAAAATTAGTCGCCAACCCAACCGCACTTGGCGTATTTGGCTACAGCTTCCTAGAGCAAAATTCTGATAAAGTTCAAGGTTCTGTTATTGATGGTAAGCTACCAACATTCGATGCCATTGCTTCAGGCGATTACCCAGTAAGCCGTTCTTTGTACTTCTATGTTAAAAAGGCTCACATTGGTGTTATTCCAGGTATCAAAGAATATTTAGCGGAATTCACGTCAGAAAAAGCAATGGGCGAATACGGATACTTGGCTGAAAAGGGTATGATCCCAATGACAGCGAAAGAACGCGCTACCGTATTAAGCACAGTTAAGAACTTAACACCTTTGACTAAGAAGTAAGTTTAGTTAAACGTAATACCGATCGCCGAGGTCTATTCTCACCATAAGAATAACTCTCGGCTTTTTCGTATTCAAGAAAACGTAAAACGACTAAAACTAACACTACTGGTAAATAAACAAAATATGAACTTTAGTAGCCTGATCATCATCGTCATTATTGTTCTCGGAGGCGCCTATTTTTTAGGCCGGAACCGTGCACGAACAGTATCTAATCAAGGGCTGCGAATGCATTCCTTGCCCGGTCACTACGGCGCTTTAATGGCTTTGTGGACCGGTGTACCAGCCTTGATCTTACTGCTGACTTGGCATTTATTAGAAGGTCCAGTCATTGACCATTTATTGATCACACAATTACCCGCTCATATTCAAGCGGCAGACCCTGCTCAAATTCAACTTGCGATCAGTAAAGTTTATAACCTCGCCGCAGGTACTGGTCTCGCACCTGATCCTAGTTTAATGCCTGCTGTTGAACATTTGGCCGCATTAAATGAACGTACTTTAATATTGAATTCAGGCATTGCATTAAGCTTATGCTTAATCTGCTGTGCCGTTACTTACCGTCGAATCAAACCCGCATTACGCGCCCGTACAGAAATGGAAACTATTGTTAATCTGCTTCTGCTTTCGAGTTCAGGTATTGCGGTATTAACCACCGTCGGTATTTTAGCCAGTGTCGCATTTGAAGCTTGGATGTTTTTTCAACAAGTAAACCCATTAGACTTCTTGTTTGGTACCACGTGGTCGCCTCAAGTAGCCTTACGCGCTGACCAGTCAGGGTCTTCCGGTAGCTTTGGTGCGGTACCTTTATTTGCAGGTACCTTATTAATTTCATTCATTGCAATGATCATTGCTATCCCCGTAGGCTTAATGGCGGCTATTTACTTATCGGAATACGCCAGCAGTAATGTTCGCCAATACGCAAAGCCTGCCTTAGAAGTATTAGCCGGCATCCCAACGGTTGTATACGGTTTTTTTGCGGCTTTAACCGTAGCACCTTTTATTCGGGTATTAGGAACGGATTTAGGTTTTGATGTTTCTTCTGAAAGTGCGTTAGCGGCCGGGCTTGTTATGGGCGTGATGATTATTCCCTTCGTCTCCTCTTTATCTGATGACGTTATCAACGCCGTACCGCAATCATTACGTGATGGCAGCTATGGGCTTGGCGCAACCAAAAATGAAACGATTCGTCAGGTCGTTATTCCTGCCGCGCTGCCGGGTATTGTTGGTGCAGTAATGCTCGCGGTTTCTCGTGCAATTGGTGAGACGATGATTGTTGCGATGGCGGCAGGCTTAGCCGCAAACCTAACCGCGAATCCTCTTGATAGCGTCACGACGGTAACCGTTCAGATCGTAACATTACTGGTCGGTGACCAAGAGTTTGACTCTCCTAAGACTTTAGCCGCATTTGCCTTAGGCTTGGTACTGTTCTTGTCCACATTAGTATTGAACTTCATCGCATTGAAGATCGTACAGAAATATCGAGAGCAATATGATTGATTCTTCAGGTACAACTATGACTACGACAACCTTAACAACCCGTGAAAAGGTTGAAAAAAGTTTAGCGCGCCGCCGTGCTGCAGAAACGCGTTTCCGTTTATACGGCATGGCCTCTGTTTTCTTCGGTATGTTATGTCTCGTCGTGTTATTTACCGATATTGCGAGCAAAGGCGTATCAGTATTTCAACAGACGAGTTTAACGACTGATATTTTATTAGACAGTCGCTACTTAAATCTTAATAAAGGCAGCAAGGTTGAAGAAGTGCGCTTTGCTAACTTCGAAGGTCTAATCAAACGTCACTTTGCAAAAAGTTTGCAGCCTAAAAGCCGCAGCGAAAAACGTGAACTGTTTAAACTGATCAGCCCTGGCGCTGCTTGGCAATTACAGGAACTTCTTTTAGCGAACCCTGATGCGCTTGATACAACGATTAGCATTGAGCTATTGATGGACGACGATGTCGATCAATGGTTTAAACACGACCGCGATCTCACAAAAGATGAAATAAATAATCGCCTTTCAGAGCAGCAATTAACGTGGCTAAACCAATGGATTGCAGAAGAAAGATTAGATAGCCACTTTAATACTTTATTTTTTACCAATGGCGATTCTCGCGAACCAGAGCTTGCCGGCATTCACGGCGCTATTAAAGGGACGCTGTTAACCTTGATGGTAACACTCCTTTTATCCTTCCCGATTGGTGTTGCCGCGGCGATTTATTTAGAAGAATTCGCACCGCGTAACCGCATGACCGAAATCGTAGAGATTAATATTAATAACTTGGCTGCAGTACCTTCGATCATCTTTGGTTTATTGGGTATGGCTATCTTCATTAATATCTTTGGGGTCTCACGCTCCACACCTTTGCTGGGCGGTTTGGTATTAACGTTGATGACATTACCTACTATTATTATTTCAGCACGAGCAGCGATTAAAGCCGTTCCTCCTTCTATCAGAGAAGCGGCGTATGGTTTGGGCGCATCGAAAAACCAAGTGGTTTTCCATCACGTATTACCACTTGCCATGCCCGGCATGCTTACCGGTACTATATTAGGGATGGCACAAGCACTCGGTGAAACCGCTCCGTTATTAATGATTGGTATGGTGGCCTTTGTGGTTGATGTGCCTGGATTTATTAATGATCCCTCTACGGTTTTACCAGTACAGATTTTCTTATGGTCAGATAGCCCAGAACGCGCTTTCTTAGAACGCACCTCCGGCGCCATCTTAGTTTTATTATCATTTTTAATATTGATGAATGCTACAGCCGTTATTTTACGTCGTCGCTTAGAGCGCCGCTGGTAGTCTGCTCACTGTCTTATTTTAAGAGATAGCTGAACGGCCTAACCACAATGACTGTACTGAAAAGAAAGAATTGAAAGCGAGAATTGAACATGAGTACAAATATGCAACTTATTGAAAACCACATAACGACAGGCATTCCACTCAGTCCGAAAGCTAAACTTTCAGCACGTAATGTGGATGTTTTTTACGGTGACAAGCAAGCGATCTTTGACGTTAGCTTAGATATAGGTGTCAACGAAGTCATCGCCTTAATCGGTCCTTCCGGTTGTGGTAAGTCAACTTTTTTACGCACCTTAAATCGTATGAACGATACCATTGATATTTGTAAAATTACGGGCGAAATTTTGCTCGATAATGAAAACATCTATGACCCAAAGGTTGATACCGTTCCATTGCGTGCACGAGTAGGGATGGTATTTCAAAAACCCAATCCATTCCCTAAGTCGATCTACGACAATGTTGCTTATGGCCCACGTATTCACGGCTTGGCTCAAGGCCGTGTAGAGCTTGATGAGATAGTAGAAAAAAGCTTAAAACGTGCAGGTTTGTGGAACGAAGTTAAAGATCGTTTACATGCTCCTGGTACCGGTCTTTCGGGTGGTCAGCAACAGCGCCTTTGTATTGCACGTACGATTGCGGTTGATCCTGAAGTGATTTTAATGGATGAACCTTGCTCTGCTTTGGATCCGATTGCGACCGCAAAAATTGAAGAGCTGATCGATGAGTTACGAGAAAAATACACCATTGCCATCGTAACCCACTCAATGCAGCAAGCTGCTCGTGTTTCACAGCGCACCGCTTACTTTCACTTAGGTCAATTGGTCGAAGTGAACCCAACTAATCAAGTTTTCACAACCCCACAGCACGAGTTGACTGAAGCTTATATTACTGGCCGTTTCGGGTAGTCTGTCTTAAATAAGGAAAAAAATAATGGACATGAATTTCAATCAGCACATTTCACAACAATTTAATGCTGACTTAGAAGCCATTCGCAATCAAATGTTAGCGATGGGTGGCCTAGTACAGCGTCAAGTTGCGGATGCTATTGACGCGATTTGTACAGGCGATACCAGCTCGGCTGATAAAATAATTCAGCGTGAAGATGACGTTGATGCCATGGAAGTCAACATCGACCAAGAATGTACCCATATTCTTGTTCGTCGCCAGCCAGCAGCCTCTGATTTGCGTATGGTATTAGCCGTTTCTCGCGTTGTTCGTGACTTAGAACGTATGGGCGATGAAGCAGCCAAGATTGCTATTCACGCGCTTGAAGTCGCTAATGGCAACCAAGCGGGTTCAAAAATGTGTAACCAATCAATCCGTCACATGGGCTCAGCAGTCGTGAAAATGACATCGGATGCTTTAGACGCTTTTGCTCGCCACGACATTGAAGGCGCAATTGAAGTCGTACGTAGCGACAAAATGGTCGATGAGCAATATGCCTCAGCTATTCGTGAACTCAGCACTTATATGATGGAAGACCCTCGCTCTATTGGCCAGGCGATTAACATTTTATGGATATTACGCGCAATTGAACGTATTGGTGATCATGCACGCAATATCAGTGAGCAAGTGATTTACCTAGTGAGTGGCACTGATGTTCGCCATAGTTCAATATCAGAGATGGAAGAGCAGGCTCAAAGAGACGTTTAAAGCCCTAAGCTTAGCGATTCTTTAATCCTATTTTTGATAACCTTTAAGCCCACGCCTTCGTGGGCTTTTTCGTTTATAGCCTCTATCATAAACTTGAAATAAACCTCCCTTATCATTGATTGACTCACCCTTAACAAGACATTTTAAGCCTTTCCAGAATGTCAGGCTTTCTGATAACTTTGATAAAAATTTCATATAAGTTTCATAAATTTGAAATATTACCGCCATATTGTAATATTCCTGTAACATAGTTGAAACATAATCATCACGAATTTAAAAAACATCATAAAGAAGCGGCTTCAATTATGAGCGGCTTTATTATTTAAAAACGTAAAAGGGAATAATTATGAAGAAGACAATTTTATCACTGGCGATCGCCGCTACATTACCTGCTTTCGCTAACGCTGAAAAAGTAGAAATAGAAATGCCTGAGTTTTACGGCAAGATTAATGTTTCTGTACAGAATACTCAAGAAGGTGATACAAGCGTCTCTGAAGTCGCTTCTAATGCCTCTCGTTTAGGTGTTGAAGGTAAGATTAATCTTAAGCACGGTCTACAAGGTGTTTACCAAGCTGAATATGAAACACAAGTTGATGATGGCGATAAAGGCGGTCAGACGTTCTCTCAACGTAATATTTTTGCGGGTATTAAAGGTAACTTTGGCCAGGTTATCGTTGGCCAATTTGATACTGCACTAAAGAAAGCACAAAAGAAAATTGATCTTTTCAATGACCTTGAAGGCGACATAAAAAGCGCAATTACTGACAGTGACAATCGCAAGAAAAATTCTGTTCAATACAATACACCTAAAATTGCTGGTTTAGTGGCGACCGTTGCTCATATTGCATCTGAAAGTGAAGCGATTAACGATGGTACTTCTAGCTCATTAACTTACTCTAACAAAAAGTATTTTGCCGCGATTGCTTATGATACTGATGTGAATGTGGACTCGGATGTATTACGTATTGTTGGCCAGTACACCATTGCTGATTTAACGCTGGGTGGTTTATGGGAACAAGATAACCGTCAAGGCAGTGACAATGATAACGAAGGTTGGGTTTATTCTGCCGCGTATAAACTAACGTCAGACATTAAATTAAAAGCCCAGTATGGCGAATCTGATATCGTTAAAGACGATGCTAAAACATATAGCCTTGGTGCAGACTATAAGTTAGCTGAAGATGCTAAAGCTTATGCTTTTATTACTGATGAAGAATTTGGCGATAATAGCAGCAATGAATACTATGGCGTTGGTTTAGTTTATAGCTTCTAAATTTATCTGCTATCAACTCTGATCCTTAGATTTAAAGCTAAAACCTAGAGCGAACATTTCGTTCTAGGGAATAAAAAAAGGGCTTCTATTAAAAACAGAAGCCCTTTTTTATTATCTAGACTTTTATTGTCTAAATCTTTAATCATCTAAGATTGGTTCATTAGCATACTTCTCATAGGCTCACTCTGTTTATGTCGAATCCGCTCAGCAGGAATAATAAAACTAAAACGACTCCCCTGACCCAGAATTGATTCGATTTTTAATTGTGAATCATGGTGCTCTAATGCATGTCGAACAATCGCTAAGCCCAATCCAGAACCACCAATCGTCGACTCTCTCGATTCATCAACTCGATAAAAACGCTCAGTTAAATGCATTAAATGATTAGGCGCAATCCCCTCACCTTTATCTGCAATAGCAACTTCAACGCCATTCTGTGTATTTTCAATACTAATATTAACTTGTGCAGCTTCCCCTTCTCTACGTCCGTACTTAATCGCATTGGTAATTAAATTACTAATAATTGAACTCATTTCATCTGCAAAACCAAGAACTTCTATCTCTAAACAACAGTCGCAATGAATGTCAGCACCGGGTAATTTTTCACCGCTTAAAGATGTTGGAATATAAGACTTTAATTGATCAATACTAATCGCACACAAAGGTTGAAGTTCAAACCAGACACTACCACTACCTGAATTATTACTTTCTAACTTAGATAGATGTAATAAATCATTAACCAGGCTCTTCATCCGATCGCCTTGCTCAGTCATTCGCTCAATTGCACGCGCAACACCCGGATTAATATCAGCATCGCTTAACATTTCTAAATAACCGCTAATAACCGTTAAAGGTGTGCGTAGTTCGTGTGATACATCAGCAATAAAATTCTGTCTCATTTGTTCAACGCGTTGGCGTTCAGTTACATCACGAACCATAATCACTTTTTGGGCAGTGCCAAATTGTGCAACTTGGATCTGAACGATTAAGTTTAAATTATGAGGACTCTCCAGTTCGATAACTTCACTGTAATCACTTTCGTTAAAATATTTAACAAAGCGCGGGGCGCGTATCAAGTTGGTAATATGTTGGCCTTTATCAGTATCTGTTCTCAGACCCAAAAGGTGACAGGATGCACGGTTGAATGCGGTCATACACCCGATGTTATCGACAATCAGTACGCCATCTTTTAAGGATTCAATACCTTCTGTAATACGTCTAATTTGCTTGTTTTTCTTATCAACTTTTTTCTTTAGAATGCGCTCTCTTCTAAACAAGGCGTCAGCACTGTAGCCAACCAAGCCACTGTCTTGAGGTACAGGGCCTTGATTATTACTCCAATGAAAAAGCTCATTCAAACGCCTCAGCATCAAGATCTGAGAAACGGCTAAGCCCACAAAGGCTCCCCAAAACACCTGGCCAAATGACATGCCAGCGACTGCTGCGATTGCAACAATAAATACGATACGTAAAAACTCACGCTGCCAAGCTATTTGTTGCAAAATACGGCATCCTTATCAACGTTAATTAATCACCAAAACACTACTCTGACGTAAAATTTTCAGCCGAAAAGCGATACCCTGCGCCTCGTACTGTTTGAATCATAGTTTCATGGTTCAAAATCGAAATACTTTTACGCAAGCGGCGAATATGCACATCCACCGTTCTATCTTCAACATATACATTGCCTCCCCAGACACGGTCGAGCAACTGTTCACGAGAGTATACGCGATCGGGATGCAACATGAAGAACTCTAACAAACGAAATTCGATAGGACCTAAACTGATAACATCACCTGCGATACTCGCCTTTTTAGCCGAACGATCTAATACCATTTGCCCAACCGTTAACCCCTTACCTTCAGTATCGGCGTGACCTCGACGTAAAACGGCTTTAATTCGTGCTAATAACTCTCTTGGTGAAAATGGTTTCACAACGTAGTCATCTATGCCCGCATCAAAGCCTTTAATTTTATCGTCTTCATCGGACTTTGCGGTTAATAAAATGATAGGGATTTCTGCGGTATTTTCTTCTCGCTTTAGACGCTTGGCTAACTCAATCCCCGTCATCATTGGCATCATCCAATCCGCTAGAATTAAGTCAGGTGCATTATCAAGAACCATTTGGTAAGCAATCTGCCCATTGGCAGCTCGCTTAACCTGATAGTCCGCCATTTCTAGACTAGTGACAATCATTTCTGCAATGGCTTGCTCGTCTTCAACCACTAATATACTGGCCAATGCCATAATGAATCCTTGATGTAAAATATGTCCTATAGTGCTCTTTAAACTGCAAGATCAAACGACCTTATACTTATTATTTTAACAGACAGGCTAATAAATTCTGTTCTATTTTAGCTTTATTTAACGCTTGGCTATGAATTATTTCGATACGACTTTGCTGTAATGTACGCGTTGGCATTTCTGTGAATACTTTATTGGTTATATTTATAACTCGGGCACCTTTATCAGTAATCAATAAGCCTTTCACACGCTCTACCTCTAGTAACATTAACCACTGAGTCAGGGCAGAATGATCGAAGATTTGATCCCCTGCCAATAACCAACCTAAAGAAAAATACCCCATACCTTGATTTTCAAAAGTCTGATGATTCTGCCCCGGTGCCAAGCTGACGAGCTTTATTCCTTCATCTTCACTTTTAGACAAGTGGCTATGGCTATCGTTATGATGATGGTGCTGATACCCTTTACACTGGCGGCTCTCATCACGCTCTAAATCCAACCACTCTAGGTCTATCTGACCATTTTCAACCCAACCTAATGCCGTTTTAACAGGCCGAATAGCACTTGCAAATTGGTAGAAGTTGTCTTTATCTTGCTCATCACAAACATCTGTTTTATTGGCGACTAATACATCGGCTAAATAACATTGATCATTAAATGTTTCATGCTGTTGATAGCGTGGGTCTTTTAATTGCCTTGGGTCTACTAAACAAATAGACGCTTTTAATTCGATGCGTTGAAGATAGTCTTTCGTCGTTAACGTTCGGATTAGATTCTTAGGGTGGCCCAAACCGGTTGGCTCAATCAAAATTCGATCGGGCTTTTGCTGAGCAATAAGATTGGCAAGGGCCGCCTGAAACGGTATGCCCGATACACAGCATAAGCAACCTCCCGGAACTTCACTAATAATCATGCCTGATTCAGCCGACAAAATTGCGCCATCGATTCCCACTTCGCCAAATTCATTAACCAATACCGCCCATTTTTCATTGGCCGGTTTTTGCTTTAATACAGTCAATATCGACGTTGTTTTACCAACGCCTAAAAAGCCCATGATGATATTAATGGTAATTTTCTGTGTCATACGTTTCTCATGTTCACGTTTTACAGCTTTCTTAAAATAACCAAGGGTGGCTGCTTAATAACTTGAATCAGATTTCGATTAGCCAATATCCCAATCAGCAAAGCCGAACCTAAAGGTAGCCAAAACCAGTAGCTTAAATGCCAAGGGTATTCTAATTCGAATAGTTTTTGATATAAAATCCAGCAAATAATTTCAGCGCCTGCCACGGCGATCAAACCTGCCAATGCGCCCAGCAATAAAAACTCAAACCACTGCATTAGCTGCAACTGTTGTCGTTTAGCACCTAAGGTTCTTAATACAGCACCTTGCTGGAGCCGATCATCAAGACTCGAGTTTAATGCGGCAATTAATACTAAAATACCCGCTAGCAGTACTAAAATGAGTAGATACTCAACCGCAAGCGTCACCTGCCCTAATAAACTTTGAATTTGTATTAGTACCTGACTCATATCCAATAAGGTAATACCTGGATAATCACGAATTATTTGGGTTAGTTGATGATTTTTTTCTTCCGGCACATAAAAACTAGTCAAATAGTTAAGCGGCAACTGATGTACGAGATCGGCAGAAAATAAGACATAAAAATTGGGCTTCATGCTGCCCCAATCAACCTTCCGAAGACTGCTAATATGAGTAGTGATTTCCTGTCCTGCGACATCAAAAATAAGCTTGTCGCCCACCGTTAGCTGTAGCCGTTGAGCCAAATTCTCTGCAATGGAGACCTTGGCAATAGAGCTTTCAGAGAACCAAGAGCCGTCGGTAATAACATTTCCTATCGGCAATTCACTACCACCACTCAATACCAAGTCACGCTGCAGTGCAGGGTCTTTTGAATACACTGCATCATCTTTAACCACCACATCATTTATAACGGTTAATCGTCCTGGCACCATTGGAAATGCTGGGGAAGTGGTGAAACCTGAGTTCTCTAAGTCTTTCTGATAGCTGTCTATTTGATAGCTTTGAATATTCATAGCAAAAAAGTTCGCACTATTTTCAGGCAAGTTTTTCTGCCAATCTTGCAATAAATCATTACGTACAATGGCAATAATAAGCATGACCATAAGCGTTAAAGAAAAGGCTAATATTTGAATAGAAGTACGGTAGCGATCACGGTTAATTTGCTGCCAAGCAAAGCGTAAACTCATTGGCAGTTTGGCTTTGGGTATTAATTTATCAATACCAAACAATAATAATTGCAGCATAAACAGCAGTGCTAATAAAATAACAAAGCCGCCCACAATAATAATCAAGGTCATGGTAAGATTTTGACTAAACCAATAATTGAGCAACGCCATCATAGCCAAGCCTAAACCGTAAATAGCCCAACTGTTCCAAGCCATAGGTTCAAGCTCACGGCGTAATACTCGTAACGGAGATACTCGTCCTAATCGTAATAACGGTGGTAAAGCAAATCCAATTAAGGTCACTGGCGCCGTTAAGCTGGCAATGAACCACGCAGAATAACCCGCGCTGGGTAGACTTGCATCCGCAGCCCCTTTATTAAAGGCCGAGGCTAATAATTGCGTTAAAACTTCCTGCCCAACGTAGCCCAGTAGCAAGCCTATAACACTGGTAAAAAGAGCCAAAAACATTAACTGATAAAGGTACAGGCGCGTCACATAACGGCGGCTCGCACCCAAGGTTCTTAATAGCGCACTGCTATCAAAGTGCTGACGCGCATAATCTTGTGCAGCCATCGCAATCGCAATACCCGCTAGAATAATTGCCAACATCGCAGCAAGCGATAAATAACTGCGCGCCTTAGATAAAGACGCTGCCAATGCTTGATTATTATCGGTTAACGATTCAAAACTTTGATGACTGGCCAATAATGGCGTTAGGCTTTGCTTTAAATTCTCTAATGATAATGCCTCCCCTACAACCAGCATACGCCAGCTTACTCGGCTGCCTGGCTGCACAAGCTTAGCCGCTTCGACATCTTGTAGATTCATCATCAATCGTGGCGATAGACTGTAAAAATTACCTGCACGATCGCTTTCATTAATAACAACGGCCGTTATTTCCAAGGTAATTGCGCCGACTTCGATCACATCGCCTAGCTGAGCATTTAATAGTGCTAATAAACGCGGTTCGAGCCAAACCTTGCCGATATCAGGACCATGCTGTAAATCGGAATTTTGCTTACTGCCTAATTGTCCTTTTAAGGGATAGCCTTTATCTACCGCTTTCACGGCCGCCAGCGCCATTTCATCGCCTAATAAAACAACGCTGGGAAATTCTAATGTCGTCGTTGTTTTAAGACCTAAAGTTTGAGCTTGTTGATACCAATCTTGAGAGATTTTTTCTCGTGAAAGTAAGCGCAAGTCCGCCCCAAGCAACTCACTGCTTTTATTGAGCATTGCGCTATCAAGGCGTTGGCTAAAGACGCTAATAATGGTGGCTGAGCTGACCGCAAGAATGAGCGCCAACATAATGACCGTCATTTTTCCTGCACGTATTTCAGCGATTAATAATCGAAAACTTAAGAGATAGAGCTGAATTGAGTTAACCTTCACACATCAGCCCCTTGTATTGGTGTTGTTAATTCTTGGTTTGCATCATCATTAATACCATCATTCACAATCTTGCCATCATCAATATGGATGCTACGCTGACAGCGTTTAGCCAAGTGCTCATCATGGGTTACAAGGACCAAACTGGTTTGATTCTGTTGATTGAGCTCAAACAACAAATCAATAATGTATTTCCCTGTTTTCCGATCTAGGTTCCCTGTCGGCTCATCAGCAAATAAAACCGTTGGTTGGCAGGCAAACGCACGGGCAATCGCTACTCGCTGCTGCTCTCCTCCAGATAATTGAGTCGGTTGGTGCTGCAAACGATGGCCTAAGCCAACTTTATCTAACCACTTTTGAGCTAATGCTTCGCACTCTTTAAGTGAATATTTTTGTGTCATTTCTAATGGTAAGCGGACATTTTCTAATGCCGTCAATGCCGGTAACAACTGAAAGTTTTGAAATACAAAACCAACGCCATCGGCACGTACTGCAGCACGTTGATCTTCATCTAAATTATGCAGTGCTTGACCATTAAGCCAAACTTCACCCGAGGTTGATTGATCTAACCCAGCCATGATTCCCAGCAAGGTTGATTTGCCGCTGCCTGAAGCCCCAACAATCGCTAGACTTTCACCATGCTTGATCTGAAGATCTAACCCTTGCAGAATGGTCAGTTCATCAGAACCTGTTTTTACCTGCTTCACGACTTTTTTTAGATCTAATAAAGGAACCTGCTGTTCATGTTCAATATTCGTACTCATCAATCGTTTCGCCTTTTCGCTGTCATGCTGTGCTTATTGCTTGAACTGAGCTTACCTCAAGCCTATGCAGGGGAAAACAGTCCTTTACAACAACAGACAATTCTTATCGTCGGAGACAGCATTAGTGCGGGGCTTGGCATTGATAAACAACAAGGCTGGGTGGCGCTATTAGAAAATACTCTCTTGCAAGAATACCCTCAATACACCTTAATTAATGCCAGTATTAGTGGTGAAACCACAAGCGGTGGTGCAAATCGTATGCAAACGATGCTAGAAAAGCATCAACCAAGCATCGTTATTCTAGAACTAGGGGGAAATGATGGGCTAAGAGGGACGCCGACAAAGCTAATCACTAAAAATCTGACCTATATGATTAATCTCAGTGAAAGCATGGGGGCTAAGACGTTATTACTGGGTATGCGTATTCCGCCGAATTATGGCCAACGATACAGTGAACTGTTTGCTCAGCAATATACTCAACTTGCGACTGAGCTTAATGTGACATTGCTTCCTTTCTTATTAGAAGGGGTGGCAGGAGAAAAAGGCATGATGCAGGCCGATGGCATTCACCCAACCGAAGAAGCTCAGCCGATTATGTTAAAGAGTGTCTGGGAAATACTAAAACCCATGATGTAATCTCAAAGCATACCTGAGTTTATTCATCGTTGAGTAAACTCAGTGCCGTATCAAGACGCCGCTGCTCATTAATACTGAAGTTATTCTCTTGATACACTCTGATCTTTTCTTTCTTATCTTGCTCCGTTAACCCTTCGATAGCGGCTACGGCTTCAACTTCATTCGAGTACTCTACAATACGTTGCTGCCATACATTTTGCTTTGCTTCTAAAGCTTCTAAACGATCGGTAGCCTCTAAACCCACCTCTTTAATTCGTAGTTGGCGAACAGCCTCATCACTATCGCCTTGCTGTCGAGATTGAGCGACTTGTTCTTGTAGATTGCTAGCTATGTATAAATTACTTCTAAAATCTCTGAGCTCTTCAGGTAAGGCATTATCAAGCTTACTCAACTGCTCCATTTTTTCTTCTTCACTGGCATCACTGTTATTAATCACTAATTGCTCTAAAGCATAATCATCCACTAATTCATCTAATTGCCAAAATGCATTAACAGCTTCCTGTGACAGATTTTGTCGACGCAACCTTTTTTGCCAGTCATGTCTTTGCTGTAAATTTTCAAGATGATCCGTCGGTCCTGATTGTTGAAACTGATCTTCATAACTCGCTAATGCTTCTTTATACGCGAGATAATCCGCTAATAACTTTTGTGCCTGCTGTCTCGATGGCATTGGCAATAATGCTATTTTTTGATTCATTAGCTGCTGTATTTCAGCTAATGACAGCTCACCGATCGCGGATAAATAAAAATCGATCCAGTGTCGAAGACTTCTATCGATGATCAATTGCCCATTTTCATCCGCTTTGATATCACCATCAACTGAAGAAAATTTAAACATTTTTAATTTTAAAATTTCTTCTTCAGAATCAAAAAGTGTTTTATTTTCACTGGTGCCAGACCTATAAGCAGATTGTTTATTTTTTTCATTAACAGGGGCTAGGACCGTATTTTGAAAGGCATTCGTATCTTTGCTAACCGAACGGCTATTGAACTGAATGATAAATAACAGTGCAATAATAAAAATAATAGAGACAAGAAGAAGGTATTTTTTCTTTAGCAACACGGTTAATTTTTCCATATTTACATAAAAGTTTAGACAGCTTAATGATTAAACAAATAAGCTGTCTAAGCTATAACCTCTTATAGCCCTGCATTCTTTAAACGGTTTGCGTGGCTGCGAAAAACCGTAAGAGGGTCGGTAGACCAGAGGTGATGTATACCTAGTAGCATATTAACTTCATCTAGATGGTTCATTTGGAAATCGTCTCGAATAACCATTCCTAAATGACTGCTACAACTTGATACTAAGCCGTCATTTTTAACGCCAGCAGGAAAGAATAAAGACGTTGTTGTTGTTAACAAATCCAATGGATCAAATACATTGGTCGATGGCTTAGCACCACTCCAAGAATAATAACGAATGCCGTTATCAACATATGCGCCTTCTCCACAAGCACTAAGAGGTATTCCTCCTGGATGCTGCACATTAAAAGCAATGCTTTGCTCAGTCGTCATCGACGCTAAAGAAGCCATAATATCTTGATCATGGCCGCCACCGGAAATGACGTCAATAACAACAGCCAATGCATTGCCCAACGTTTCAATCAAGCCAGCAAATGCGTTTGAGCCATCACTCCATGCAGAAACCGTGTCGGCTACGGGAGTTCCTTTATTAACACCCGCAATAGAAGTCACAGAAGCCACTAAATCAGGTCTTACCGAAGCCACATAACGTGTCGTTGGACCACCATGACTGTGGCCAATCAGATTAACTTTTTCAGCGCCGCTAATGGCCAGAATTCTTTCAATTTGAGGAATTAACTGCTCACCACGAACTTCTGGAGAATTCGAATTAGATACCGTCGTAAGATAAACTTCTGCGCCATCTTTGCGTAAGGTCTCTGGGACTTTATGCCAGTATTTGATGCCCAGAAGACTATCAAATCCATATAAGCCATGGGTCAATACAATAGGGTATTTAGTTTGAGTATATGTTGAAGGTTTACTCCACCACCACGCCTGGCTAGACGCAGAGAACAGCATACAGAGAGTGAAAAAAGCTAAGCTAAATCGCTTCATTGTGATTCCTCTTAAATATTATATTTATTATTGGGTATCACAAACCTAGTTGAACTAATCCTTTTTTACTAGCAACTCTTAGCTTAACGTTACATTTGTACCTATGAATCCACGAGTCGGTGGATAAAAAACGACATGAGGTACAAAAGAGGGTTATTCCGTGTTGTCTAAACGCCTTGCATTCGCTTCATGCACAGCTTTAGCATCTTGGCGAATAGTATCAAATATTTGCTGGACACTTGGCTGATCATTAATCAAACCTTGGGTTTGTCCAATAAACTGAACGCCTTTTTGATAATCACCATCAACAGTCGCCGCTTTCAAGCGAGGCACAGCAGCACCAAAGTAAGCCAGTAATTTCACTTTATCCATCATCGCCAGCATACCCAGTAGAATCTTCCAAATAGGCTGTTTAACAATGGCCGCAGCCTTCATAGCTTCAAAGCAAGCAACGACAAAATTCATGGGTTTTTTAGTGGCTTTTATCGCTTCTGGAGTTCGCATAATACGCGCGTGAATGCCGTCAAAATTCTTCGAATAGATGGTATCTTGCTCACCTTTCTTAACCACTGCATCCTTCATATTTTGGTGTAACGGACTATCAGAACTGGTTGCCAGCCGTGAGCCCATCGCCACGCCATCAGCACCTAATGAAAAGGCCGCCATCAATCCTCTTGCGTCGGCAAAACCACCGGTTGCAATAACAGGAATATCAACCGCTTGGCTAATTGCGGGCACTAAGACCAATGAGGTTACATCACCACCATGAGCAGCAGCTTCATGGCCAGTAACCATCAAAGCATCTGCACCACTTGCCTGTGCAGACAGTGCGTGCTTCTCTGTCACAACAGTCGCAATCACTTTGGCACCATATGCATGTGCACGTTCAATCAACTTATCGCCCTTACCTAAAGAAAAATTAATCACTGGGACTTTTTCTTCAATCGCAATATAGGCATTTTCTTCTGCGCCCGGCATTAATAACGTAACACCAATGCCAAAAGGCTTATCCGTAAGCTGTCGAATCTTAATGATTGCTTCACGGGTTTCATCAGGGGTTAAAGGCCCACTCGCAAGAATGCCCAAGCCACCGGCATTCGAAACAGCAGCAACGAGTTCAGGCGTCGAAATCCAGCTCATGCCAGGTAAGATAATCGGCATTTCAATGCCTAATAGATCAGTGATTGCTGTTTTCACAATAGCCTCGGAAGCTGAAAAACCGTCACTTTACCGATAATTAAACTTTTAGGCTAGAAACAAACAATAAATGAAAAGATTGGCTATGAATTTACGGAGGAATTAGGGGTGGACTATCGTTTTTGTTGAATGTAGTTGAGAAATAACTGTTGGCGTTGCTGTGGGCTCATGCTGCGTAGTTCTTGCGCATGCTGCTGTCGCTCGATAGAGGGGCGAGAAGAATCAGACGGTGTCATGGTGCGATAAAACTGTGTCAACGCTCTCTGCTGCTCTGGACGCTGATTATTCCAAGTGATTTTATTAGCGCTGCTCGCGCTTGAAAACTCGGACAAGTCAGTCACTGGAATCAGGACATTATCCGCCAGTGATGACGATGCTAGAAAAAAATTAACCATTAAGCCTATAAAAATTCGCATGTATCGTAATTACTCAAATATTAATTCCTAATGCCAATATTAAAAAGCCTAAGGATATAAAAATTGTAAACTTGCATCATCTTACTAACTTTCATTTAAATGTCACGTCATCAAATCGTAAATACTAGAAAAGAGTTAGTCAGAAATAGCGATTTAAATAACAACTAATTTCCAATCCACCTTGTGGATGATTCCGAATCGCCATATGGCCATCAAAGCTACGAATAACACGATGTGCAATCGCCATGCCCAAGCCATAGCCTCTCCCGCCGGCTTGTTTTTGTGTCATATTTTGTCCAACTCGCTCTCTGGAATGCTCTGCTCGATAAAAGGGTTGAGTGAGATTTTGGATATGTTCTTCAGCCACACCAGGACCGTTGTCTCTGACAACGATAGAAAAATCACTGTCAATTTCTTTAATCGTGATTTCTACTTTCGTATGATCATAAGTATGCAATAAGGCATTACGAATTAAATTTTCAAACGCAGAACTTAATAGCTTCGCTTCTGCCATCACGAAGCAAGGCACCTTGGGGTGAATAAATTGAATAACATCTGCTTGTTTTTCAAAGTGCGCATCACCAACAATGTTTTCGATGACCTCAACCAAGTCAATCGGTTGCCACTGCTCCGGGTGTCGTTCGACCTCCAGTTTTGCCAAGAGTAAAATATCAGCAATTAAGTCATTAATACGCCCTGTCTCTAGCTCAATACGATCCAAATATTCTACGGCATCATCATTTGCATCAAAACGCGCCAGCTCTGTCGCTATTTGTAGTCGCGCTAAAGGCGACCTGAGCTCATGTGAGATATCCCGTAGCAAACCTTTTTGATCTGCCAGTAAGGTTTGCAGTCGATCTGCCATAACATCAAATTCACGACTAAGATCGCCGATTTCATCACGTCGGCGACGTAAGCGGTAACCAGAGCGAGCACTCAGATCACCTCCAGCAATCGCTTTCACCGTTTTTTGTAAGCGACGCATTGGACGCGATAAATATCCGGATAAAATGAAGCCAACAACGGCAAAGAAAATAATGGCAACCAACAACCCCAGAGCGATGTAACTCTTTACATCTAATACCGCAAAAGGATGAAGAAACTCAACGACCAATAAATAAAAGACGCCTTCCTGAGAGGTTAATGGCGCTTTGACTAAAATTTCACTGCGATTTAGTGGTTGTACTTTAACGTGAAATTCACTCGCGGAAAAAGCATAATCTGAAACAGTGGCTGGCACCTTTCCACCAGCAAGATTACTGCCTTGTTGATCAAAAACGTAAGCGTTTACGTTTGGATGTTGCTCAAAAGTGATTAGCCATTCAATGAGTAAAGGCTCACCGCCCCGCTGCAACATAAGTTGCGCGGATGATATATAGCCTTCCGTTGGCGCAATTAAGTTATTCGTTTCGTTTGATAACTGTCGATAAAATACGGCGTATGCCAAAGTAACGAGTGTGGCAAGAACACTCGTTAAGACAAAAGAAAAATAGATTTTCCAATATAAACCGCGCATTAAGCATTCAACTTAAAAGCCATTAGACCTGAGCCGTTACGTACATATAACCAACACCACGAATGGTTTTAATACGCGCCTGGCCATTTTCATGACTGCCCAGTTTTTTGCGTAAATTACTTAAGTGCATATCTAAACTGCGATCAAATAGCGTTAAAGACCGAGACATCGCTTCTTCTGCTAATTGATTTTTTTCTACCACTTTACCGAGATGAGATACGAGGGTATTGAGAATATTATATTCTGTTACCGTCAGTTCAAGTGCCTTATCATTTTTCAATACATGATGCTGACTATGATCGATTTCCAGTTCATCTATATGGATCACATCGTCTGGTTGAACCTTAATATCTGTTTGTGTACGGCGCAATACAGCGCGCAAACGTGCAATCAATTCTCTTGGATTGCACGGCTTAGGCAAATAATCATCTGCACCAATTTCCAACCCAACAATACGGTCCATCTCATCGCCTTTGGCGGTCAACATCACGACAGGAAGCTGGCTGGTTTTGCGCAATTCGGTCAGTACTTCTAAACCCGTCATGCCCGGCAACATAATATCCAAAATCATCGCATCATACGATTGCGCCAAGCTTTGTTGAAGTCCTTCTGGCCCAGTATGCACTTGATCAACGTCAATACCTTCACGCCGCAAGTAGCGCGCCAGTAATTCACACAGTTCTTGATCATCGTCGACTAAAAGAATCTTCATCTAATACTTCCTTTTATATTTATTAACAGCATTAAATAAGGATTATCAATTTTTGCAAGGGTTCTCAACTTTCTAACGGTTTCTTTACGTTTTCTACACACTCTTGCACATATCCTATCCCTTATTTAATCAGATCGAGAATGATGCTCGACAAATGCAATGGCTTCCGTAACAACCTTACTAACACGCTCTTTAACCTCAAATAATTCGTTAGGAGACATATAAAATGCCATATCCACTTCGTAACGATAGTATTTAGGAGGTAATCGGTTCAGTGCAACACAAGCAACATCAGCCATAAAATCCATGCCAGGCTCAGTAGCCCGACTGGCTAACTGGCGGCGAATTTCTTCTGAGACAACCAACTCATAATAATTACTAATGTGATTAACAATTGCCATAGCTTGCTCCTTATGATGATTATTACTACCTTAGCTCATCTGCTTAGGCCTGTATCAAACTGATCTTAAAAACTCTGAAATTTTCTATTTCTTATCCAGTAAACAATCAATTTTTTCTTCTAAGCTCTCTATTTTTTTCTGAAGCCTTAACAGCTGTAACTTATTGTCCAATTCTTGATGAGATATTTTGTCATCTTGCTGAGATAAAAAGAACGCTGAAAAACTGGCCGTTAACATAGAAAATAAGCCGATGCCTAACAGAATAAGTCCAGATCCGAATAACCGACCTGCCGTACTCCCTGGCACAATGTCACCATAACCTACGGTCGTAATCGTTACCCAGGCCCACCAAATCCCGTCTAATGGAGTCTCAATATTGGGGTCTATCAATGCCACCACGGTGCCAGAAACAATCACTATAATAAAACTGACCATTAAGGTCGTACCTAAGTGATTGCGGCTTAATATTTTTCGCGCTGCGGCAGACATGCTGAAAAGCAAAGAGAATAGAATTAATAGTCGTAATGCCCTTAGTCCTCCCGTATAGGGAAAGATATCCCACAGCAAGGGCATACCGGCAAAGATAATAACCAAGCTTCCCCAGTTATTAAACAAGTAGCGTTTTTTGTTATCAACCAAGATGAGTAAAAGACTGGTTTCCAGAACAAAAAATCCCCAAATGAACCAGTCGCCATAGATCGACATCGTAATAGGCACGAGCCCTTGAGCTTCAATGTACCATTCTAAAATAATCCCAATAGCCAATAAAATCATTGGCCATTCAAAAAAGCGTCCTAATTTAACGGCGACAGGTGATTCGTCACTATGCACACCAGATAGACCAAAGAAGCCGGGAATATGTTCATTCATTTATCTATCGTTCTCAAAGTGTGCAACGCCATTATTCTATTAATAAATACTCGGATCTATTTCTACTTTATGAATCGTGCCACTCCAGCCATCGAAACCTCCAATGAGCATTTCAACCTGAGCGAACCCCATTTGCTTTAAGGTATAAGCGGCTAACGTGCTGCGACCACCATTTTTGCAATAAATTAAGATATTACGCTGATTATCATTCAAGCCTGGATGGTCACCCACTTTAAACTCCAATACTCCGCGGGGAATGTTCACGGCATTAGGCAGGTGCCCAAGTTGAAATTCAGCAGGCTCACGTACATCTAAAACCAATGCTTTTTGGGCAATTAATACTTCTGCCCGATCCGCATCGACTAAATTAATCTCAGCGCGGGCGGCGGTTAAAAAATCATCTCGTGTCTTTATTGAATCACTCATAATTCACCTATATAACTATTGGGTTATCTAGCCAGCATAACAAGTTTCTACTTTAAGTCATAGAAGCAAACCCGGCGCCACCATATTTTACATTTCATGAGTTTGATGTGTGTCAGAATCCTATCTTTATTATACTTAAATGGAATAAGATAAATAAATACTAATAACTTGGTCACTTTCTAGCAGCTTATAGAATAGGACTTATACTCAATTGATGGAACCATGAATTGATTACCTTGGATTAGGCAGAATGGATAAGCGCGTAAAACCTAGATTTGAAAGTCACGTAGAAGCAAAATTAATTACCACAAATGGCTCAAGCCATGCCTGCCACGTTACTGATTTCTCACAAGAAGGCCTAAGAGTCTACTGGCATGATGACGAAAAAATCATCTTAAAAAGTGAAGACATATTACAGCTCTATGTAACCTTAGAAGACGCGTCTTTCAACATCACCGTAGAGTGTCTCTACCAAGAAGGCAGCAGTGCCGGCTTGAGACTGCTGGATCCTACTCATGAAATATTCCTAAAATTACAAAATATTAACCAAGCAAATAGAAATCAGGATTCTTTATCAAGTGAGAAACGTAGCCACTGTAAAGGACTCTTCCAACAACGCGTCAAAGAAAGCAGCCAAAGCATCATTAAACAATGGCACTCTGAGCTTTTAGATGCATTATTTAAACAAGCTAATAAAGCTCATAACAATAGCGAGCAACAAGCTTTATTCAGTGCAGAGAAGCACGTTGCGGAACATGGCTCCCAGATCCAAAATAGTTTTTTAAGTGCTATTGCAGAACAGCTTAAGTGCTGGCTTGAGGGCTTACCTCAAATAACCAATGAACAAAATTCACCAGAAGATCTACAAAAGCAAAGCTTATCTCTCGTCAAACAAGATGAGTTTGAAGACTGGTTACTCGCTAAAGTCGCGAGTACTCATTTGCAGTCCAGTTTGAGTCATGCGTCCTTTGAAGTGCGTCAGCTATTGGATATGATCTCGGAAGCTGAGCCTGAGAACTCTTTTAACCCTCTCAGTGCTGATGTAATTACCGAGGCTTTCAGGTCTGCGATTGAGCCCTTAGACATTGAAAAAAGTATTCGAGAAATTGCTTTTGAAATTTTTCAGCAAGTTGCAAGTCAACAATTAAAAATAGCCTACCAGGAGTTTATTAAACAAGTTGATATACCCTTAGTATTTCGTAATCGTTCTAGTACCAACATCGCCAATAATACTCTAAGTAAGCCAAATAAGACGAGCCCGACTGACGCTAAAAACGAAGTATTACAACAGCAGGCAGAACCTCAAATTTTCCCCGCCTCACAGAATGATCCTCAAACTTATCAAAACCCCGGTTATAACGCCCCAAAAACGTCAGGTTCGATGCAAGCCTTTCGCCAACATCAAGCAGAAGCACAACAGGCTTATAGCAACATTCAAAGCTTATTAGCGTTACGTTATCAACACTTTGAAAACAATATAAGCAACTCCCCAGAAGATGCTGAGCATCAGCAGCCGAGCATGCCAGCGGCTAACCATAGCCAGGTGCAATCAGCACTGCAGCAACTTTGGGCAAAATCAGAAACTCAGCCAGGCCGCGTCCGTCAAGACTTAGAACACGCCTTAGCTACAGAAGAGATTGGCCTACCAGCAGCCAATCGTGAAGCGATCGATACGCTTGAGCATGTTACACAAAATCTTGTTGCCAGCGAGAAAATATCTGACTTTATCAAGCCTTTTATTGCCCAGCTAGAACAACCTTTATCCATGATGATGCTGAACGACCCCAGCATGATGTTCAACCCCCAACACCCTGGTCGAATGGCCTTAAACGCCATCTCTAAACTGGGGCGCATGACCACCACAGGCCAAGAGATAGTCAGTGAAAAATTAAATGCCATGCTGCAGGGGATTGATACTAATAGCAGCGCTGAACAACTTGAAGCCCAACTCCAGTCTCTGCAAGTAGGGATTGATACTATGCTTGTCGAAGCAGAACGACGAGCAAAGATGAATTCAGACCGTGTCGCACAGGCTGCTGAAGGCGAACATAGAGTGGACCAAGCCCGCGAAAAAATCGCCCGCCTGATCAGCAAAGACATCTCCGGCAAAACGCTTCCCACGATTGTTATAGAATGGTTGGAGCAAGGCTGGAAACCCCTATTAACACTCATTTATTTACGTGAAACCATTGAGAGTAAACGCTTTCGAGGCGCAGTAAAGCTCTACCGCCAAGTACTCTCATTATTTAACCCTGCCAATGCAGGTCGCAAAGAACTATTAGAGCGCTTTTATCCTTTAATAAAATTAATGCATTATGAACTAGACCAGCTTAATGGAGCTCGCCCGGATCATAATCATTGGCATAGTGCTATCAATTTAGTGGCTGAACAACACTTAGAAATTGGCGAAATTGAAGAGGTGACTGAAGTCCCCGTTGAAGTTAAAGAAGAAAAACCGCTTCTGGAAGGTAAAGGGGTACGCCGAGCACTCAATTTACAAGTGGGCGATTGGCTGTTAATTGTCGAGTCTGACTTAAGTGTTTCCGTTGTTTGGATGGCTGAAGATGGCTCTAAATTCGCCTGTGTTAATCATAGCGGCATGAAGGTTGTTGATTTCACGCTAGAACAACTCGCGGCCGCATTAGAAGATGGCTCCGTGAAGCGTCTATATGAGCAGGAAGAGTCTGCAGTTGATCAAAGTTTGGATGCGCTAGTCAAACAAATTTATAATGAGTTATCGGCCCAAGCGAATACCGATGCGTTAACCAATATAAATACGCGTCAACATTTCATGCGTCACTTAAAAGATGAAGCGGCGAAATCACATCGTTCCAATCTAACCCATACGCTATGCCTAATTGATATTGATCAGTTTAAGTTAATCAATAGTGAGTACGGTGTAGAGGGTGGCGATGAATGTTTAAAATCAATCGCTAAGGTATTATTAGACACAAGCACCAATAAAAATGATTGTGCTCGCATGGGCAGTAATGAATTTGCCATTTTATTTCAGCACTCAGACCTTGGACACGGCGAAGAACAAGCTCGAGCATTGAAAACAACATTAGAACAACTCGATATTATCAGTGGTCAGCATAAATTTCGCATTCACCTCAGCATGGGGGTTTCCGAACTCAGCTACCAAGTCAGCAATGAAATAGATCTAGTGACCTTTGCTGAGTCTGCTTGCTTATCAGCAAAGGAAAAAGGCGGTAGTCGTGTTTACCGCTACATCGAAGACGATCATGCTCGCATTAAACGTGATGAATTTATGTCGTGGGCGAACAAGCTGAATCAAGCTTTAGAAACAGATCAGCTACAGCTGTTATGTCTACCAGTTACTGCCATTCAAGACGCTGAAAAAAAGCTGAAACAATATGAAGTTATTATCAGTATCGAAGATGAAAATGGCATTCAGGTACCGCCGTTAGAATATCTACAAGCCGCTGAACATTATAGCCGCATGTATTTAATTGATCGCTGGACATTGGAGCAGTTGATCAAGTGGATGAGCTCTCATCCAGATGTCGTGGCTAAGATTGATCGCTTCATGATTAAGTTATCCGGTTATTCTATGAATGATGATTCATTATTAGCCTTTATTTTTGATCAAGCTCGCGAGCACGATATTCCTGTTGATAAGTTCTGCTTTGAACTCAACGAAACTTCTGCCATTCAAAATATTGAAGATGCCGTAGATTTCATGCATGAAATGCGCAGCTTAGGATGCGAATTTACCCTGTCCGATTTCGGTACTGGGCAATCATCCTTTGAGTACCTCAAACGACTGCCGGTAAATTACGTCAAAATCGACCATACTTTCATCAAGGATCTAGTCACTAGCTCTGCGGATTATGCGATGGTGAAATCGATCCATGAAATTGCTCACTTTATGGCTAAGAAAACCATTGCGGAGCAAGTTAATGACCAAGATACGCTGAATATCCTGCGCAGTATCGGCATCGATCTTGCAATGGGAGGAGAATTACTACAAGCGATCCCATTGGATCAACTCAGTAATCTCAATTAAGAGATTAACTGTTTCATTAGAATAGTGAAAATGTACCCTTAATCAGGGTACAATTCACACTTCACTTTTAAGCTTAGATGCCCCATGTTCAGACTATTATTAATTATTGCTTTTTTCAGTATACAAGCCTGCTCAATCGGTAACCTACCCACCAACCTTTCTCGCTCTATGATGAACCAGGAAGATCCTGAATTAGTGCGTACCGCAGCGCCAGCGTATTTATTAATGCTCGATGCTCTGGTTGCTACCTACCCAGACGATGAAACCTTCTTGATTCCCGCTGCCAAACTCTATGGCGCTTACGCTGGTGTGTTTTCTAATGACGAAGAACAAACTCGTAGAATGGCAAATCGTGCCAAAGAATATGCATTACGCGCCTTGTGTGAAAACGAAGAAGATTTGTGTCTCGCACTCGATCAGCAAGTAGAGGATATTAAAATTGAACTCGAAGACCTTGATGAAGATGAGCTCAATCTGGTTTACACCTTCGCGTCTTCTTTGGCCAGCTGGATTCAAGCCAATAGCAATGACTGGGATGCTGTCGCACAACTGCCTAAAGTAAAAACCTTGTTTAAATGGGTTCTACGCTACGATGCCGATTATGATAACGGCACCGCACAAGTGTATATGGGCGTATTAGAATCTCAGCTACCACCGTCTTTAGGGGGGCGCCCAGACCTTGCCAAAATGCATTTCGAAAATGCGATCAGAGCTTCTAACGGTCACCACCTAATGGCCAAAGTACTTTACGCTCAACAATATGCGCGCTTATTATTCGAAAAAGAATTACACGATCGTTTATTAATGGAAGTTATTGCCGCAGACCCCAAAGCTGAAGGCTTAACCTTAATTAATCAACTTGCCAAACAACAAGCTGAAGTATTATTAGCAGAATCTGCTGAATATTTTGAATAAGACTGATTTCAACTTGAGACCCAACCTATGCATTTTTTAAAAACATTATTTGTCACTAGCTTAATTGCTTTGTCTAGCAGCCAGGTCATGGCCGCAACGTTAAAGATAGCCACTGTTGTACCTAACGGCAGCAGCTGGATGAATGAAATGAAAGCCGCGGCAAAAGAAGTAAAGCAAAAAACAGGCGGCCGGGTAAAGATCAAATATTACCCAGGCGGAGTGATGGGAAGCGACAAAACAGTTCTGCGTAAAATGCGTTCTGGCCAGCTTCACGGTGGCGCTATTTCCGCAGGAGCACTCGCTCACATTTATAATGGCGTGCAGCTGTATAGCCTACCGTTCACGTTTAATAATTTAGCCGAAGTTCGCCACGTGCGTAAAACCTTCGACCCCATTATTGCAGAAGGTTTAGCCGACAATGGTTTTCAACTATTAGGCCTTTCAGAGGGAGGCTTTGCTTACCTAATGTCGAACAAAGCGTTAACCAAAGCTGCCGACATTCAAGGACAAAAAGTGTGGGTACCAGAAGGTGATCTAATTGGTAATGAAATTTTCGCTGTAGCGGGCATCAAGCCAATCGCATCACCGATTTCAAACGTTTATACCGGCCTGCAAACGGGCTTATTAGACACAGTAACCATTAACCCATCGGGCGCGATTGCTTTGCAATGGCATACTAAGATTCAACATCTTGCCGATGAGCCACTGTTATTAATCATGGGGATGTTGGTAGTCGATCAAAAAGCGTTTAAGAAAATTAACGCCGACGACCAAGCCATTGTTAAGCAAGTTGTTGCAGCTGCGTTTAAACGTTTAGACACTATAAATGAAGAAGGTGATATTGGCGCACGCGCCGCGCTGCAGAAAAACGGTATTCAGTTTGATAAGCCTTCTGGTACAGAATGGCGTGAGATTGCGAAAAAAGCACTGATTAATCTAGAGAAAGTTGATGCGTACCCAGCGGATACTTATCAACAGTTGCAAACCGCCTTAGAAGAATATCGCAAGAGTCAACAATCAGAGCAGAAGTAGCTCTGATATACAATATGACGCTATAGCATAAACGATACGTCTCTACCTTCAACCGACAACGCGAATACTCCATGCCTAAAATCCAGATCCAGCGCGTTCAGCGCTGGTTACATAATGCAGAAGATTTTTTATTAGCGGCGGTGCTGTTTGTGATGCTATTTCTAGCCATCACCGACATTGCCATGCGTTTAGCGACTGGCGGTAGTCTGATTTGGATTCCCCCGGTATTACAAGTGTTGGTCTTATGGCTAGGCTTGCTCGGTGCACTGCTTGCCAGCCGCAGCCAAGAGCATATCGCGATTGATGTTCTCAGCCGCTTCGTTGGCCCTTTTGGTAAAAAAATATGCGGTATCAGTGGCAGCTTATTTGCCGCCATCGTTTGCAGCATTGTCGCTTTTTACGGTATTGAATTTATTCAGCAATCAATAGAATATGACGATATCGCGTTTGCTCAAGTGCCTGCTTGGCCATTGCAGTTAATTATTCCGTTCACTTTTTCATTGATGGCTATTCGCTTCTTTTTACATACTCTTGGATTCTTACGTATTAAAGATTACCAGCCCAACCCCGCCCTAAAAGGGGAAAATGCATAATGGCTATCTTAATTTCTGCTTTATTTATATTACTAGCACTTATGGGTGCGCCATTATTTGCCGTGATCGCCGCCAGTGCATTGTGGGGATTTTTTCAGCAAGATATTAATCTTTCAGTAGTCGCCATTGAAATTTATCGTTTAACTGAAATGCCCGTTTTAACGGCAATCCCCCTATTCACTTTCGCTGGTTATTTACTCGGTGAAAGTAAAGCACCACAACGCTTGGTACGTATTACAGATGCCCTATTAGGTTGGATGCCCGGTGGTTTGGCCATTGTCGCCTTAATCGCTTGTGCTTTGTTTACTGCTTTTACAGGGGCATCAGGAGTGACCATTGTTGCCCTTGGCGCTTTACTCTACCCAGCATTGAAAAAAGCAGGTTATAGCACCAACTTCAACCTCGGATTAATTACCACCTCAGGCAGCCTGGGCTTATTATTTGCGCCTTCTTTACCCTTAATTCTTTATGGCGTTGTCGCTCAGCAACTGGCATTAGATATTCCCGTTAGTATTGATGATTTATTTCTAGCGGGCATCATTCCAGGCACCTTGATGTTGGTTGCTCTCTCTATATACAGTGCCATACAGCCTAGAGATCCTGCGGCATTAGCGAACAAAACAAAGTTTGATGCTAAAGAAGCCATTGCGGCGATTAAAGATACGGCCTGGGAAGCACCGCTTCCTATTATTGTATTAGGCGGTATTTATGGCGGCTTTATTGCCGTATCGGAAGCGGCGGCGATTACTGCGTTTTACGTTTTATTAGTTTCTGTGGTTATTCGCAAAGAGATTAGCTTACGTAGACTACCCATTGTTATGCGCGATTCCATGAAGTTAGTTGGTGCCATCATGGTGATTTTAGCCGTATCATTAGCTTCTACTAATTATATGATTGATGCTGGAATTCCAACCGCTATTTTTGACTTTATCAGTGAACACATTGATAGCCAATTGACCTTCTTATTCCTTCTGTTCTTGTTTTTATTAGTATTAGGAATGATGCTCGATATCTTTTCAGCCATCGTCATCATGGTGCCCATCATTTTACCCATCGCTATTCAATTTGGTATTCACCCTGTTCATTTAGGTATTTTATTCTTAGCCAACATGCAGCTCGGTTATTTTACTCCGCCAGTAGGCATGAACTTGTTCATTGCGAGCTTCCGCTTTCAACGTCCAGTCACTGAACTGTACCGAGCAACGATTCCTTTCTTCTTTATATTGCTTACGACTGTATTACTGATTACCTATGTGCCTTGGCTAAGCTTGGTATTTATTGACTAGCTGACATAGCTTTACCCTTACCGTACCCATCTTTGCGCTCAAGCCGCTAGTCTAGAGCTCTTATTGCAGTTTTAGACTGTGCTGCAATACATTGTGTATCATCGCCTATGGATGGGTCCTACTCGTATCGTATTGATACCACCATTAGCCTAACGGCTAATGGACTTTTATTCTCTCTACCACTGAATTCAGCTATTATTTAACGTCTACTTCCTTTAGGACTCTGTTAATCTTTTTATGTCTAAACGACGCCTTTGCCCTCATTGCGAGCGGCCCATAAAAACCTGCTTGTGCAATGAGATAGTGCAAATGACTTGTGGTTATCAACTGATCATTTTGCAAGATCCAAAAGAAGCGAAACACGCCTTATCGTCGACTCCTCTATTGGAAAAATCGATTTTGAATGCCAAACGAATGGTTGGCGAGATATTCGATCCTGTTGAGCTATTAGGAGAAGATTGGCAAGCAACAAGCCTATTAGTTTTTCCACAAAAAAATAGCCTCAACCAACAGCAAGCGATTGAGTATGATTTTAAGCATTTGATTTTATTAGATGGTACATGGCGTAAAGTGGCCCGAATGATTCACCTTAATCCCTGGTTATCGGAGCTTCCCAGCTTCTCCATTGATAATACCAAAGCCAGCCAATACCTGATTCGAAAGTCCCCCCGTGAAGATGGGCTGTCAACAATAGAAGCTGCCGTAGCAGTACTGAATCAACTACACGGCAATACCTCATTTGATCCGATACTTGGAGCTTTCAATAAAATGATTGAATTTCAAATTCAAGCGATGGGATTGGAAACCTTCGAAAACAACTATCAAGAACGCCATCAAAAAAACAGTCTTGCAATAAATCACGATAATATACGTAGTAATCAGCCATGAAAGCGTCTGCTAAAGAGATACACCGCAGCTATGATGAGTTAGGACCAATTCAAGTAATGGACGACGGCCATAAGCGCTACCTAGCATTTGGCACCGATGATGAGCAAAGCTGCCAACTGATTCATCAACCTCACCTACTACAACATGAATACACCCGTGCAATTTTATTAGCGTTATTAATGGTAACGCCAAAACACATTACTGTTATTGGCACGGGAGGAGGCTGTTTATTAACCACACTTCACCATATGTTGCCCGACTGCCAGATACAAGGCGTTGAACTAAGGCGTGAAGTCGCTCGCTTAGCTTATAAATATTTTCAATTACCTAAAAATGATCAAATAAAACTGCACATTGGTGATGGCTTTCAATACTTGCTAGATACCGACAGCAATAATACAGACCTTATAATTGCCGACATGTATTTAGCGGATGGGATTGATCAGCAACAGCTATCACAACAATTCATTGAAGCCAGCTATGAAAAGCTGAATCAAAATGGCTGGTTAGTCCTCAATTACTGGCTCGATCATAAAGTAGAAGCCCAGCTAGTCGCGACACTTCAACAGTGTTTTGATCAGATTTATATGTGTGATACCGGTGGTGGTAACTGGGTCATCTATGCAGGCAAGGTCGATATTAATGAGCCGATTATTCAAGAAGAAAAACTCAAACAAGTTTCTAGTGCCGCCGGATTCTCTCTTAACCATTTCTTGCGTCGATTAGTTGTCCTGACATAACCGTCGTACTTTAGCTCAATACTCGGGTTGGCTGACTCTTACTCTAATCAGTAAATCTGATGAACAAAGTAGACCAACAAGTAGCGACTGTAATTACTCCTACAAACCATAAAATCATGCCTATACTGTATTAATCAGTAAATAATAGGCAGCTACCGTGTATTCAATAGGCATAAAATTTCTCAACAAACTCTCATTTACTCGAAAATTTCAGATTATTTTATTTACTCTGTTCCTGCCTATCTTATATGCTTCTGTCATTATCTATAAAGAAAACAGCAATAGAATTGAGTTAATTTCCAATAAGATAATTGGTATTGAAACCGTTAATAAATTAAAGCCTTTAAGAATATTAGCAGCCAAACACAGAGGAAACTCTGCACAATGGTTTTCTGGAAACACTCAACTAAATACAACCATTCGTTCCTTAGAACAGGATATGGTGAAAGCTTTTGATGTAGTCCAAATTGAAATTAATAGCCCGTTTTACTCAGACAATAGTCGTCAAGCATTCAATCAGCTCAAGAAAGGCTGGAATAAATTAAAATTCGAAAGCATCAAAAATGAATCACCTTCAAAAGTTTTTATGCAACACAGTGCGTGGGTTAAACAAACCGATAATTTGATACGCGATATCGCGACTCAATCAGGCTTAACTCTGGATTTAAACATAGCAACCCATAAACTCATGGAAATAACGGTATTTAGCATTTCACAACTGCAAGAACAACTAGGACAGTTGCGAGGGATTGGAGCGGGTGCAGCCACTAAAGGAACGTTTAATTCACAATCATTTATTTTGGCAAGTACCCTTGCTAACGAAGTGACCAATACGGCTGCCGAGATTGAATATGAGTTTTCAATTCTAAAAGAAATTTCTTTATCGTATATTCCTAATGAATTAAAACAGTCTCAAGAGAGTATACAAAAGTTCGTCCAAATCAGCTCTAAACAACTATTAGAACCCGACTCCCCAACCATTTCAGGTAAGGATTATTTCTCAGCTGGAACCGATGCCATCGTGCAAGCCACTAGACTGTATCAAGCTATTAACAATATTTACCAGAACGAACTTCGTAAAAATGAAGAAAAAATGGTCCAGTCGATGATTTTATCTCTTGGATCCTTCTTTCTACTTTTCTTGATTAGTTGTTATTTATTTATTTGTTTAAAGATCACTGTTGATTATAACGCCCGTATTACACAAAGCATGGCCGCAGATTTAGAAGAGGGTCGATTAAACCAAGAGTATCATTCTGATAGTAAAGATGAGCTTGGCAATACAATTAATGCACTCAAGGCATCTTTCTCAAAATTAAGGATCGTTGTATCAAAAGTACGTACTCATTCTGATACGTTATCGCACTCATCTAATACTTTATCCAATGTATCAGCAGAAGTTAATCAACTCGGTGAAGACCAAAAAAATCGTGTCGCACTTATTTCTACCGCTGCAAGCGAACTCGCTCAAACCGCAGAAGAAGTGTCTTCTCACTGTGATCATGCTGCTACCAAAATGCATGAGTCTCAACAGCAGGCATCATTAGGGGCCACCCACTCTCACTCGTCAGCAGAAGTAATTCGCACACTCGCCAATAATGTACGTTCCGCCGGTGATGAAATAGGTGAAGTCGCACAACAAGCCGCTTCTATTAGCACTGTTATTGACGTTATTAAAGCGATTGCTGAACAAACTAATTTACTTGCTTTGAACGCTGCTATTGAAGCCGCCAGAGCCGGTGAGCAAGGACGAGGCTTTGCTGTCGTCGCTGACGAAGTTCGCACACTGGCTACTCGTACTCAAGAATCAACCAACGAAATTGAAAATACTATTTCAAACTTGCAGCAGGTTGCAGAAAAAGCCGTATTAGCGATGGCTACATCATGCGATCAAGCATCTCAAAGTGAAACGGAAGCTACAAAAACAGGTGAAATTCTCAGTAGTATCGAGAATTCAATTAACGAAGTGAGCAGCCTTATTGAACAAGTGGCAACGGCTGGTGTTCAGCAAGCAGGAGCGGCTAATGAAATTGCTCACAACATCCAGGCTGTTGACGATGCTTCCACAACTTTATTAACTAAATCACAAAGTATGTCGAACATTGCTAATGAGGTTGGAAACGATAGTGCAGAGCTTGATCAACAAATGCAGCAGTTCGAGGTATAAATCTATAAATTTTAACTTGGTACATTAGTGCCCTACGTTTTTAGTCATGTTTTTTATTTATGAAACTAGTACTTTCTTCGAAATGGTTTATTGCCAATTAACTGTTAACATAGCGCTGCAACTCTTGCGTCTAAATAAAGGAATATTAGAAATGAAATTTAAACGTTTTTTTTCGATAGCAGCTCTAATTGTTGTGAGCACTATGTCTCAAGCTGAACTAAAATCACTTGAAGCCAGCAATATAAACTCATATAGCAGTAACATTTATCCTAATTTAAACTTAAACGACCTCGATCAAATAAAAATTGAGATCAATCAAACAGCAACGCCTAATAGCCCATTAGCAACTGTTGAGATAAATAAAGTTGAATTTGAATTCCCTAATGCAAATAACTTAACAGCCACAAACCTTACCAAAGTAAATGGCACTCCAAATACCTATCGCACTGTCGTTACAAGTCCTTGGGTTTTCAAAAAAGTACTCGTAGAATTATCCGGCGCTGAAGATTTTGATGGTATTAATTTCAGTTACAAAGTTTTTGTTATGGACAGTACGTCGAATATTAATAATATTGAGCAAACACAAGGCTTAGAATTATTAAGTGGCAATGCTGAACTCATCAATGTTACAGCCAAAAAGGTTGTCGATATTGCAAACGGAAGATATTTAGGTAAAGAACTTATCTTGCGCTTGCTACATAATACCAATCTTGAAGGCATTCGAGTTGAAGCGACGTGGTTCGGACATGGTACAAAAATACTAACACTACCATCACCTTTTGATGCTAGATTGTATCCTGTGGCACTCATTCTTGATCGAACTCCAGGTAATTCACGTATTAAAGCCCGCTTTGATAATGGCACAGAAACTTCAGATGAAAGTCTGCACGCTTTACTAGAGCAAGCATTCGGTCCTCTACCTCAATAATAAAATGCGGATTTAAACAATCCTTGCGCACCAAACTATTTTACCGGCGATAGGATTTGCGTCTCTAGCAGACGCTTCTATCGTTCGGTTTTCGAACTCTGGATTATCGCTCACGACTCTTAATGATCCTTGATGATCACTCAAACGTTTCGCCATTAAGCCACTTTCACTTTGTAATAAATACAATCCTTCGTGATTGACTAATTTTTGCGACATATCCACCAGCACACGATCACCATCGTGCAAGGTCGGCAACATACTGTCGCCACTGATTGTTACAAATACGAGCTCATCGCCAGAAACATTTAGCTGACGTGACAAAAAAGACTTATTAAACGCAAAGTAGTCTTCTACGTCTTCAGCAACAACATCACTCCCCATTCCCGCAGAAGCCTGTACATCGAACATAGGTGCAAATACTAAATCGCTATTTTTGGGTGTTCCTGCGACTTGAGCACCTTCACTATGCTCACCGGTCAATAACCACGTTAAGTCAACTTTGTACTCATTATACAATTCTTGTAAGTACGCCATGGAAGGTCGACTCATACCACGACAAATTTTATAAATATGAGAAGCTGATTTGCCGGTGAGCTCAGCAAAGTGTTTTTTATTACCTTTCGCGAGTTGATCAACAACCAGCTGAAAGCGACGAGAAAAAGCAGTAGACATTTAATACCAAATATAAAGCAAAGTAGAAACAAGCCGCGCAGTATACGCAGCTCTGATAAGTGATCAATAAAAACTAATAGTAAAAGCGGTTAGTAAAGGTGACTAGCTTCGTTTATTACGACCGCCTGAACGGTTATTGGCACCTTTATTAGCACTGGATCGATTACCCGTTTTAGTACCATAAGCACGATCTTTCTGACGCCCTTTCTGCGCACTGCGAGAATTTTTTTTATTCTTTGGTACCGGCTTGGTTAAATCAGGCTCATATCCTGGATACCAAGATTGTGGAACTCGATCGTCTAATACCGCTTCAATTTCCTCTAACAGGTATTCTTCGCCCATACTCATTAAAGAAACGGCTAAACCTTCTGACCCTGCACGACCCGTACGACCAATACGGTGAATATAATCTTCAGCGATGTAAGGTAATTCATAATTGATCACATACTGTAATTGCTGGATATCCAATCCGCGAGCTGCAACATCCGTTGCCACTAAAGCCCGCACCTTACCTTCTTTGAATTCTTCTAATGCTCGTTCACGAGCACCTTGTGACTTATCCCCATGAATCGACTGGGTCTTAATGCCATCCTTGCACATTTCTTTCGCCAGCTCATCGGCGCCTTCTCTGGTACGTACAAAAATTAAAACCTGCTTCCAATTCTTCGAGCCAATCATAAACGAAGTTAATTCGCGCTTTTTATCTTCATCAACAACATAAACCATTTGTTCGACTTTAGAGGCCGTCGTATTTCGTGCATCCACTTCGATCAGCTCAGGATCCTTAAGAATATTTTTACTTAAGGTAAAAATTTCTTCATTAAACGTAGCCGAAAATAGCATGGTCTGTCGATCTCTCGGCACATGTTTTAGAATGCGCTGAATATCAATAATAAAGCCCATATCCAACATACGATCGGCTTCATCAAACACTAAAAACTGTAACTTCGATAAGCTCACAGCTCCTTTATGCATCAAGTCTAATAAGCGCCCAGGTGTCGCCACAAGAATATCAACACCTTCTGTTAACGCGTTAACTTGTGAATTTATACTCACACCACCATAAGCAATTGCGCTGGTTAAACCCGAATCATCCCCGTATTTAACAAAGCTCTTATAAACTTGCTGAGCCAGCTCGCGAGTCGGTACCAATACCAAAGCACGTAATGGTTGAATTTCGTCTGAGGCCAATGGGTTTTGTTCACGAATGGCTAATAATTGATGCAAGATAGGCAAAGCAAACGCCGCGGTTTTACCCGTTCCTGTTTGTGCTCCAGCCATGACATCCTTGCCTGATAATAGAGCAGGAATAGCTGCCATCTGAATAGGGGTCGCGGTTTCATAACCCGCAGTAATGAGACCTGATAATAAACGATCATCTAGATTTAACGAGGAAAAAGACATAATGGGTTACCTTAGCGTCCTCAGACACTACAAACAAAACCAGCGCCTAAAAGCGCTGGTGTAAATAATATAAATTGAATTAAGAATACAGTAACAGACGTAAACCGTTCTACTTTTTATAGAAGTTCGATCGCCCTTCTGGCTGACGTCGGAAACGCTTGTAATTCCATTGGTATTGCTCAGGGCAATCGTTAATGCACTCTTCAATACTAGCATTCAGTGCAGTAGCGGCGGCGACTTCATCGCTATTGCGAATGTCGTCATGCGCTGGCTTCAATACCACCCCATAATTACCATTCTCCAATCGCTTGGCATAGCAGCACAACAAAAATGCCGAAGTATTATTGGCTAACTCACCAATTAACTTACCGGTTAATGCTGTTTGACCAAAGAAAGGCGCAAATACACCACTCTTTAATCCAGGTTCTTGGTCTGGAAGAACAGCCACCACACCCTTATCATTCAATAGCTGATATAACGACTCTACCCCACTACGATCCGCAGGCACCAAACCGACATCAACTCGCTTACGTGTACTAAAGATGAAATTATCTAATGCTGGTATTTTCGCGGGCTTATACATCACGGTCATAAATAAATGCTGACGGAAAAAGTGGTTCAATACTTCCCAGTTGCCTAAATGAGGGGCGATTAAAATGATGCCCTGCTTGTCTGATAACGCCTTTTCGAGATGTTCTAATCCCTCAACTTGTGTAATTAATTTTTGTACTTTAGGAATAGGCCACATCCACGACATGCCCATTTCAGCATAGGTTTTTCCCAATGCAATCAAACTTTCACGAGCCAATGATTCTATTTCAGCATCATTAAGATCAGGATAACTAATGCGTAAATTAATTTTTGCAATACGGGCATTATCGGTAAACCATAATAACTTCCCCATAACGCGACCTAACGCATGCGCAGCGGGTAATGGTAAAAAAGAGACAAGGCGAATAAGACCAATACCCATATAAACGACAATATTTTTCACAAGATTTCCTACCAATTGTTGTTATTAATGGCGCTAGAATAACATTTTGCAAAGCCGATCTCGATAGCTAAATATGAGGTTGATAGATTACCAACCTCATATCCTCACTCTACTCTCGATGACATACTTCCCTCTCTCAATAGTGCAACATGAGTGCGACATGCCGCTCAATCTCACAGGCCCTTATCCAGCCTGTGTTGAGCCATATTGAAATACTTTTCGGACAAGCGATCATCACGACAATAATTGATGAATATTGGTTAATAACATCTCGGTTTGATTCCAGCTAATACAAGGATCAGTGATCGATACGCCATAATCAAGGCCTTGATTATTCGGCCCCTTCATTCCTTGATTGCCCATATTAATGAAGCTTTCAATCATTAACCCACTGATCGCGTTATTGCCTGCTATACGCTGCTGTACTACTTGAAGTGCAATATCCAACTGACGATCATGCTGCTTTTGCGCATTATCATGACTGCAATCAACAATGACCTTTGCATGTAATTGATTATCCGTTTTTGCCTTATCAAGCTGAGCAACCGCATTTTGAATACTGATATCGTCGTAATTCGTGAGATTTCGCCCACCCCGTAAAACCACATGAGTATCCGAGTTTCCAGGAGTATCCAGCATAGCGATATTGCCATCGACATCTGTGCCCAAACAGTGGTGACTGCGACTGGCCGAAATCATTGCATTAACGGCGGTATCTACTGAGCCATCAGTGCCGTTTTTAATCCCCACAGGCATCGATAAATGACTGATCATTTCACGATGAATTTGCGACTCCGCAGTGCGAGCACCAATCGCAGTCCAGCTGATCAAATCTTCTAAGTAGCTCATCGTCATCGGATTAAGTGCCTCCGTCGCGAGCGGTAAACCCATTTCCACCAACTGCAATAACAAGCTGCGCGAAACTTCTAAACCCTTTTTAATATCCCCAGCACCATTGCGATCAGGATCGTAAGCAAGACCCTTCCAGCCCGTCGTCGTTCTTGGCTTCTCGACGTACGCACGCATCACGATTAATAAGCGATCAGAAAGCTGCTCGTTTAAGGCTACTAAACGCTGGCCGTATTCTAATACCGCTACAGGATCATGTAGAGAGCAAGGGCCAGTGATAATCAATAAACGATCATCCTCTCCTTGCAACAACTGACGTATTTGTTGACGCTGTTGATCGACTTGCCGCTGTAATGCTTCACTCAATGGCAAGGCTTGCTTCAACTGACGCGGCGTCGGTAAAGGTCGTACCGCCGCTAATTGATTATTGGTAGTAATCGTCGTGGACTTAAGTTCTGTTACCAATGTTTGTGCATTGTTATTCATGATCTGCTCCTAAATTTAATATCCCCCTCTCTTTATTACGATTTTATTAAAGTACCAAAATCGAGCAAAAAAAAACCCCGACCAGCTAACTGCTAATCGGGGTTCTGTAAGCAGTCGGCTGATTAGCCGGGCTGCTTATTGAATTCTATAAAACGAAGTTCAAGTGCGACCCAGCTTGAAGCTATAATAGCCCCAGAAAAACTCGGTAAAGCACCAATACATTTTAGACGCAGGAACAGACATATCGCTGCTTGAAGCAGAGCGAGTAAGTAATGTCAGTTTAGTCACAGCGTTTAATGTTTTCATACATTCATCATAACTCAGTATTTTAAGATTGCAAACCCTTAACAGTTTCTCACTCCTATCAGGCGAAACCTTATTGCAAGTATCAGTAAGAAAAACAGAAAGTAATTAAGACTGCCTTTGCCCTGACTTTTCTCTTTTGGAAGAGTGAGATCTCTATCCAAATAATCCATTGGGTTAAAATTATCTACTTGCTTAGTATTAATAACGGAGGTTTGAATTTCATAATGTAGAATAACCTTTTTTTCTGCATCCATAGATCCATACTCCCCCACAGTATAAGCCCCCATTAAAATATCGGCGTTAAAACATCCGTAAACTTTCTCAGGATCTTCATATTTTTCATGTTCTGAAAATATTTCATGCACCTCTTTTTTAGAAAAGTGGTCATAAGCTAAATTTTCGAAGTCACAATATTCTTCGAAGCAAACAGCACTATCGTCGATATAAATACGAGTCGGAGTATAATCCTGTTCAACAACCCCATCCGATATATATGCACTTTTTACAATAACTTTCGTATTAATAAATAGTCCCATTTTAGCTTTAAATCGATTAGGTATTTGAATGTGTTCAAACTCTAGATCAGGAGAATAATGATTAGCATCGAAAGTAATACGAAATGCTTGTCTAAAGCTTAACTGCTTGAAATCGCCTAACGCCTCTACTTCATCCCTGGTCATCGATATGTTGAACATATTGTTTGCAACTGGATGATCGGATACTTCCCAGCTAGGCTCACTAAATTTCATCAATTTTTCAGGGCCGCTATTTATAGGGCTAGCCTGTGATTCAAGAGCAGCGTTTAAATGATCAGGCATTATAATTAAAGAAAAAGCATTATCAGATTCACACTCTTCTTGGCGTCCAATAAAAGATTCACAACCCTGCCAGAACTGTGAAATTGAAACAGGATTTTCATCATAAACAATGCGCTGATCATATTCATATTCAATTTCCGGCCTTTGATTAACTTCAGCGTATGGAAACTGCTCTGAAACATATAGTCGATTTACCTTAATCCCCCAATCAGCCACGAAAGCATAATCAGCAAACTGTGCTTCTGTTTGCGTATGATCATCACAAAAGTTATCTGCAGAGGCTGTATTTGAGAACATAAATAAAGAAGCAAAGCTGATATTAATCACTTGCTGAGATATAAAACCAAGGGGACGAAAATGTATAGATAATAGAGAAGACAAACCAAAATCCTTTTAAAGTTTGTCGCATACTAACAAGACTATCCACTACAAGACAAGAAACCTCCCTTCAAACAAAAAACCATCACATTAGTCAAGTTTTAAGAACGGTGCATTTCATCTATACTTCAGTCATTATCCCTACCTCTCATTTTTATAGCACTTCAGAGAATTCTTATGACTTACCCACGCGACATGCTGGGCTACGGCCAGCATAGCCTAGACCCTAAATGGCCTAATAAAGCCAAAGTAGCCCTACAGTTTGTGATCAACTACGAAGAAGGTGGTGAAAACTGTATTTTGCATGGCGACAAGGCCTCGGAAGCATTCTTATCTGAAATCGTCGGCGCGCCCGCCCTTGAAGGCGTGCGTAATATGAATATGGAGTCCATTTACGAATACGGCGCCCGCGCAGGCTTCTGGCGCTTACACCGTATGTTCACCGAACGTAATATGCCAGTGACCGTTTATGGCGTCGCGACCGCGTTACAACGTAACCCTGAAATCGTGGCCGCTATGAACGCTGCTGATTGGGAAATCGCCTCGCACGGCCTCAAGTGGATCGATTATCAATATGTTGATAAAGAAGTTGAGCGTGAACATATGGCCGAAGCCATTCGCATTCATACTGAAGTCACGGGCAAACGTCCACAAGGTTGGTACACCGGCCGCATGAGTCCAAATACTCGCGACCTAGTGGCCGAAGCTGGCGGCTTCGCTTATGATGCAGATTCATACGCTGATGATCTGCCTTACTGGAATTACGACTACGAACAGCCGCACCTTGTTATTCCTTACACCCTTGATAGCAACGACATGCGCTTTGCTACCAATCAAGGTTTTAATTGTGGCGATCAGTTCTTTAGCTACCTAAAAGATTCGTTTGATGTGCTGTACGCGGAAGGAACTGGAACTGAAAAATACCCAGCGGCACCTAAAATGTTAAGTATTGGTTTGCATTGTCGCTTAGTAGGAAGACCTGGCCGTGCAGCTGCATTGGCTCGTTTTTTAGATTATGTAAAAAGCCATGAAGATGTTTGGGTTACTCGTCGTATTGATATCGCCGATCATTGGCGTGCGACTCATCCACCCAAAGCTTAATATAAACAGATAACGTTAGAAGCTAGGCTAGCCACTTAAGCAAGCCTAGCTTCTAATAAAAAATAAAGAAAATCTTCTCTCCCCACACAGAATATCTAATTCTTTCCAGTATCTTCATGCCCACAATGAATAACAACCTGCAACAACCTTGATTAAATAACTTACGTTCTCTAAAAATGTAAAATTCATTTAACTGGCAACATCCCAAATTATGTTTTATAACTAATACTGTCAGAATTAAAAAGAAATGGACTTTAAATGGATAAAGATTATTTTTATCAACTTACTAGCTCAAGTCACTTAAATATTGCTCGACTCAATAAAGACGTCCTATTAATTCAACGCCAAGCTCTTAATTCTGATATAACCTTGTCGAAAAGTGACAAAGAAGTATGGATCTATTATAAAAATGAAAGTTTCTTGGCTTGGAGCCCGGTAGAAAGAAAAACTCTCGCTATCGCACCAGATTGTATTAACCTACTTTTATCTAAAAAAAATGGCCACTTTTCTTCTAGAACGCCCTTATCGACGGCCGATATTTCTCAGGGGCAACACTGTACAATATGGGGTACTGCATGTTCTAGTAAAATGAGAAATCCAGCCATTGAATCTTTATTTCAAATAGACATTCAACAAATATTAACTGCCTTCCCGGATGATAAAATTATAATTAATGGGTATACAAACCTCGAAATATTAAATGGGTAGTACATGGATGTAAAAAACAGAAACAAGCTAGAGAACCGCCTATTCGCTCAGCTCTGGAAAAAATCATTGGATAATATGTTTATTTTAAAAGTTATAGATAATGACTTTTATATAATAAGCACAAACGAAGCTCAGCAGGAAGCTGTCAGCATTGAAGCATTAGAACATTTTAATAAGCCCTTAAGAGAAGTCCTTCCTAGCGATATCTATAATTTTGTCGTACCCAACTATGAACGCTGTACGCAACAGCAAGCCCCTATCCAATATGAAGAAAGCGAGGCCTTTACAAGTGGTGACGGCAGCATGCGCCACTGGAGCACCATGCTATCGCCTATTAATAACGAGCAAGGTGATACTGAATACATTTTTGGTATATCTCGTAATATTACAGAACTAACCAACGCCAAAAAGGCGGCTGAATCTTCAGCCAAAGAAGCCGAAAAAGCCAACCAAGTCAAAACCACTTTTCTAGCCAACATGAGCCATGAAATGCGAACGCCATTAAATGGTATTCAATGCGCCGTCGAACTGTTAAAAGAAGTTGAAGATGAAAAGGAAAAGATTGAATTACTCAATATTATTGAAAGTTCAACAGAGGCATTATCAAAGCAAACAAGTGATATTTTACTGTATGCAAAAATTGGGCGAGGTAAAATCTCATTACAAAACAGAAATTTTTCACCCACGGAGTTAGTAAACGCTGTTATTAGAATTGTTTCAAACAGTGCCACTGTAAAAGGCATAAAACTAGATATTGATATTGATAAAAAAGTTCCGTTATTAATTAAAGGCGATCCTGATCGAATAAAACAAGTGCTTTTAAATATTGTGAACAACGCGATTAAATTCACGTGTGAAGGAAGGATTTCAATTTCTCTCAAGCATAACGATACTCTCCAACAGCTGCAGTTTTCTGTGATAGATACGGGGATTGGTATTTTAGAATCTGATCAAGAAAAACTTTTCAAACCTTTTAGCCAAATAGACGATTCTGCCACACGCCAGTTTGAAGGGAATGGTCTTGGATTAGTCATAAGCAAAGAGCTAGTCCAGCTGATGCAAGGCGAAATAAAATTAACCAGCCGCGTCGGCGTCGGAAGTGAATGCCAGTTCACAATAATTTATGAAGCAGCAACTGAAGTAAAAGAATTAAAGCAAACGTCTCAGGCTAAAATATCGAAACAAATACATGTTCTTATTGTTGAAGATAATCCGATTAATCAAATTGTTTTGAAAAAGATATTAATTCAACCAGGTGTTTCTATAACGCTTGTAAACGATGGACAGCAAGCCTTAGATATTTGTCAGCATAATTTTTTTGACATTATCTTGATGGACTGGCACATGCCAGTTCTTGATGGACTCGAGGCAACAAGAATTTTACGAAAAACGATCAATTACACAAAGATTCCAATATTAGGCTTAACAGCGAGTGTCATGGAAGAAGATATAAAGGCTTGTATAGAGGCCGGCATGAATGAAGTAATGGCTAAACCAATAAAACGAGAGACGCTATTCAACGCCATTGCTAAGTACACAAATTTTCAGCCTCACACTAATAAGAATAAAAATCTATCGTAACGTCAATTCCAGCACACTCACCTCCATAGCCCCAGAACACTTAATCTATCCAAAACAAACATTACCACAAGGCAATGGTATCTTTTTCTTGATTCCTTAAATGTTACATTATAACATAACTAAACATTATTAAGGAATTGACATGCAACAACAAGATAATCGCTTACCCGTTACCGTCTTATCTGGTTTTTTAGGCGCTGGAAAAACGACCCTACTCAATCATATTCTCCAAAACCGTGAAAATCGTCGCATCGCTGTTATCGTTAATGATATGAGTGACATTAATATCGATGCAACACAGATAAAAAACTCAGTCACTCTAAGTCGCACAGAAGAAAAACTCGTAGAAATGAGCAATGGCTGCATCTGCTGCACCTTACGGGAAGATCTTTTAGAAGAAGTCACAAAAATGGCAAAGGAAGGCCGATTTGACTACCTAGTCATTGAATCTACCGGAATTTCAGAGCCTTTGCCTGTGGCCGAAACATTTACTTTTGAAGATGAAGAAGGCGTTAGTCTAACCAACATAGTCCGCCTCGATACTATGGTCACCGTTGTCGATGCCTTCAATTTTTTACGCGATTTTAATGAAGCGCGACAGTTGCTAGAAACAGATGAATCGTTAGGCGAAGATGATCACCGCAACGTAGCTGACCTTTTGGTCGATCAAATAGAGTTCTGCGATAAATTAATCATCAGCAAATCTGACTTAATAAGTAGTGATCAGTTAGCTGAGTTAAAAGCGATTTTAGCCAGCTTGAACCCAGCGGCTGAACAAATCATCTCACACAACGGCCACGTCCCATTAGAGAGCATTTTAAATACTCACGCCTTTAGCTTTGATCGTGCAAAACAAGATCCTGGCTGGTTGAAAGAGATGCGTGGCGAGCACGTGCCTGAAACAGAAGAGTACGGCATCAACAGTTTTAGCTATCAAGCTAGACGTCCTTTCCATCCTCAAAAATTCTTTGATTTTCTTTATCAAGACTGGCCTCAAGGTAAGTTAATTCGTTCAAAAGGGTATTTCTGGTTAGCAAGTCGACCTCAAGTTGCAGGTCATTGGCATCAAGCTGGCGGGATTGCTCACCATGGACCTGCCGGTATGTTCTGGAAAGCAGTTCCTGTAGATGAATGGCCACAAGATGAAGAGTCACAATCTTTTATCAAATCTAAATGGCAGGAACCCTTTGGCGATATGCGCCAAGAGCTTGTTTTTATTGGGCAGCACCTCGATGAAAATGTGATGAGGAAATCATTGAATGATTGCCTACTGAGCGAAGAAGAGCTTCTACAAGGGCAAGAAGCTTGGAAAATGCTTGATGACCCCTTTCCTTCTTGGCAATAATTTTTATTTGAGTAAGAAATGTTATGTTATATCGTTTTATATTAGCAGCCGCTTTAATACCGATAGCCCATGCTACCGAACTTGATAAAGTGATTATCAAGTCCTCGACTCAAACATCAATACACGACATTGCACAGTCAGTATTAGTGATTGACGAAGAAGCCCTTCGAAAAAGCCAAGCAAAGTCTTTAGGTGAGTTATTAGAGCAACAACCAGGAGTCAGTAACGCATCGTTTGGACCAGGAGTTGGCCGCCCCGTTTTGCGAGGATTATCGGGGAGTCGAGTGAAAACGCTAGTGAATGGGCAAGACAGCTCTGATTTATCAGCGATGAGTTCTGATCATGCACCCATGGCAGAAATCACTAACGCCCAACAGGTCGAAGTGATTCAAGGACCTGCCACCTTGCTGTATGGCAGTGGAGCCATCGGGGGCATCGTCAATGTTATTGACCGCAGTATTCTACAGTCTCCACAGCTAGAAACAGAAGGCAGCCTGAAAGCAAGCATCAGTAGTAACGACCAAGCACAAACCTTAGCAACAGAGATCAATTCTGGTGATGGTCGCTGGGCTATACATATTGATGCTTATGATAAAAAATCCAATGATTACCACAGTGGCAAAACGCGCATTAAAAATAGCGATACGAATACGCAAGGTGGCAGTATTGGTATTAGTAAAACGTCACTCGAGCATGGTTTTATCGGTGCAAGTATCAGTGTGCTTGAACAAGACTATGCCATACCGAATATCAACGAAACACAAACCCGTGTTCGCCCCAAACAAACTCGCTTTAATCTCGCATCCTCATGGCTAGCCCCTACGACAGGCATTGAACGCTGGGCAACCAATGTATCTGTTTCTGATTATGCACACGATGAACTAACACGCCCCATTACTGAAGGATTATTTGAAAAAGACTCGATAGAAATAAATTCTAAAATAGAACATTCAACTCTTTTTGGCTGGCGCGGTACGCTTGGAATTAATGTTGCTCAGCAAAAAATTAAATTGTGTCACGATCATACTGGCTGCGACAAAATCCCCGATTACAGCAATCAACAATGGAATGGAAACCAAGGCAATCTGTTTACCACACAAGGCGGCTACGAATTTGTTCACGATACACCTATGCCGATTACTGAAAGTAGCAATATAGGATATTTTCTAGTCGAACATAAGCCATGGGAAATTGAGGGTATAGGGCAAGGAATAATCGAATTAGGTGCTCGCATTGATATCAAAAAAATTGAAGCAGACCCAATTTCTATTAATTCATCATCAAGACGCGTTAAAGAATATTATGATGACAAAAACTTTTTCCCAACGACATTTTCAGCTGCGAGCACTTGGTTTTTAAACGATACTCAACGCTTGTCATTGAGTTTATCAAGAGCGCAAAGAGCACCTGACGGTGAAGAGCTTTATTGGAACGGCGATCATCACGCTACTTTTTCTTACCAATTAGATAATGCCTATTTAACAGAAGAAACAGCTTATACCACTGACTTAATTTGGAATATCACAGGGGAAAAACACCTAATAAGAAGTGCGGTCTACTACTACCACTTCAATGATTATATTTATAACGATCTAAAAAATATTACAGATCCTTATCACAACCATCCCGTGTATAAACACGAACAAGAAGATGCTCGATTCTACGGTTTTGAATTTAGCTGGCAACAACAACTTACACATGCACTTTCGGGAACTTTAAGCTTAGATTCGGTGCGAGCACATTTGTTAGAGGGAGAAGATAAAGGAGTCCCAAGATTACCTCCCACGACTGCATCAATAAAAATCAATTGGAAAAACAACAACTGGTCGGCCAGTGCTGAAAATCATTGGGTCGCCAAACAAAACATTATCGCTCAAGGTGAACGTTCAACGGCGGGATTTAACACCTTCGATATAGCAGCAGACTATACCGTTTATTTCTCACAGAAAGAGATCGTTACCCGTTTAAAAATCAACAATCTATTCAACGTCACGAGTACGAACCATGTTTCTTATTTAAAAGAATTCGCACCTAATTCTGGGCGCAATATCCAATTGCAATCGCAATTATACTTTTAACCTTCTAAAGGAATTCAAGATGATTACAATATCTAAAAAGACAGTCTCTATTTTATGCGCAGCATTATTACTGACCGCATGTAAAGACAGCAGTAACAATAATAAAGACGATCACCAGACCGGTAATTTTGACGTAAACGAAACGGGACGCCTGGTTGTAACATCATCAGAAAGTGCTGAACTTGGTGTTTTTAATTCACAAGATGGCAGTTTAATAGATCGCTTCACTCTCAATAATTCTGCCAGTGGATTATACACGTCTCCCCAATCTCGCTTTGCGTTAGTGGCACAAAGAGATAATAACCAAGTACAGATTTTAGATGGCGGCTTGTATCAAGAAGATCACGGTGATCATTTACACCCTTATGAGATAGCTCCACAAATGATGGCGCAAACGTTAAATGGTGTGCGTCCGACTCACTATCGCGACCACGAAATGCGCTCGGCTTTTTTCTTTGATGGCAACGGTGAAGACAGCTTATTATCCAGTATTATCAGCTTCGATGATGATGAAATTTTAGCTAATACTACGCGATCTTTAGCATTGAATAATTTTATGCACGGCACTGCTGAACCACGCGGAGAACATCTAATAACAACCTATCGCGCGCCCGAAGCAACCAGTGTATTAGCCGATCAAGTTGAATTACATACATTCAATGACGCCAGTGGAAGTTACGATTTTGTTGAACGCTTTGAAGAACGCTGCCCCGCATTACACGGCAGTTTCTCTACCGAAGACGCGAGTGTATTCGGATGCTCTGACGGTGTATTAGTTATTCGTCAAAATGGAGAAGTATTCACTGCAGAGAAAATCCTTAACCCCGTTGGCTTTCCTGATGATGTACGCATCGGTGGTTTCTCAGGGTTTGCAGACAGCGACCTATTAGCAGGCTGGGCCAGTGGTGAATTATATGCCATTGATTTAGGCAATAATTCAATGACCTCCGTCGACTGGAGAGATGGCGCTGAAGCCGATTACAGCACCGCAAAAATGGATGACGAAGGTAATGTATTAATGGTATTAGATAAAAAAGGTGGCTTGCATTTATTAGATGCGACTAACAATTTTTCACACATAGCTGAAGTTAAAGTATTGAATGTCCTCCCTGAATTAGAAGGTCATACTAACGTTAGCATTGTCTCTAGCAAATCAAGTGAGAATGTCTACATCTCTGATGCGGCTAATAACCAACTTGTGGTATTGAATATTGAAAGCCAGCAACTACAAGATACGATTAGCTTACCTTTCACTCCTAAACACATCGCCTGGGTCGGAGTGGCTGGTGAAGAACATGAGCATCACTAAATACTAAACCGCCCGCTTTAATGTTTTTCAGTACAGCATTAAATTGAAACGCTATTTTTGTTAAAAAAAAAGCCCTAAATTTCTTTAGGGCTTTAAAAAATACCGATAGATTTTTATCTTTCTATCGACTTGCTTCAATATTAATTAAAGCTCTGCTGCTAAACGTGTACCTTGATCAATTGCTCGTTTAGCATCAAGTTCAGCTGCCACATCAGCGCCACCGATTAAGTGATAAGGCTTATTCAAGCCTTCCACCAACTCACGCATTGGGTCTTGGCCAGCACAAATAACGACATTATCGACATCAAGAACTTTCTCAGCACCGTCTACCGTAATATGAAGACCTTGATCATCAATTTTGTCGTAGGTGCAGCTTGGAATCATGATCACGCCTTTGTTCTTAAGACCTGTACGATGAATCCAACCTGTTGTCTTACCCAGTTTAGCACCAACTTTAGTTTTCTTACGCTGTAGCAAAAAAACTTCACGTGCTGAAGGAGATACTTCAGCTACGACACCTTCAATACCGCCACGTGCTTCAAGCGTCATATCAACGCCCCACTCTTTCATAAAAGCAGGAATATTTTGGCTAGTCGCAATCCCTTCATGACAAAGGTATTCAGATACATCAAAACCAATACCGCCAGCGCCAATAACAGCCACTTTTTTACCAACAGGCTTTTTGAATTTCAATACGTCTAAATAGTTCAATACCTTACTATGCTCGATGCCTTCAATTTCTGGCAAACGTGGAGCAATACCCGTTGCTAAGATAACTTCATCAAAATCACCGGTATTTAAATCGTCAGCGCTAACACGAGTATTTAATTGAAGATTTACACCCGTTAACTCTATCTGTTTACCAAAATAACGAATCGTTTCAAAAAACTCTTCTTTACCTGGCACCTGCTTCGCAATATTAAACTGGCCACCAATTTCGTTAGCAGAATCAAACAAGGTAACGTCATGACCACGACTGGCTGCTGTTGTTGCAAAGGCTAAACCTGCTGGGCCTGCACCAATAACCGCCAATTTCTTTTTCTTGCTGCTGTCAATGTCGGTGATAATCACTTCTGTTTCATGACACGCACGAGGGTTCACCAAACAGCTGGTTAGTTTGCCGCTGAATACATGATCCAAACAGGCTTGGTTACAACCAATACAAGTATTAATTTCGTCACTTTTACCCGCCGCGGCTTTTTCAACAAATAATGGATCAGCCAAAAATGGACGCGCCATAGAAATCATATCCGCATCGCCGCGCTGTAAAACTTCTTCAGCAACTTCTGGCGTATTAATGCGGTTAGACGTAATTAACGGAATGGAGAGTTCTTTGCGGAATTTTGCGGTCACCCAAGTAAAGGCCGCACGAGGCACCTTAGTGGCGATCGTCGGAATACGCGCTTCGTGCCAACCAACTCCAGTATTAATAATCGTTGCACCAGCTTTTTCGATCGCTTTACCTAGCTGTAAAACTTCTTCGTAATTACTGCCGCCTTCCACCAAATCCAACATGGATAAACGATAAATAATAATAAATTTCTCACCTACAGCTTCACGAGTACGGCGAACTACCTCAACCGCTAAACGCATACGGTTTTCGTATGTGCCACCCCATTCATCTTCACGATGATTAGTACGCTTGGCTAAGAACTGATTAATAAAATAACCTTCCGAACCCATAATCTCAACGCCGTCGTAACCACCAACTTGTGCGTATTTAGCTAACTGAACGATATCGTTTATTTGCTTTTCAATACCATCATTATCCAACGCTTTTGGCATAAATGGATTAATCGGTGCCTGCACTGCAGATGGTGCAACTAGATTAGGGTTAAACGCGTAACGACCCGTATGCAAAATTTGCATACAGATCTTCGAATCTTCTGCATGAACCGCATCAGTAATTGTTTTATGCTTTAACGCATCTTCGTTACTGCTAATAATATTGGTATGTGGATGAGTTGCGGCTTCTGAACTGGGACCAAAACCACCTGTTACAATCATGCCAACACCACCACGTGCACGCTCAGCAAAAAATACTGCCATACGCTCCATACCATCCTTCATTTCTTCTAAACCGGTATGCATTGAGCCCATCAATACGCGGTTTTTTAATTGAGTGAAGCCTAAGTCTAATGGCTCTAATAACTTTGGGAAATGTTGGTTCGGTAAAGGTTGGTTGCTCATTATTAACTACTCACACGGTTATTGGATTTCGGCATCAACGAACGTCTTAATCGTTATTAATACCTTCTTTCTCATCATGGAATTATTATTCGCCGATCAATATGAGCAGTCTTAACTTGGTGTTAATAGCTCTCGGCTTTTTATGCTTAATACTCTAAAAGAAGTTGCAGCGAGACACAACGATAAGAAGTTACCATTAATGACAATATAATGATAATAACTAACAAATACAAAATAAAGACGGTAAACATAATGCAAAATCGCAATATTTTGCGGCTCTGTTGTATTACGCTTCTCCCGCCGAAGTTCGAAGCCCCTAAAGTTAGATTGTTTTTATTAAAAATAAACGGTTAGATTTACCGCTCAGGAATCTACGTTATTAAATACCGAATGCGATGACACGGCACTATGACAATGGTCTGAAGAGGCTATAAAAATTGAGCATGCGATGATCTAACAAATTATTATGCTATTATTGAAAATGTCATTTTGTTCATTCGGCATAAAAGGATTTTCATTAGTGAGTTTTAAAAAATACTTAAAAATAGTCTGTATTAGTGCTGTATTTATCTTAGTAAGCTGTGGTGGAGAAAAAGCAACAGATCCTGCTGAGTCCTCAAAAGAAATCACTATCCAAGTATTAGCCCCAAGCGCTTTCTCTGCCGACGAAAACACCACTATTAGTTTAACGGCTAATAGCCGAGTAAGCGGTGGCAACCCAACAATAGTATACGAATGGCTATATATTGGGGATAACGATAAGGCCATTCGAGTTAAAGGAAGAACAATTGAAGTCACCCTTCCTGAGGTTGATAAAGATACACTCAAGTATTTTCAAGTACAGGCATACGTTTCAGGTTACATACCCACCAGTTTTTCAGAAGGCTTACCGAGAGATGCTGTATTTGTAACAATTTTAGATACTAGTCCTCACCCACCTATCGCTGCTGCTGGGCCTGATCAAACCGTTAACTATAACGATAACGTCAATTTGTCTGCAGCTGAATCAAGTGACGACAGAGGTATTGCTAGCTATCACTGGCAGCAGATATCTGGCCCTACGATATCTATAAATAACAACCATTCGCTTAACGCTAACTTCACCGCTTCAGAAGTGGGCAATATTTCTGTTCAACTTACGGTTACAGATGCAGAAGAATTAACGCATAGTGATATTATTATTGTCCACGTTAATGAACTACCTGAAACTGAATTGCCCGAGCCCGAACCACCCGAATTGTCCTCCCCCCCCATAGCAAAGACTGGCAGTGATTCATCAGCAGTCTCAAATGAAACAGTCACTTTAAGTGCACATTTATCAACAGACGATGTGGGCATTATAAAGTTTCAATGGAAGCAAATTTCTGGCATAGCAGTAGAGCTAGATAATGCCAATGAGCAAATGGCTAGCTTTACTGCTCCTGCAACAACAGGCACATTAGTATTTTCATTAACAGTATCAGACATAGATGAACAAACATCGGAAGATAGAATAACAATAGTTATTAAAGAGCCCCTACCCATAGCGACCGCAGCCGCAGGCATTGATGCTTTTTATTATCCTGATCAAGTAGTCTTGCTTAACGGCTCTGATTCTTTCAGTAAAGCAACGATTACCTCTTATGAGTGGGTTCAGCTATTAGGCTCTCCTGTAGAGATAACGAATTCCAGCAGTGCCAAAGCTTCTTTCACAACACTCTCTTTCAATGAAACACTTCAGTTCCAATTAACCATTACTGATACTAACGGCACAACAGCAACAGATACCGTGAATATCGAAATAAGAATACCATCAGACTTGAATGTTGCATTCCCTACCAATAACAGTTTTTATTCGGGAAAAGATATTGATGTCGTAGGCAGTTATAACATTAATAACAAAGATCAAAATACATTAGCGGTGGAAGCAAATATTGGAGGTGAATGGATATCTTCCAAAATAAATGCTGAAGGTATTTGGCGCATACCCAATGTCAAAATCATTAGCTCTGAAGGCAAGGCTAATTTACACGTCAGAGTTATTCAAAATAATAATGAGTTAACAAGCATTCATTATGCTTTACAAACTTCTACTGAATTAGAAAGTCTAAAGGATTTTGTTTATCAGGGCAGTGGAGATATTGCTTACCTAGTTGAAAGTAAGCGCATACTGAAAGTTAATTTATCCAATGGTTTTCGCTCTATCGTTAGCAGCGCAGATATTGGTAACGGCCCTCTAATTAATTACTTCAGTGCTGGTGCATTAGATATAGACAATAACCGTTTGCTGGTTACTAAAGGTAATAGTGCAGAAGTCATATCTGTCGATTTAGCGACGGGCGATAGAGCAGAGTTAGTATCCTGGGGGATAGGATCATTACAAGGAATTCATCATGATGTTGAAAATAACAGAGTATTTATTAGTGACTGTAATAATGATAATAGGAATGTAATTTCTATCGATCTAGAGACGCTTATTAAACATGAGATTTCTTCTAATTCGATAGGGCAAGGAAAAGAATTAAACTGTCCTTCTGGCTTGGTTTATGATCAAGAAAAAAATGTTCTTTATGCTCTTGAAAAATGGAGCAAAGAAATTATTTCAATTGATATTAACAACGGAAATCGAAGTACTGTTTCTGGAAAAGACATAGGTTCAGGAATAAATTTCAATGTATTAGATAGCCTTATCTTAGATAAAGAAAATAATCAGCTAATCGTTGCCGATATAAACAAACCAGAACTCACCGCCGTAAACATCATCAATGGTAATCGCAGTACTTTTACAGATGAAAGTAGTAATAATTCTGGAAGTACTGGGATAACAGGACTTGGAAAAGATGATCATGGAGACTGGTATGCTCTTTATGATATTAGTTCAAAAATCAGAAAATATTCACCTAGAACAAATACATCTACAGTCGTTGCGAGCAATACAAGTGGTCCAGAAATAAGGCCACTCAACATAGGATACTCAGACAAATATAACCAACTTACAATATTAACCAATGATGGAATAGAAGCCGTCAATTCATTTACCGCGGCGAAAGTATTCTGGAGTGAAGATGAGACACAAAATTCTTTAACTAGCGATACACTTCCAGCTGATGCAGCTCATACTAATACAAGAGACCTTTGCTTTAACAAAAAAAGCAATAGTTTAATATATATTAGAAATCAAAATGAATTATTGGACAGCATAATTAACTTTGACCTAACTACGCGCAGCAGCCAAATTATCTCCGATCAAAACACAGGGTCAGGAGATTTATATGGTGATATTTCTGCAATTTATTGCCCACTATCTAATGATAATGCTTATTTAGTTCGTAGATCTCCTGGGGCGTTATACTCACTCGATGTTACCAATGGTCAGCGCGATAAAGTAATGGATATGCCCAATATATCGGGCGAAGATATAGAATTAACCAATGATGGTAAAACAGCTTATATAAGTTCCACTGGATTTCAGCGTGCACTATATAAAGTAGACTTAACAAATTACACATCAAGTATATTATCTAGCAATGACATAGGTAATGGTATTCAGCTGAGTAATCCTAGTGAGTTAGCTTTTGATGAAAAACACCAAAGAGTTTTCATGATGGATTATGGCGCCATTATATTGGTTGATATTCTGACAGGTGATCGTATTATTTTCTCTAAGAAATAAATGACGAACGAAAGATTACTGAACCTGCGTATCAAAAACTCAGGTACAGTAATTACTTTACTATAATAATCACATCACTTTATGATCACTAAGCACAAAAATCAGAATAGACCTCTGTAAATGCATATCAATAATCAACACCCATACTGTACTTATTTAATATTTCTTGATACTCACCTGTTTGTTTAAACTTACTCAACTCTTCACTGAACTGTATGGCAAGCTGATCTCGACCTATTTTCTTAGCAAAAGCTAAATGATTTTCTACGATACAATAATAAGTACCTTTCAAAATAGAGACTTCATTAAAAATACCCATTTTTTTCGCTTTATAAAGCCCCACAACATCGACTGTCACGACTAGGTCAATTCTATCATTCACCAGCTTATTAAAATTTTGTTCTAATGTAGATACTCGTGAAGCTGTTAATAATAAAGACGTATTATCCAGCTCATTGCAATACTTATAGCCTAACATAGCGCCCACTCTTAATTTCTCAAGATCAGCTAAGATTTTGAAGACTGTATTACTCGATTTTCGTTGAAAGGAAACAGTATTGCCTTTGGAGATAGGCTCGACAGGGAAGAATAAAAACTCTTTACGATCATCCGTAAGTGCTGCCGATAATATAGCATCGGCCTCTAAGCTTTTAACCGAGGCCAAACTGCGCTTCCAGGGCATCATTTCAATACTGCCTTTAATGCCCATTTTTTCTAACACCGCTAAAGCGATATCAACATCAATACCTACAATTTTATCATCATCAATATACGCATAAGGTGGCCAAGGGTCGGTAACAATTTTAAAAGACTCATCTGCCCAACTGACATTAATAGCAGCCATTATAAACGCTAGAAGCAAACTAACCTTAAGTATTCCCATGTAAGAAATCCTCCACCAATACCTAGCCCTACCACTATAAGATTAGTTGAAAAATGACGAGTTACTGATTATTTGTAGGTATCTCATCACTCCATTTTGCTAGTATCTATGGAAAGGCACGAATGACCAGTCTTCCCTCTCAGGAATACCTGCGTCATAGTTAAGCCAATTGACTTCATGTGATTTCCAAATTCTGGCTTCAGGTATAGCTCCAGGATAATTATCCAAGGTCGCGATACGAAGCACATAAAAAAGAGCCTGCTCCTTTATCGCTAGAAGCTGCGAACCACATACTCCGAAAAAAGGCCGCTTTTACTCACAGAAGATCCATAATAAGATAATTCTAACGCCCCTTAATCCATTAAACATTCTCTGGTTTAATCCCTGCAACCTTATTAAGTGCGGCTGCATGAGCTCTACGACACGCAGTGCACGAGTCATGAATAATAGGCGTACTCAACTGTTTAACCTCATACTCTACCGTCTTACACAAACAGCTACCTTTTATTAGGCGCGGCCTTTTTATTATTAAATAATTCGACAATACTCAAGGGACGCTTCATTAATTCATCGTATAGTGAGGTAGCCGGATGCCCACGTGTTTCCTTACTCCTAAAAAGTCTATTTTTACTTATTCTAAATTTGCTCTTTGTAAGACTCGGCCATGATTTTTAGCAGGTTTAAAACTTTATGACGCAATTAGACGCAGATAGACATTACAATCTTCACATTGTAAATAATAACGAATCATTGTCGATAATATCTCTTCCAAGTTTGACTTTTCTAAGCTACTTTAATAGTCCCATAAGTTGAAAGGTTGCAAGAATGCTGCTGCGCACCAGCTGTTATTTAGAGTTCGATATCGCGGTTCATACCCCCTTTATATTCATGCTAAAGCCTTGCAGTGGTTCACAGCAATGGATCATCAGTGAAGAATATAGACATACCCCCATGCTACCTGTTTTCGAATTTAGTGATCCTTACGGTAATCTTTGCCAGCGATTAATTGCGCCTCCCGGAAGACTTATTATTAATACCGCAGCCGAAGTCATGACGTCAGATAGCTATGACCGTTTACCAGGCGCGCCTTTTGTCGACATTGAAAATCTTCCAGATTCTGTACTCAGTTACTTATTGCCCAGTCGTTTCTGTGAATCAGATAGGTTTGCAAACTTAGCGGCAGAAATTACATCAGAATGCCTGCCAGGATACGACCAAGTATCAGCGATTGAGCATTGGGTACGATCCAACATTGCCTATGAAATGGAAGGCAGTGACATTCAATTGTCGGCTACCGAAATAAATCTAAGGGGCTCAGGGGTTTGTCGTGATTTTTCACACCTTGGCATCGCTTTATGCCGAAGTCTGAGTATTCCCGCTCGACTCGTCGTCGGGTACTTACATGGATTAGTCCCCATGGATTTGCACGCTTGGTTTGAAGCCTATGTCGGTGGTCGGTGGTACACCTTTGATGCTACTCAGTCTGAATTAAGAGGCGGCTATGTCGCGATTGGTTATGGTCGCGACGCTGCAGACGTTGCCATTTTTAATCAATTTGGCCCGCCCAGTAATCTCATTGTCAAGCACATCGCAGTTGAGAAAATACACCATAATTGAGCGCTGAAGTAGCCTTCTAATAATCCTTGGATTTTATTGGTGTGAATATTGCTATTACTACTGAGAGTGAAAAGTATTGGTTCACATACGTTTAATGAAACCTAGCCTTTTTAATGCATTTTTATTTTTTAATCGCCTACTACTATTGCTGCGCTTAGAGTAGAAATAGATATATAGTTTACTTAATTTATTAGCGTCACACATTCACAAAGGAATTGAACAGACATGACAGATATATGGAAAAATTACGCTTGCGAAGACTTCTATGATGAAGTCATGAGCAGCCCAGGACACGCACGCAAATCAGCCAAAAAACTGGTGTCTTATTTTCGAAGCCTCTCAGAAGATACCGTCGAGCTACACCGTAAAGCCGCTGATGCAACAATTAAAGAAATGGGTGTTAGCTTCACCGTTTATTCGGACCAAGGCAACATTGACCGTGCATGGCCTTTTGATATCGTGCCACGAACCATCAGCAAAGCTCAGTGGGATGTCACCGCCGAAGGTCTTAAGCAGCGCTTAAAAGCACTTAATATGTTCATTAATGATATTTATAACGACCAGAATATTATTAAAGACGGGGTTGTACCCGCCTACGTACTTGAACAATCAGAGAATTTTCGCAAAGAGTGCGTCGGCTTTTCGCCTCCTTTAGGGGTTTGGGCCCATATTTGTGGCACTGATTTGGTGCGCGATGGTGATGGCGAATTTTATGTTTTAGAAGACAACTTGCGTGTGCCTTCTGGCGTTTCTTATATGTTAGAAAATCGCTCGATTACCAAACGTATATTGCCTGAACTGTTTGAAGAAATAAAAATTGCACCCATCGATGATTATTGCACTCAGTTATTCGAAACACTCATCGTACTATCACCCCGTGAAATACCAAATCCGGTGGTCGTCGTTTTAACCCCAGGCATTTATAACTCGGCCTATTTTGAGCATGCATTTTTAGCTCAGAATATGGGTTGTGAATTGGTTGAAGGGGCTGACCTAGTCGTTAAAGATGACGATTGTGTTTACATGAAAACAATCTCGGGACTTGAGCGAGTAGACGTTATTTATCGTCGTATCGATGATTTGTTTATCGACCCAGAAGTCTTCAACAAAGACTCTCAACTTGGCGTTAAGGGTTTAATGCGCGCATGGAAAGCAGGCAATGTTGGTTTGGCTAATGCACCGGGCGCAGGGGTTGCCGATGATAAGGTTATTTATGCTTTTGTGCCTGACATTATTCGCTACTATCTGAAAGAAGAGCCGATCTTAAAAAACGTTGAAACGTATCTGTGTTACGACAAAGAACAGCGTGAATACGTGATTGATAACATCGAGAAACTGGTGATAAAACCAGCCAACGAATCTGGTGGTTATGGCATGTTGGTTGGCCCACACTCAACCAAAAAAGAGCGCGATAAGTTTGTTAAATTAATCAACGACAACCCTAGAAACTATATAGGGCAACCCACCTTAGCCTTATCGACGGCACCTGCCTTTGTCGGAAAAAATCAACTGGAGGCTCGCCATCTAGATTTACGACCTTTTGTTCTGCAAGGTAAAAATTCCTACGTCACTATGGGTGGATTAACCCGCGTAGCAATGAAAAAAGGATCGTTGGTGGTTAACTCGTCACAAGGTGGCGGCAGTAAAGATACCTGGATCGTTGAATAAAGATGACTGAAAAAGATCTTGGAATAGCCAGATCGCTGCATAGTTAAATTATTGAATAGTCTGATCATCAAATAATGATGATCGAGGCATAGGAGAAATACATGTTATCGCGCGTAGCAGAAAGAACATATTGGGCAGCTCGCTATTTAGAACGTATCGAAAATACCGTTCGACTCATTAGCGTTTATGACAAACTAATGTCTGACTTACCGACCAGTGTCGGTATTGGCTGGTACAACTTAATTACCATAAACAGTGCGGAAGAAGCCTTCGATGAACGCTACAAGGTTCAAGATGAACGCAATGTAATTAAATTTTTATTGAGCGAGGGAAATAATCCTTGCTCGGTAGTTTCTAACTTAAAGTTTGCCAGAGAAAACTTAAGAACAACTCGTGATGTAGTGCCTGCCCAAAGCTGGGTAATGATCAACGAATTAAATATGTTTGTAATAGAAAACTTACAACAAGGTATTAATCGCAGCCAACGTTTCCATTTTTTGAACGGTATAATTAAAAGCTGCCAGCAAATTCAAGGTTTATTAATGGGTACCATGCCGCGCGATGCAGTGTGGAGCTTCATGGGACTCGGGCGCAATATTGAGCGTGCCGATATGACGACGCGTTTATTAGATGCTGGGGTAAGAGCACAACTGCAAGTCATGGACGATGCCGAAGCAATCAACAGCCAACAAATAATTTGGGGACAAGTTTTGCGATCGCTTGACGCTGATCAAAGCTATCGCCGAACTGTGCGAGCATCGGTTAAAAGTCGATTAGTCGCACGTTATATTATTGAAGATACGGCATTTCCAAGATCGATCACATACTGCTTGGCGGCCGTAAAGGGGTCGTTAGAAAATTTACCGCATCATAAACCCGTTGTGAGTACCGTGAAAAAGATTCAACAAGCACGCCTTAGTGAAATTGATTACAGCGATCTTGGCGTGCCGATGAAAGATTTTTTAAACGACATGCAGCTAGATATAGCTGAGATTCATTCCAGTATTTCCAAGAATTGGTTTACCAACCAACAAGGCTGAACATAAATGACTATCCGTGTTTCTATAAATCATAGAACCAGTTATAAATTTGATCGCCCTGTGAGCTTATCACCTCACACGGTGAGGCTTCGTCCTGCCCCTCATAGTCGAACGCCGATTCATAGCTATAGCTTAAAAATCAAACCCGCAGAGCATTTCATTAACTGGCAACAGGATTCGTTTGGTAACTACTTAGCGCGCTTGGTTTTCCCAGAAAAATGCACTGAATTTGAAGTTGATGTCGAAGTCGTTGCCGACATGACAGTAATCAATCCATTTGATTTCTTTGTTGAAGAATACGCTGAATACTTCCCTTTCACGTATCCAAAACAACTGAAAAAAGAATTATTGCCTTACCTAGAAAAAGAGTCCTCTAAAGGTAAGAACTGCGGCTCTTTATTTAGAAAGCGTTTGAAAGAAGTTAATACCAAGAAGCAACGTATTAACGATTTTCTGGTTGAAGTTAATCAACAAGTACAACAAGAAATTGAATACTTAGTGCGCCTTGAGCCTGGTGTACAAACACCAGAAGAAACGCTCGAAAGTGCCAAAGGCTCTTGTCGTGATTCTGCTTGGTTATTAGTTCAATTATTGCGTCATCTAGGTTTAGCGGCGCGCTTTGCGTCGGGCTATTTGGTGCAGCTAAAAGCCGATGAGCAGTCTCTAGATGGACCGTCTGGAACCGAAGAAGATTTCACCGACCTACATGCTTGGTGTGAAGTCTTTTTACCGGGCGCTGGTTGGGTCGGTCTTGATCCTACGTCGGGTTTGTTTGCTAGCGAAGGTCACATTCCATTAGCGTGTACTCCACATCCTGTCTCCGCTGCACCTATCGCAGGTTTCACCGATGAGTGTGAAGTAGAATTTGATTTCAGCAATACTGTGACGCGTGTTTTAGAAGACCCGCGTGTTACTAAGCCGTATACCGAAGACCAATGGCAAAACATATTGGCACTCGGAGCTAGTGTCGACAAAGAATTTGAAAAGAATGATGTTCGCCTCACTATGGGTGGTGAACCGACGTTTGTTTCAATCGACGATATGGAATCAGGACAGTGGAATACCGATGCTCTAGGTGACGACAAACTGTCTTTAGCAAAAACGCTATTGCTACGCATTCGAGATCGCTTTGCACCTAATGGCTTGGTCCATTATGGACAAGGCAAGTGGTATCCTGGTGAAGAAATTCCGCGCTGGGCCTTGGGCGTTTTTTGGCGTAAAGATGGCGAGCCTCTTTGGACTCAAGCCAGCAGCCTCGCTCGCATCGATAAAGACTATGGGCATACCATTAAAGATGCCTGTCGTCTAAGTCACGCGCTTTGCACCTTATTAGAAATTCCAAGTGCACACTGCCAGCCAGCTTATGAAGATGCGCTGCACTATCTGCAAAAAGAACAATCGCTGCCTAAGAACATCGATTTGTTGGCGCAAAACGTCAAATCAGATTTGGATCGCCGACGCCTAACCGCGCTCATCGATCGTGGTATCAGTGTGCCTAGTGGTTTGGTTATCCCTATTGGTCGCGGCGAAGGTGACAAACAATGGAAAAGCAGCGTTTGGCCAATGAAACGCGAAAGAATTGTATTGATTCCAGGCGACTCCCCTATGGGGTTACGCTTGCCGTTAAACGATTTACCCTCGCTGACTAAAGAAGACCAAGAACTGCCGATTCAACGCGATCCTTTTGCACCGCGTGATCCGCTAATAAAGCGTACCGACATTCGTTTTGCTAGCCCGATTCCGACGCAAAGTGAATTAAGCGCGGCTGAACAAGTTTTATTAGCCAACAAGCAAATCGATAAAGAATTCAAAAAAGATCCTGAGTGGAAAGAAGTAGTTCGTACCGCTATGTGTATTGAAGCACGCGAAGGTCGTCTGCATATATTTATGCCACCACTAGAATACTTAGAAGACTACATTGTTCTAGTGGCTGCGATTGAAGAGGTCACTACGAAGTTATCATTGCCTGTCATTATTGAAGGTTATGAACCCCCTCGTGATCCACGCTTATTGAAATTGCTAGTCACTCCAGATCCAGGCGTTATTGAAGTGAATGTTCATCCGTCTGATAACTGGGAACAACTCGTGGAGACCACGACAAAACTCTATGAAGAAGCACGCTTATCGCGCTTATCCACAGAGAAGTTTATGCTCGATGGCCGTCATACAGGCACCGGCGGTGGTAACCACATCACGCTAGGTGGCGCATCACCAGAAGACAGCCCGCTATTACGTCGTCCTGATTTATTGCGCAGCTTTATTACCTTCTGGCAGCATCACCCTAGCTTGTCTTACATGTTCTCTGGCATGTTCTTGGGCCCGACTAGCCAAGCGCCACGAGTTGATGAAGGCCGTGATGAGATGCTGTACGAGCTGGAAATCGCCTTCGCGCAAATGTCTGAAGAAGAAGTGACACAGCCTTGGTTAGTTGACCGTTTATTGCGTAATTTATTGATCGACATTACCGGTAATACTCACCGCTCTGAGTTCTGTATCGATAAACTTTACTCACCGAGCAGTGCTAGTGGTCGTTTAGGGATTTTAGAATTCCGTGGCTTTGAAATGCCGCCTCACAGCCGCATGGCATTGGTGCAGTCGTTATTAATAAGAACACTGCTGGCACGTTTCTGGAAAGAGCCTTACAAGAAACCGTTAGTCCGCTGGGGCACGGCGCTGCATGATCGTTTTATGATGCCGCACCATATCTGGCAAGACATGAAAGACGTTATTGCTGACTTACAAGACCATGGCTACCCATTTGAACTTGATTGGCTGGCCCCGTTTGAAGAATTCCGTTTTCCTCATTATGGTCGCGTTAAGCTGGATAATATTGAGCTTGAACTGCGTTGGGCGATTGAACCTTGGCACGTACTCGGTGAAGAAAGCAGCAGCTTTGGTACGGCGCGTTATGTCGATTCATCGGTTGAACGCTTACAAATTAAAGCCACCGGACTGACCGATGGCCGCTATGTATTAACCTGTAATGGCCGCCGAGTGCCATTGATTAATACCGAGCGCCATGGGGAATATGTGGGGGCTGTTCGCTACCGAGCATGGCAGCCACCTTCAGCGCTTCATCCTCGCATTAGCCCACACGTGCCGTTGATCTTTGATGTCATTGATACGTGGAACGGCAAGTCGATGGGCGGCTGTAGTTATCATGTGTCTCATCCTGGCGGACGTAGTTACGATGCTTTCCCAGTCAATTCCTTTGAAGCGGAATCACGACGCATCAATCGCTTTGAAAAGCTGAGCCATACGCAAAGTCATGATAAAAAACTTGAGCCTCTGCGCGAAGAGCCGACTAACGAGTATCCGCATACGTTAGACTTAAGGAGACCCATAGACTGCTAGTTCTTTAATAGCAGTTCTGTAAGTCACATGAATTCAGGAACCTTCCGATGAAGGTTCCGTTTTCTACCTGATACTCAGTTTTAAAATAGGTATATAATGCCGCTCGCTTAATAAAGCACTCAATCCCCTTGGTTGAGCCAATATTTCATCGTCACCAAGTAGGCAACTGTGTCCGAATCTATCTACCCTCAGAATCAGCCTTTACCTCAGCCGCAATTACAGATGCAGGCACAAACACAGGCGCAAAACCAAGGACAGACACAAAGCAACACTGAAAGCTTAAGTTATAATCGTCCCGCCGCTGACATTCCTGATCAAGTTTATACCCCTGATGGCACCATCAAACCGGAGTGGGACTATTTACTCAGCAGCTTAAACAATCTTGGCTCTACCACGCTTAACGAACGCCAAGACAAAGCGCGCCGCATTTTACGCGATGACGGTGTTACCTATAATATTTACGACGAAAATTCCGCATCCGATAGTCAATGGGAACTCGACCTTGTACCCGCCATTATTGGCAGTGAAGCTTGGTCGGTAATTGAATCGGGCCTACTCGAGCGCGCGGAACTGTTTAATCTAATGCTGCGCGATTTTTACGGCAAAAGAACCTTACTCAAGCAGCATGCTCTTCCTCCAGAAGCCTTATTTGCCCATGGCGGTTTTTTACGCGCTTGCCAAGGCATACAAATTCCTGGCGAGCACGAGCTGATTCTTCATTCCGCCGATATGGTACAACGACCCGACGGCACTATGTGCGTCTTATCCGACCGAACTCAAGCCCCCAGTGGCGCAGGTTATGCCCTAGAAAATAGAACCGTGATGTCACGAGTATTTCCTAGTTTATTCCGCGACAGCCATGTTCATCGTCTAGCCAGTTTTTTCCAACGTTTACGCCACAAACTGATTTCTCTATCACCGTCAAATGGCCAAGCGCGAGTGGTGGTACTTACCCCTGGCGCGCATAACGAAACCTATTTTGATCATTCTTATATCTCTAATTATTTAGGCTTTCCTTTAGTTCAAAGTGGCGACCTAGTCGTTAGAAATGGTTTTGTTTGGATGAAGTCGCTGGATGGACTTGACCGTGTTGATGTGATTTTAAGACGAGTTGATGATGTCTCTTGTGATCCCGTTGAGTTACGCAGTAATTCTCAGTTAGGCGTACCTGGTCTCTTGGATGTGGTGCGAGCTGGCCGAGTCATCATGGCAAACCCTATCGGTTCTGGCGTACTCGAAAACCCTATTCTATTAAAATATCTACCAGAAATTAGTAAAACACTACTGGGCAGAGAGCCTCGCTTAGCGTCGGTTAAAACGTATTGGTGTGGTGATGCCGACGATTTAAAATTTATTCTCGCTAATTTCAAACAACTCATTATTAAACCTATTTATCGTGGCCATGGTTTAAAGAGTGTTTTTGGTGGTGACCTTAGTGAAGCGGACACCACGGAACTGATGCGTAAGATTCGTCACCAGCCCAATCAATTCGTGGCTCAAGAACGCATTGATAAGCCGCACGTCCCCTCATTAGTCAACGGTGCATTACAACCAAGACCTGCGATTTTGCGCACCTTCTCTGTCGCCGCGGATAATTCGTATATCGTCATGCCAGGAGGGTTAACCCGAGTCGGTAATGATGTGGGTAGTCCCATCATTAGTATGCAAGCCGGTTGCCCGAGTAAAGATACTTGGATTACTGCGACCGAACCAGAGCGCATTAGTGATCACGACCCTCTTGAAGCAGGACATACTGAGCTTGAAGCGTCGTTGGTGAGCTTGCCGAGTCGAGTCGTCGAAAACCTATTTTGGATGGGACGCTACGCAGAGCGAGCCGAAGCCTCACTGCGCATACTCAGAACCGTCTTTATGATGATCAATGATGAGCAAGCCATTAGTAAAGCCTCAAAACGTGTATTACTGCGCTCCATCACGGAAGTCACAGGCACACACCCTGGTTTTTTAAGTGCTACCGATGAAGAGCTCGACGATCCTGATAAGGAACTGCTATTAATTATTAAAGATGGCAATCGTGCAGGCAGCATCAAATCAACAATCAACTCATTATTATATTGCGCGGACGAATCGAAAGAACTGCTGTCTTCAGATACTATTCGAGTGATTAACGACATCCGCGACGAACTGGATAACTTAGAATCATCCCTCGCCAATGGCTTATCTTCGGCTCCAGAAGAAGCATTAGATCCGTTAGTTATTCCACTGATTGCCCTGTCAGGCTTAATGCAAGAAAGTATGGTGCGTGGAGTTGGCTGGCACTTTATGGACATGGGCCGCCGCGTTGAACGCGCCGTGCAAATCATGAAAACCGTAACAACCTTGGTAACCCCAACGGCTGAAAAAGCAGACAACGTCACCTTGCTCAATGCCATGCTTCGTTCAATGGAAGTATTTATTACCTATCGCCGTCAGAGTAGAACCCGCACCGGCATTGAATTAGGACTAGAACTCGTCATCTTGGATGATACCAATCCAAGATCATTGATTTTTCAATTCGAACGCTTACAAAATCATTTTAACGCGATACGTACAGTAGACCCTATCCTCAAAGGACTCGAAGAGGAGGAGCGCGTTTTATTGGAAGCGATCACCAGCCTGAAGCTCTCGCGCATCACTGCTCTCGCCGAAAGCAAAGAAGGCTCAAGAAAAGAACTTTCTACCTTGCTAATGCGACTCAATACCCTGCTATCGGACTTTAGCAATATTCTCAGCGATAAATACTTCGATCACCGCATCGATCCGCAACAACTTGTCACTACATTTTGGGAGGAATAAAGCCATGACGTTTACATCATTTTTTATACAACTGCGTTGTCCGTTTATCCCATTGTTAGTGAAGGAATCTTAAGATGCGCTATCAAGTTAAACATATCACCAAATATAAATACGCGGGTAAGGTTTCTCACTGTTATAACTTAGCTAATTTACTGCCAAGAAATACCGCGAGACAAACTTGCTTAGAAAGCCGAATTGTCATTTCTCCACAAGAAACTCATGCCAATAAACGCACCGATTATTTTGGCAATAACAGCTATCATTTCGAAATTCAAACACCCCATACTGAATTAGTTATTACCGCGACCAGCCTAATCGACGTTATGGAAAGTCGATCAGCACTGAGTCTCGACTTTGGCATCAGCTACGAAAACGCGCTGAAATTTTTAAAAGAAACCCCTTCGATCGATGTGATTCAAGCCCGTGAATTTTGCTTAGATTCACCGATGATAAAAGCCAGTAAAGAACTGGCAGACTATGCGAGCCCATCGTTTGCATTATCACGTTCGCTATATGCCTGCGTAGAAGAGTTAACCACACGTATTTTTCAAGACTTCACTTACACCCCTGGTTTTACCAATATCGCGACCCCTCTAACAGAAGTATTAGCCCATAAAAAAGGTGTCTGCCAAGATTTTGCCCATCTGCAAGTTGGCTGCTTACGAGCCATGGGAATTCCAGCAAAATATGTGTCGGGATACATGGAAACCTTGCCACCTCCAGGCCAGGAAAAACTGGTGGGTGCCGACGCAACTCACGCTTGGATTGCTTATTACTCGCCACAAGAGGGCTGGATTGAGTTTGATCCAACGAATGATGTGCGTGCAGGCTCTCAGCATATTGTGACGGCTGAAGGTCGTGATTATTATGATGTAACGCCGCTAAAAGGCGTTATTTTTGGTGGGGGAAAAAGTCCTATTTTAGAAGTCTCGGTTGATGTCTCACGCAAACCTGATGGCTTTAATAACAGAAAGTAGCGGTCGCCAAAAAACGACTCGCTACTTACAGGCTGTGTTCACAGCCTTTTAGATAGCGACAACTTTATTCGCACAAGGGCCTTTCTGGCCTTCACCCACTTCAAACTCAACCGCTTGGCCATCGTTCAAAGTTGCGTAACCGCCGCCTGCTTGAATTTCTGAATGATGAACAAACAGATCTTTACTGCCATCTTCGGGTGTAATAAAACCGAAACCTTTATCGGCATTGAACCACTTAACGATACCTTTACTCATGCTCTTTACTCATTTTGTTGGTGAAATATAAATTTCATACCCGAGTAAGTCACTCGAATATAAAACTTCAATAAGAAACCCAGATTAAGGAGTTTCTATTATGGAATAACCGTCCCATAATAATTGATCGACTTTAACGCGCTAAATCAATGCCTTCTATAATATATAAACGGTTGTTGTCGATAACTGTTTGACCGGCATCAAGATATTTTTGCTCTAATACTCCACCGGAAGCCCAAGTCGCAAAATCATCATCATTTAAAACACCAATAGTGCTGTCATTGATTAACCAAATACCTTCTAACTTGTCGTGTGGATAGCCAGTTTCTTCAACAAGGTCGACCAATAACGTTTTGCTAACGGCTTGAATACCTGCATTAGCAATAGTTACCCAGCCATCACTTTCTAACGCGACCTGCTCTAATGTTTGACCATCAATTAACAAACCTAATGAATCATCTTGTGTAATATCTCCTGCGATAGCAATCGCTTCTATATCCGTCGCATTGCTGATATCAATTTTATACAGGAGCTTCATAGCTGAAGGGTCGTCGTTATAAAAACTGCCATCACGCTCAATCACAACAAATTCGGTATTGCTTAAAGCAACAATGCCAGACTGAGAGTTTTGCGTTTTTTCTTGCTTATACAAATATTGACTAATACTGCCATCGGTTAAGTCGATCGATACTAAACGAACAATATCATTTACTTTAACGGCGCTACTCGGGTTGTACAGGGTCGACTGCATGATACCGACTAACGTTTTCTCATCAGGCGTAACCGCTAACCCTTCCATACCTCGATTAGCCCGACGGTTAGCAAACTCACCCGGCAATGTGAAGGTATTACGCGTATCACCACTAAATGCATTAATACGACCAATCTCAACACCTTCTGCATTAAAGTGAACAATGTGAGGGCCATACTCATCACTTATCCAGAATGTACCGTCAGACAGTGCCACCAATCCTTCGCCGTCTAAGCCATAGTCATCCAACTTTATAGGATTTGTATTTTCATCAAAAGGTAAATTCATATTTTCAACAATGACATTACCATCCGCATCGTAAGGTGTTTCACCCGTACCACCTAATGCCGTAGAATTCGGTAAGCCTGTTATAAAAGTACCATCAGGTCGTTTCAATAAAATATCTTTGATCTTTTTAACATCACCATTCGCTTGTAGCTCGAACAAGCCTATGCGCGGAGTATAATCAGGGGTTGGGAATTTTTTACCTTTACCTTGATCGCCCGTAAACGTTGCATTAGGGCCGCGGTCGGTTAAAGCGTAAAATCGAGTAGCATCTGAAGGATGTGCCACCGCATCTGAACCAAAGCCACCGTTACGGATTTCCATAAGGCTTCCAGGCTTAGCACCATCATCAATATCAGAGCGCATAACCGTATAAGGTAAGGAAGAACCAGAGGAACCTACAGGATTGATATTGCAGTGAGCGCTAACGCGAGTAACTTCAGTGCTGTTTAATATATTGTCGGCATTACTGTCTAAACCGGACGTTACTTTTAAACCACCAAAAAAACACTCACTATTACCTAGCGCTAATGTTTCATGAGTAATTAAACTGTTTAATCCATCAGTGCCACTATCTCCATTAATGCCGTTATCGCTGTCACCACCGCATGCAGCCAAACCTAAAGTTGTAAGGAGTGTTAACGTCAATTTGGAGTGTTTCGTGTGCTTCATGCTTTCCCTTTTTAATAGTCTTGTGCTTCTTAGCGAAAAGCATAAGACTATAATTGGGAAATATTACAGTTTAACTATTTTCCGTTTCTACCATTAAGTTAGGCATACGATTTAATCGATCATGAATAGCATGATGAATAAACGCCAGTTTTGTACGTACGGGTTGCGTTAATACAAACGGGTAAGCATCACTCATTCCCATACTGCGATTTAATGAATTAAGAATAATCGCAAAATCAGTCCAAGTATCTAAAATATTGGTAATCGAAGTTTGTGCCGAGAAAAAGTAAGCATCTTGCGGCAAGGTTAAATCTTCAACTTCTTCTGTTTCTTCAGCATTGCCAATCGTTGAACCGGTAATAGAAAAGTTTTTTGCCGTCTCTAAAGTGTCCATTATGTGCATGTAGTGCGACCAAGTTTCGGCCCAATCTTCATAAGCATGCATCGTGGCATATTCGCTAATATATGAATCACGCCAGTTCTCAGGCGCACCGTCTTTATAATGCTTATCCATTGCGTCTTTATAAGACAGTTCATCGTCTCCAAAATACTGCTTACATAAAGCATGCTTCTGCGGTGACCCTGCAATTAATTTATCAAAATAATAATGACCCAATTCATGGCGAAAGTGCCCTAGCAAGGTACGATATTTTTCACCCATGGCCAGCTTTGTATGAGAGCGAGCAACTTCGTCGGCTTCCGCTAGATTAATAGTGATATGACCACAATCATGACCCGTAAAGACCGCCTCTTGGTTTTTTAATGTGCTAGCGAAATGGTCGTTTACATCTCGGTCAGTGGTAAAATCAAAACTGAGCCCACTGTCTGGATTCTGAGCAATCGTTTCCAATGGTAGCTTCATTGATTTCAGAGTGTACAAAGCTCGTCGCTTAGCGACTTCCATTTTTTTCCACAACGGAATATGTTCAACAATGCTTAAATCTGGAATGGTTTCATTAAAACGGCAGGCAAAACATAAGACCTCATCTTCGCCCTCAACGGGAACAAATGTATTCAAATTAACCATGCCCGTACAGGTTTTGTAATTCGCGTGGTTATCACATTTCTGATAACGAACATCCGGCTCTGCCGCTTTGAAATATTGCCCGATGGTTTCATCTAGATCATAAGGCTCAACGTTATCAAAATTGTCATCTAAACCAACAAGACGCTCGCACGCTATACACGTGCTGCTTTCAAAAAATAAGATCTGGTGATCTTTACAATCACATTTAAAAGTTTTCATACAAATACTCGACGCACAAAAAAGGTATAAGAATAATCAGTGTTAGAAGGAAAGTTTTATGTACATACTCTATAAAATTCCGTCCTATAAATTTCCGCTCCATTAAAACGCTATAATGTGCTGAAACCTAATTATATCTTTCTGCAATCTAGCTTATTCTGCCCAGGCACCACACCTGTCATAACCGTTACCTGATAGCCAGTGCCATTATAAGCCTGCTCAAAAACAGCCTGTTGATAACTGCATAAGCCATCGCCACGCTGCATAGTAATTACACCTTGTATGCGGCGACCTGTTTGAATACCCGTAACCTTATGTCGTAATATGCTCCAATCACGATCGGTGATGTACACATATTGCAGCTGCTCTTTCCAGCTATAACGGTTCGCCCAGTCTTGCGCTGCGATTAAAGCACTCTGGTTTAAATCAGTATCGTCCATGCCCTTTGACGGTAATTCATTATTCGCCGTACGCTTCAGCTCTTCTCTCGCATAACGCGCAGTGACCGCTGCTTTCGCGTTGACAGCATACGTCTGCAACGTACTATCCATGCTATCTTGTGCTGCTTTATCTTGACTGATTTGGCGCATGGCCGTTTTGTCTTGGCCCAGCACATTGTAGCGACTGTGTTCTTGCCAGAGCTGTTTACCCAGAGGTCCACTGGCCACCCAAATCACCCCTTTATCCTGCTCAATCAAAAAGCGTCCCATGTGCCCCATTTCATATACGGGCTTACCAATTGCCTGACTTAACTCAGCTTCATATATATAAGTACTCGAGGTGCAGCTTCGACAATTCATGCCCTCTAAGATAATTTGCTTGTTACTCTCCAGCATCACCTCTATTTGATCATACTGTTTACTGCCGACCGCTTGCGGTACTGCTGCGTAATATGTACCACTGCCACCTAATACCTCGAACTTAGCAACGCCTTCACCCGTCATCAAACGCTTAGCTTCGCCCAACGCAAAGGCTTTACCTGCATCCAAAGTAATCGTCGGTGTTCCTTGTTTACTATACACATTGGCATAAGCAATCGTATTCCAAATACTCTTGCCCAATTGACCATCCGCCATGATCGAGACAAAGGTATTTTCGTCATAAGCCATAATGTAAATCCCCATAGAATTGAAAAATACAGGACGCTCCAACTCATTCGTAGCATCATCCAATAGCTTATAGCCTGCGGCAGGACAGCGAGGACATGCCCGAGTTGCGAGCATTTTTTGACCATTCATCTCACCATATTCAACTTGAAGCTTTTGGGTTTGTCCGGCAGCACTGCGCTCTGGAGTAGCCAATTGATAGACACCATTAACCGCCTCAGGCGTCAGTTCAAAAGCGTAAGAGAATAAAGTTATGAAAGTGAAACAAAGGAAAACAGAAAATTTAGTGACGCCGTTCAACATGGGTAACTCCTGCCCAACAGGTGCGAATTAGAAGTATGAATTATTTTTCTTACTTCTAATAATAGTCACACTGTCAGAATTGCAACAGCAATAGAGAAGTTAAATGCACATAAAATACGCCAAGAACAATTATAAAAGTGATTACTTCCAGCCTTGAATCCAATTATTAGGGTTCTTTAATTCTTGCCAATCAATAGACTCAGAACGATGTGAGATAACAGCCTCGATAGCACAATGTATAACGTCACCTTCTTCATCAAGCTTTAATTCAGAAATCAAAAAATGTTTTTCTTTATTAACTGGCTTTACGGCAGTCCACTTACTATTAAGTAGCTTCTTAGGATTTATGCTATGCATAATATTTCTACCTTCTTGTCTAAGTAATTTTTCTTACTTTATATTCTAACGTACTTTTAAAAGTCTCGCTGATTTCTTAATATCCACTAAAAAATAGTATTATCGATATAGACAAGCTTAAATAAAAAGCCACGACTTCACGCAAGTAATTAGTCGCTATGCCGTTATACAGCCTGCGATTTTTCAGGTTTAAATTCACGTATCAGAGCAAAAATACTGGTTACTAAGGCAAGACTATTTGAAATAAGGCCTGCATAAGATGCAACAAACACATTGTGTCCCATCCAGCAAAAGATACACATCAAAAGAAGCAGCCTTAGCCGTTTAATATTCAACTGTAAATTACCGATGCAAAAGAAGAATAAAGCCAGCGATGAAAATAAAGATGCAATACCTTGCCACGTAGCCCAGCAAACTAAAGGCGTTAATACGATAGACGTTAAATAGACAGCTTTAAATTTGGGATGCGACTCCAAAGGAATCGCTAACGATGCCTGTAAGGCCACCAAGAACATAATAGAGGCACCTGTAACCGCGTTAAGCAACAGAAAGTGCATACCCATGAATATGGCCGCAACAATTTGACCTAGCAGTAGATACTTCCGAGTTTTCAGTAAAGGCCAAATGACGTTTGATGCAACACCAAAAATGCCAAATAAGGTCGCTAATTCCATACGAATGGCGCCCTAAACACAAGCATCTCGCCTGACTTCAACCAAACTAATTTCTGCATCATTCACTGCTGTATCAAATGCTTCAATTCCATTGCTTTTGATCAAGTCATATTCGCTATCAAATATAGGGACTACCCAGCTAAGGGTAATATGCTGAGATCCAATGTGAAAATAGTTAAGCTCATTTGGCTCACCTCTAGGTTCATCAAATAATAAAGCTCTAGGCCAGCCAAGCGGAACTGATTCGCTGCCAGCTACTTGGTTTTCTGGAATAATTTTTTCAGGTTTAATATTACGACCTAAAGTCATCATATGGCTTAATATCTTAGCCATATAATGCTGTATTAATTCCAGTTGATCTTCAACGACATCAAAAGGTAAAACCATAAGGAGTTCAGAATTACTGTATTCATCATTATTGAACTTACAGGATGATAAACCGATAGTGGCAACTCGTGTCACTTGATCCATGTCTTCACCAGGAAAAACATAAAGCTCCACGAATGTCTTCTCACTATTCACAGAATCATTATCCACAGTGTCACTATGCTGGGTTTTAATAGAGTTTGGGGAGATTGATATAATGCTTCGGCTTTCTGGTACTCCCCAGCACTTGATGTACTCCGCTAAGATGATGGATCTTTTAATATCGAAGTTAAGGTTCTCGCTTGGATGTTGATTCATACTTGATTATTTATACTCTCTATTCATAAAGCTTAATCGGCTTAAACAACTTTCTATTTAACGGGTTTATATAACGAATAATATAAAATATAAATCTTTCTTCACTTATTTAATGTGATTAATACTTACTAATCATGAAAACATTGTTTTTTATTTTGCTTATATTTATACATACGCTGATCGGCAAGCGATAAGCACTCTGATTGATTAAAAGTTTCAAAACTCGTGGCAATCCCGAAACTAAGACCAGCATCCTCCCACCCTCTTTTCCGAAGCTCTTTCTCCGTTTCTAACAGTAAATGCGACAACTGCATTAACAATGACTCTGCTTGCGGTAGATTTTCAATACTAGCCACTAAAATAAACTCATCACCACCGCAACGGAATATAGAACCTAGCCCTTGTAATTTATGCTGAATTATATTGGCCGCTGCAATTAAAATTTTATCACCTTCATCATGCCCCAACTTGTCATTAATCTTTTTAAAACCATCGAGATCAATAAATGTAATGCAATAATTTCCAGCCAAGCTCGCCAACTTTTCATTTTGAGCAAAACGATTACCAATTTGCGTTAATGGGTCAATTCGTGAAATAGCATAACTGCGGTGAAATTCTTTTTGTTGTATCTGTAACCATTCTGTTAAAGAAAGAAGAATGCATATGCAGTCAATGGTCAATGCAATTTGAACAACAACTTCAAGTGAGATATCCCAGTTAAGGTGATAGAAGTGAGATAATATAAATCCCGTTAACGTCAAAGCATATAAAAAGTTACCCATTAAATAGTACTTCGCTCTGAAGTCTCTTTTCGCAAGCATAAATATGCCCGTGCCAAGGCAAAGCGGAATCCATATTGTTGCGATAATGTGTGATAGTAAAAAACTAAGAGTAAAAGATAGAAAAGGCATTAGCATGCCTAAGATTAAGGTAACAATTGACAATATATTGAATATTTTAGCTAATTTAGGATGGTCTTTCTGGCAGTTAAATAACAATTTAGTGAACTGGCTAGCAGAAGCGATAACCAGAGGAAATATTATAATACCCATATAAACAGGGTTAAATGTTGATACCGTGAATAAATGGCCAAAACTTCCTGACGCAACGAACCATCCAAAACCCTGTATACCTATATATCCAGCACAGGCTAACGTCACTAAATAACGAGTTCTGAGATAGACAAAGAAAGCAATTAAGCCGAGCGTCATCATGACGGTGAATGAGATAGAAGTAATACTGTTAATCAAAAACTGCTTACTATAAAACTCTGTTTTATTATAAATTTTGAGAACAACAGGGGTCGCGAACATTTTGGCCTGAATATAAATCCAAAGCGTACCACTTTCTTTATGATCTAACGGAAGAGAAAAAGATTGTGAATGCGCCAATCTTGGGTTTTGACTTCCTATCTGACCAAAGCTTTCTAATGCAATTATTTCTCCGTCATCCGTCTGCCAATAAGCAGTCCCTATATCTAAGTAAACGGCACTGATATTGACAAACCAAGTCTCTTTCTGCTTTACGCTGGATACTTTAACCTTTGTTATGTAGGCTCCACGCCCACCGAATGTAGACGTGACCTGTTTGGCCTCTTGATACAATTGACTTAATTCTACAAAGCTAGGTTTTTTATCTAAAGACCGAGCCTCACGCCAGAGATTATGCTCACTTAATTCCGTTTGCTTGGTATCATCCAGTGTTACATGAGGCTGCGCTCTTATAGAGCTCGCGGCAATGGATAAAAATAAAAGAATAAGAAACGAAATAGTTTTTGTCATAAATTAACGTATTTGAAGATGCAATGACATAATTGATGGTCACACATAAAGTATAAAATATCCTTATAACGGGTTAACACTACACCCAGTACCTGACGTAAAATCGACAATTTCTCAGGAATAAACTGATCAAAATATACACTACTAGATCAAGAATAGCTGATATCACAGATAAGAATAGGAATTTTCAAAACGAATTAGGGGGACAAACACATCAATCGAACGAGCTCCGCTATATTCAATATTTCTGCACAAAGTGATTTTCCTTACTTTTTATAGATTCCTTCAGTCACATTAAAATCATACAACATTACTCCGATAAATCCCCCACGACTAAATCAAGCAGCTGCATCAGTTGCTCTACTTGCGCACTATTAATACTAGTAAAATTGCACTTAATTTGCTGGGGAATGCTCGCCGCTTTTTTCTTTAAGGCGAGTCCTTCTTTGGTAAGCTGAACAAAGCGTTTACGCCTATCTTGATCGTCCTTTATAATTTTAAGTAACTGCTTGTCGACCATCTTTTTCAGAATTTGTGTCATGGCACCACCATCAATTGCGGTTCTCGCTAACAGTTCTGCAATGGTAATTTTATCTTGCTCCCACAATGCCATCATCACCACGTATTGCGGATAAGTGATATTGAGTTTACTCAATGGCTCACGATAGGCACGAGCAATGCTGTTTGACGCCATGTATAAGCGGTGACACAACTGGTTTTCGAGCTTTAGTTGATCAAACGGCATAAATTGCTCTTTTGTTGTTCTATTAATTTCAATCATGTATTTTAATTTGCACACAAAGTATTTGCAATCTCTTTTACCCTCCTATACTATTTTGCATACAAACTAAATTCTTAAACAACAAACACAAATCTGGAGCTTAATATGAATGTATTACAAAACGTAGCCTACACCGCTAAAGCAACTGCAACAGGTGGTCGTGAAGGCAGTGCTAAATCTGATGATGGTCGTTTAGATGTTAATTTATCAACACCTAAAGGCTTGGGTGGCGACGATGGTCAAGGTACTAACCCTGAGCAGTTATTCGCAGCAGGTTATGCTGCATGTTTCATTGGTGCACTTAAGTTTGTAGCGGCCGAAGAAAAACGCAGCTTACCAAAAGATGTGTATATCAATTCAGAAGTTTCCATTGGTGCTATCGAAGGCGGCTTTGGTATCGCGGTTAAGCTTGCCGTATCACTGGGTGATATGGATAAAGCAGAAGCTCAAATCATGGTCGATAAAGCGCATAAGGTATGCCCTTATTCAAACGCGACTCGCGGCAATATTGAAGTAGAACTTTCAGTGATTTAATGTCGCGTCGAATCTGAAGAAACAGGTTCAGTGATTCGCTAATATTTAATGAGTGCATTTCAGTCCAAGTTGAATGCACTCATTGAATGACTTAATAAGATCTAATCTGCTTAATCTTTAGGTAGGTGAGCTTTAATGATTTCATAAAGTTCAGGTCTGCCTTTTTCGATTTCCGCATTACTCAGTCCTTCTAGGGAATGAGGATACTTCAACCATGCCTCTGTTTCATGAATATAATAATCAGGTTCACGAGCCGTTTTATTACGGGATGGTTTGTAATATGGAACAGCAACACGCACATCTTTTGGCATATTCAAGCGAGTACGACGCTGTAGCTCATCAATAATGGCTTCAATCGAACGGCCGGTATCAAATACGTCATCAACAATCAGCAAGCTGTCATCATGCTGAACATTCTTCATTAAATAATTTAAACCATGAACTTTCACTTCTCGTGACTGCATATCGATGCCAGCCGCATAAGAAGAGGTTCGAATTGCAATATTATCGGTCTCGACTCCGTGATAAGCCAAAAACTCTTGAACCGCAATGCCAACAGGTGCTCCACCTCTCCACACAGCAATCATGAAGGTTGGGCGAAAGCCCGAAGCTAATATTTGAGCCGCCAGAGCAAAAGAATCTTCTAATAAACCTTGTGCGCTTAAGTATTGCTTTTCGCTCATTGTATGTCCTATTGTGTGGTGCTTTACGTCGTAAAGCAGAGATCGGCGATAAACTGCCTATTGTGATTCATTTTAGGCTATGGCCTAATTATACCTGACCATTTGGTCATTTTATATTATAGGCTGATTCAAGCATTTGTCAGCACTGGAGGCAAGATGGAAAAGCATTTTTTAGACGAAGAAACCTTAATTCAGGATGCTTTTCGCCTTGGCGTAAAAATATTGGAGAGTGGCTTTCGCCCAACCTTCATCGTTGGTTTGTGGCGCGGTGGTAGCTCTGTAGGGATTTACGTACAAGAATGTTTGCAAACACTAGGGGTTAAAACCGACCATATTTCATTGCGAACCTCTTATAAAGGTCAGCCCGCTTATCAATCAATGGTGAACAACCCTGAAGATATTCGTGTACATGGCACTCAATATTTGGTCGAAAACCTAAACGCTGATGATGGTTTATTGATTGTTGATGATGTATTCAGTAGCGGTCAAAACATATCTGCAGTGCTGCAACGATTAAAAAAGCACCTCAAATGCAACCTCCCTACCGATATTCGCATTGCGACCCTTTATCAAAAGCCAAGCATGAACCAAACAGATTTTGGCCCAGATTATTATCTGCATGAAACCGATGATTGGCTGGTATTCCCATATGAGCTAACAGGTTTAAGCATCGAAGAAATTGCTCAACACAAACCTCATGTATCACCGTTATTGGTTCATGATCTTGTAGAGACAGCACCCGAAGCCTAGCTTCCAATTGATATCAGATTCACCAATCTGCATTAGAACAACACCTCACATAGCCATTTTCAATGATTGGCATGTGAGGTTGAACACGACCATAAAGTATTAACCGATAATGATTAATACATAGACCCTACTTTGAAAATAGCCTTAACCCCGCCTTAACCGTCTCTTTGATATGTTACCTGCCAGACTATTATTAGTAACTTTTATTAAGGTTTACCTATGCTTTCATCTAGAACTCTCAATTATGGGCTAAGCTTGCTCTTTCCACTTATCTTGCTAGGTTGCGGTGCTCAGACTGAAGCGCCCAAAGAACAAAGTAAATCTCTTCATGTCGACACATTAACCATATCTACGTCGAACCTCAGACTAAGTAATGAACTACCTGCTCGTATATCAGCGCTTAAAAAAGCAGAGGTTAGACCACAAGTTACTGGAATTCTTCAAACTCGCCTCTTCAAAGAAGGTGATTTTGTAAATACTGATGAAGTGTTATATCAAATTGATCCAACAATTTATCAAGCCACGGTTAACAGCGCTAAAGCACAATTAACGAAAGCATTTGCGGCAGAGAGCACTACTCAAAAATCAGTCAATCGTTATCGTGAATTGCTGAAGAAAAAATTAGCCAGCCAAGAATTATATGATGAAGCCGAGTCCGCTTACCTACAAGCAAAGGCTGAGGTTACGATTAAAAAAGCGGACTTAGATTATGCCAACATTGAGCTTTCCTATACTAAAATAAAAGCACCGATTTCAGGCATCATTGGCATATCACTGGCATCTGAAGGTTCCTTATTAACGGTTGGGCAATCTTCTTATTTAACAACGATTATTCAATCAGACCATGTCTATGTGGATATGCAGCAATCATCGCTTTCTCTTTATAAATTGAAACAAGCCTTTAGCAGTCAAACCAATACTCAAGCGTCTATTCCCGTTCTTCTGACATTAGAAGATGGCACTGAATATAGTGAAAAAGGTTATTTGGAATTCTCAGAAGCTCAAGTAAACGCATCGACTGGCAGCGTGACATTGCGTGCAATTATTCCAAACCCTCAACAAACCTTGCTTCCTGGCATGTTTGTGCGCGCGACAATCTCGGCGCCAGAAGCGAGAGATTATATCGTTTTACCTCAATCTACGATCATCAGAAGCCAATCTGGAGAGCCATATGTTTTTATTGTTGATGAAAAAAATATTTCGGAAAAAGTCTTTCTAGAATTAGGTAATGAGGTAGGGAACGGCTGGATCATTGAAAAAGGTTTGAAATCTGGCGATAAAGTTATTACCAGTAATTTAAATAACATAAAAAATAAACAAGTTGTTGTCATCGATAGCGATATCGATGTGGATCAACTCAGCGCTTTAAACGAAAAGTTATAACTCATTAGTTAATTAAGGATTATTCATGTCCAGTTTTTTTATTAATCGGCCTGTGTTTGCTTGGGTTATTGCGATTGTCATTATGCTATCTGGCATTGTATCAATCATTAACTTGCCCGTTGCGCAATATCCCAGCATTGCACCACCCACCATTCAAATTAGTACGTCTTACCCAGGTGCATCTGCTAAAACGATTGAAGACAGTGTTACCCAAGTTATCGAGCAAAGCATGACGGGCATCGATAACCTTTTGTACATGTCGTCAAAAAGTGAATCATCAGGTAGAGCAACAGTATCACTAACTTTTAGTGCTGGCACAGACCCTGATATTGCACAGGTACAAGTACAAAATAATTTACAGCAAGCCACAAGCCGACTACCGACTTCAGTACAAAATCAAGGGATGACCGTTCGAAAAAGCACGTCTGGCTTTATGTCAGTGACCGCCCTGTTCTCTCCTACGGGTACGATGAGTTTTTCTGAGATTCAAGATTATGCTAACTCCAATATTAAAGACATTGTAAGCCGAGTGAATGGGGTTGGTTCAGTGACTATTTTTGGTCCTTCATATGCAATGCGTATATGGTTAGACCCCGCAAAATTAAACAGTTACGCCCTGACACCTGGAGACATTTCCTCTGCTGTTTCTATACAAAATAGCCAGGTTACAGTAGGTCAAATAGGTGGAACGCCTTCTACAGATTCACAATTAATTAACGCGACGATTACAGCGCAAAGCTTATTAACGACGGTGGATGAGTTCAAAAATATTCTGATTAAAGTTAATGAAGATGGCTCTCAGATTCGCTTAGAAGATATTGCAAACGTTGAGTTAGGCAGTGAAGATTCTAGCGTTATTCCCAACTATAACGGTTACGGTACATCCGGTGTTGCCATAACGCTTGCGTCAGGTGCTAACTCTTTAGATACTCAAGCCGCAGTTGATGCGAAGCTGGCACAATTGGCAGAGGGTTTTCCAGAAGGCTTAGAGATGGCCAAGGCAACCGATAATAACGACTTTATTCGTTTATCAATTACGGAAGTGATCAAAACACTCTTTGAAGCCATCGTGCTCGTATTTTTAGTCATGTTGTTATTTTTACAAAATCTACGGGCAACATTGATTCCGACGATTGCCGTGCCCGTTGTGCTACTAGGTACATTTGCGATCATGAATTTGATGGGTTTTTCTATCAATACACTGACCATGTTTGGCATGGTACTCGCCATTGGTTTATTAGTTGATGATGCGATTGTGGTAGTTGAAAACGTAGAACGCATTATGCACGAGGAAAATCTATCGCCTATAGAAGCCACACGAAAATCGATGAAGCAAATCACCAGTGCTTTAATAGGTATTACTATTGTGCTGGCTGTTGTTTTTATTCCCATGGCATTTATTGGTGGGTCAGCAGGGACAATTTATCAGCAATTTTCACTGACTATTGTTTCAGCGATGGCCCTATCGGTACTCGTTGCATTAATACTAACTCCTGTTTTATGTGCAACGCTTTTAAAACCTGTAAAAGAAGAATCTAAGGCTAAAATATTTAGGAGTTTCAATAATTTATTTGAAAAAACCAAATTGGGCTACAGTTCGTCAATACAAGGAACGTTAAATCGCCCCATTCGATTTATTCTTATCTATCTATTATTAGTCGGTGGTAGCTTTTATATTTATTCATCATTACCTAGCTCATTTTTACCCAATGAAGATCAAGGTAAAGTGCTTGTCATGGTCAGTCTTCCCAATGGCTCAACGTTGAATCAAACGAATGAAGTCATGACGGAGATTAGAGAGTACTTTGAAGAGAATGAAAGTGACGTGGTAAAAAGAGTATTTACCGTTGCAGGCTTTAACTTTGCAGGCAGAGGACAAAATGCAGCCTTGGCATTTGTGGGTTTAAAAGATTGGTCTGAACGAACCGCAGAAGGTACCGATTTAGACTCAATTATTCAACGTAGTATGGAGCACTTTTCTACATATAAAAAAGCATCCGTATTTGCATTCAATACCCCTGCTATTCGTGAATTAGGACAAGCCACTGGTTTTAACTTCTACCTGGAAGATATTGGAAATATAGGCCACGATCAATTAATCGAACTTCGTGATCAGCTATTAGGAACATTGGCACAAAGTCCAATGCTAAAAAAAGTAAGATCTAATGGTCTGGAAGATAATGCTCAACTTTATCTTGATATCGACTATGAAAAAGCCAAAGTAATGGGGATCAATATTAGTGATATTAATAATACGCTCTCCATCGCTTGGGGCTCTTCTTATGTGAATGATTTCATTGATAAAGGGCGATCTAAAAAAGTCTATATACAGGCGCAAGCAGAGTTCCGCATGACACCAGAAGATATTAGTCACTGGTATGTTCGCAATAATAAAGGCGAAATGGTCGCTATATCCACATTTACCACGTCACATTGGAGGCAAGGCCCACCTCAATTAGCACGCTATAACGGTAATTCGGCCGTACAAATATTAGGCGAAGCCAATACGGGATACAGCACCGGAGATGCAATGGATGAGGTAGACCGCATCGCAAGCGAACTATCAAAAGATATTCAAGTGAGCTGGACAGGCATGTCGTATCAGGAAAAAGAATCAGGTGGCCAAGCACCCATACTCTATGCTGCGTCATTACTAATGGTTTTTTTATGCTTAGCAGCACTTTATGAAAGCTGGAGTATTCCTTTTGTTATCATTCTAGTGGTACCGTTGGGTATCTTAGGGGCCGCAGCAGCGATTATGATGCGTGGCTTAGAGAATGATGTGTATTTCCAAGTAGGGTTATTAACTACGATAGGTCTCGCGGCAAAAAATACCATCTTAATCGTTGAGTTTGCTAAAGATCTTTATGAAAAAGGAATGAGCTTAATGGATGCTACTATTCATGCTTGTGAAATGCGCTTGCGCCCTATCATCATGACATCGTTGGCCTTCGTATTAGGTGTATTGCCTTTAGTCATTAGCACGGGGGCTGGGGCAAATGCTCGTAATGCAATTGGCACATCCGTGATGGGTGGCATGATTGCGGCCACTATTTTAGTGATTTACTTTGCACCACTATTTTTTGTACTAATCGTAAAATGGTTCAGCTCTAAAAAAGCATAACATGAGACAACTATGAAATCGGACAATTTAATGTTTCTCTTGGTTGAAGATGACCTGGATTTAGCCGCTGCAATAGTTGATTACTTTGAATTAGAGAACATCCAATGTGATCATGCCAGCAACGGTGTTGCTGGTTTAAACCTAATAAAAAGCAATCAGTATGATGCGATTATATTAGATTTGAATCTGCCCAAAATGAATGGTTTACAAGTCTGTGAGCAATTGCGTGGATTTGGAATAGATGTCCCTGTGTTGATGTTAACAGCACAGGATACATTAGATGATAAACTCATGGGCTTCTCTAAAGGAGCCGATGATTACTTAATAAAACCCTTTGCTATGGAAGAATTGATTGTACGGACTCAAGTATTAGCAAAACGTAGAAGCGGTCAAGTATCACGCCTTACAGTATTTGATGTCGTATTAGAAATAAATCAAAAACAAGCTTTTCGAAATAATCAACAATTAAAACTATCCCCCACAGCCCTTAAAATATTAGAAATACTCATGCGGGCAAGCCCAAATCCCGTCTCGCGGGAGAAAATTATGCAAGGTATTTGGGGCAACGAACAACCCGACAGCAACAGCCTGAAAGTGCATATTTTTAACTTACGCAAACAAGTTGATGGGGTTAATTCAAATAAGCTCATTCATACGATATCAGGACTTGGGTTCGCTATTAAAGAGAGCTACAACGTATGAGAATTATGCCAAGTATTCGGCTCTATGTATTATTATCAATGCTGTTGACTGGAGGAGGCATCATTTGGGGGTTATCTGCGTTAAGCAGTTATTATTTTGTTTCTGGATTAGATATCTCAACGCGTAACAGCATGCTGGCATTCGCATATCAACAGAAAAATGATAAACAATTTACGTTCGTAACACCAGAAGTAGATTCCATAAAAAAACAAAAAAGAACCATCACCTACGGCCTTATAAAAGACTGGAAAAATCTTCCTTTAGTTTTTCAAAATACCTACAAACCTTCTGAATTAGTTCTTGATAAATTTTATAAACATCTAGAAAAAACCTCATTATTTACCCCCCCTAAAACAGGGTCTTTTATAATAAAAATAATGAAAGATAATGAAATATATTACGCTACGCTTATAATCTCAAATGGTGATAAAAAAATAAACAGCATCTCAGATTTAAACAATTTTGTAGTTATTAACTTAACCGCTCTAGCGGTAATTATATTATTCACCTTGATTTTATTATTTGTTATGCGACAAGTAACGTTACCAGTAAAACGACTTAAAGATTGGGCAAAAAATCTAAAAAACCAACAATTATCACAAGATATTCCTGATTTTCATTACAGTGAACTCAATATACTGGCAAGCTTGATACGTGATAGTTTAGATTCTGTTCAAAAAAGCCTAGAACGTGAAAAGAAATTTTTGGGATATGCAAGTCATGAACTTCGTACACCTATTGCAGTATCTCACTCGAACAGTGAACTATTAAAAAAACTTATTGAAAACAACTGCCCTCGCGAAAAACAACTGCAAGTATTAGCAAGAATTTTTCGAGCTAATTTAACTATGACAAGTTTAACTGAAACCTTACTTTGGCTAAATCGTCGAGAAGGTAAAGAACTTGTAGCACGAGATCTTCAACTAGGCATACTCACAGAGCAGCTTGTTAATGAATTAAAATATCTAACGGAAGGTAAAGTTATTACACTCAGTGTGGAAACTGATCATTCATCCAGTGAGCTTCCAGAAGGCGTATGTCGAATTATCACATCCAACTTAATTCGTAATGCATTTCAACATACGACTGAAGGACGTGTTTTTATAAAACAAGAAGGCTGCCATCTTTCTGTTATTAACCAAAACAGTTTAAGCGAAGAGAGAATAGACGTCTTTGAAGGTAATAGTTTGGAAAAAGATAATTTAGGCTTTGGGTTGGGCTTAAGCTTGACCCAAAGGATTATAGAACAATACCAGTGGCAATATGAAGCAACCGATATAACAGGAGGAAAAAGCGTTTCTGTCATTTTTAAGCGCTGAATATGATTAACCATTCACTCTAAGCTTCTTATATCGTCAAAAAATGTTATTTTATGAACAATAAAAATAACATTGACGGATCACACTAAGATGATAAATAAAGTAATAAAAAAAATAATCGCTGGCACCACATTGATATTGCTAGGCTATCTAGTTTTCTGGCCTGTAGACGTTGACCCTGTAGCATGGCAGTCACCTGAAAATTCAGGATATACGGGTATCTTTTCTCAAAACCAACATCTTAGCCAAATCAAGCGTATCGACTTAAATGGGGATATTGGCCCTGAAGACTTGGCCCTTGGTGCAGATAATAATGTTTATTTTTCATTATTAAACGGTGATATTAAATTCATCGATGCTAAAGGCCAAATACACTCTTGGGTGAACACGGGTGGTCGTCCACTGGGTATTGAATTTGATGGTCAGGGTAATTTATTAGTCGCTGATGCTTTTAAAGGTTTGCTCAGCATTTCGCCTCAAGGCGACATTAGTACTTTAGTAAATAGCGTAGAAGGCATTGCTGTTAACTATGCTGATGATGTCGATATTGCAAGCAATGGCAATATTTATTTCTCCGATGCGTCTTCAAAATTCTTTGCTAAAAAATACGGTACTTACGGGGCTAGCTTGCTCGATATTAATGAGCACGGCGGCCATGGCCGAATCATCGAATACAACCCCAATACAAAAATCTCAATAGTCATTGCCCGTGACATTAACTTTGCTAACGGTGTGGCGCTTAGTCATGACGAGCAATATGTATTGTTCAATGAAACCGGTAGCTATCGCATATTACGCTTAGCACTCAACGGCGACAAACGTGGCAAGGTCGAAGTCGTGATTGATAGCCTACCTGGCTTTCCTGATAATTTAGCCCGAGGCAGTAATGGATTGTATTGGTTTGGATTAGTCAGCCCACGCAGCAAGTCGCTGGATATGCTGTCTGACTCACCACGCTTACGCAAAGTTATTCAACGCTTACCTGAGTTTATGCGCCCTAAAGCGCAACACTATGGTCACATTGTGGCGATCAACGATAGCGGCGAGATTGTATTTAACCTGCAAGATCCTCTTGGTATTTACGGCCAAACCACGGGTGCTTTAGAAGTGGGCGATAAACTGTACGTTAGTAGCCTGCATGAAACAGCATTAGGGGTAATAACCAACGTGAATGAGTGATTAGCGAACGCTATATGAGTGAAGTAAAACTTGGTCTAAATGAACGTCTGAACATTTTATTCAGATAATGCTTTATGCCGAGAACAAGTTAACTTCACTTGCGGTTAAATATCGCCACCGTCCAACTTCAACATCGAGTTGGATGTCGCCAATTTTTTCCCGATGCAAAGTCAGTACTCTATTCCCTACCGCGGCGAACATACGCTTAACCTGATGGTATTTGCCTTCCGTGATGGTAAGCAGTACTTCCTTACTCTCACTGCCTTTGGCAGAAAGCACTTCTAATGTAGCAGGCAAGGTGAGCTGCTGCTCGCCTTGCAACTGTATACCGTGCTTAAAACGAGCGACAAGCGCTTCGACAGCATCATCAGCAATGCCATAAGATAAACCCACTCGATAAACTTTATGACAGTGTTTGTCGGGGCGGGTAATGCTATAGGTCCAACGACCGTCATCAGTGATCAATACCAATCCTGTTGTATCAACATCTAAACGACCTGCTATATGCAATTCTGAAATGTTCTCAAGCCCTCTATCGATAGCTAAATCATTTCCTAATAAGTTGAATAAGGAGGGATAATCGCCATCAGTATTTGAGCAGATTGTCCCCACGGGTTTATGCATGAGTATGTAGCGAAATGGTCGTAGTTTTAATCTTTGGCCATTGAGGGTGATTGTATTGTTTTCATGCACCTGTGTTATTTCATCTATTTCGCCCTGCCCACTCGCGCAGCCATTAACAATCACATCACCGGCCTGTATGCTCTGAATCGCTTCTGCCTTGGTTAGTTCGGTGCTTTTACAAATAAACTTATCTAGACGCATAGTGGGAACAGCTTAGGGAAATAAGGTTCTATAATAAAGACCTACAATACTAATGAATAGACTTTATATAGCCAGCCCAGAATTTTCCTAAAACTGCACGATAGCTTCAGTATCACTAAAGAACTTATTGAGTATTCATACAACACGATGAAAGAGCCGTTAAAAAAACTAATGATCAACAATGAATAATGCTCGATAAATATTTTATTCGACGTTCAATGGCTATTTTCAATAAAATCCATAAAATATACCGTATTTACCCCTAATCTCGTCAGGATCAACATATTGAAAAATGAAAAATGAAAAATGAAAAAGTCTATTTTTCCCGTTAATTCACGCATTTTTAGCAACATTCGTTTTCCTTTATTTTGGCAAATGTTATTAGCGATGACGCTTGTTCTAAGTCTTTCGACTGGCATGTTGTGGGGATATGTGCAATTAAATTTTAGCGATTTAATGCAAAAACAAACAAATACTTTTGCCAATACAATCACACAGCAGGCTGCTAGCAGTGCCGCTGAAATGTTGATGGCAGATGATCATTTAGCACTGTCATCTATGCTCGAAAATCTTGTGCGCAGTAGTGATAATATTCTTTCAATTTCTATTCAGGATGATACAAAAAATACCGTTGCCCTGGCGCGAGGCTCAGCCTTGAAATCAGCAGCAGATTTTCCTCAAGCATTAGAAAACAATACTCAGGCCAATTCAAGTAATGAAAATAACAGCATCGACTATCAGGCTGATATTATCTTTCATGAAGTAAAAGCAGGTTCTATTCAACTCAGTCTTGATAACAGCGCCATCAGTGATTCACTAACCAAAGCGTTGCGAGCATTGGGGATGATTTTAATTGGCATCGTTTTCTTTACTATCATCAGTAGTATATTAATTGCAAAAAAATTAACCCGCTCATTGCAGCAACTTCAAATGACAACTCAGCAAGTAGCAAAAGGCAATCTCTATCCCACTCTGCCTAATGTTAACAATAATGAAGTTGGCGACTTGATTAAAAGTTTTGAACACATGTTGCAAGGCTTGCGTGATAAAGAGTCTATTGAGAAAAAATTCAATTCTTTTATTTCAAAAGACATCGCTAAAGATATCTTATCGGATCTTGACCAGCTGAAAAAACCATTAAAGAGCGTTAATGGTTCAGTATTATTCGTCGACATTGTTGGTTTTACTCAACTAAGTGAAAGCCAAAGTCCGCAGGCAATTGCCGATATACTCAACCAATATTATTCACTGCTTCATCAGGTGAGTAAACTTTATTGGGGCAGTGTTGATAACTACATTGGCGACGGTGCAATGCTCACGTTTGGTGTACATGCTGAGAACCCTAAACACAGTATTAATGCTATTTGTGCGGCAAAAGTATTCATACGTTTAAGCAAGGCGCTGAATCAACAGCGCCTCAAATACAACCTTCCTGAATTACACTTTAGGTTAGGTTTACATTGCGGTGACATGTTAGCGGGGGCTATAGGGGATCAAGAGCGAATGCAATTCACGATCAGTGGCGATACGGTCAATGTCGCAGCGCGGCTGTGTGATTTGGCCAGCCCTAATAAATTAATGATCAGCGAAAGTATCTATCGGCACCCAGCATGTGATGCATTGCTTATAACAGAACCTAGTGAGAGTTTTAATTTGAAAGGTAAAACTCATCCCGTTAACTGCTTTAGTGTGATTGCCTTAGCGCCTCAGTTCAATCGCTTACTAATGCAACAAGAAAACGAATTAATAGCGATGCAAAAATATGTTTAACCGTCCGGCGACTTTTTTCCTGATAGCTTGCTCTGCACTGTTGAGCGCATGTGCCCACTCGCCGAGCAATTTTTGGCATACCAGTACAGAACAATTGCTTGAAAACCATCGCTATGAAAAAGCGATAGAGAAAATTAGCGCTGAAATGCCGTTCGACAAAGCCTTATTGCTAAAGGTTAAAAATCAAGCGGCACTACAGTGCAAAAAACAAACAGCCATCATCAATCAATTAGTGAAGCAAAAGAAATGGGGAGAAGCTAGAGAGATATTAGAACAACTAAATTCTAATCAACCAAGCCAAACACCGTTCACTCACTTCAATTCGCTGATTAATAAGGCTCAACTTGAAGAAGAGCGGCTAATCAATACCCGATTGGCCATGGTAGAAGCTCAATTATTAGACATTCAATTTAATCAGCAAGATCTATATGATCGCACCCATCACAATAAAATTAATTGGTTTCCACAATACGATCAGTTAACTGTTAAAAGACAAGCATTGGCTGAAAATCTTTTACATCTTTCTACCCAGGCATTACGGGTTAAAGACTATAGAAATGCTCAAATAGCCTACAAAAAAGCCATAGAACTTGACCGTGAGCTAGGGACGGGAGAAATAACACAAGCAATCAATTCTGGCCTTAGCAAACAGAATACCAAAGCGATTGATGAACGCCGCAACTCGCTGATTAAGCAATTAGACTTTGCTATCTCCACTCAGAATTTTGAGGCGTTATTAAAAGTTCAAGAGATATTATCCCATGAACCTTTCCATGGAGCTGAAGTTGAAGGTGCATTGAAGAAGGCGAAAAAAACTCGCCTAGAGCATGCCCGCAGACTGGATGAAGTGGCATCAAAAGAATATCGAAACGGGAATATTTCTCTTGCGGTCACTCAATGGCAGCAAGCACTGTTATTAACTCCAACTGATCTGAAAATACAAGAACGGTTAATAAGAGCGCAAAAAGTACAACGTAAATTAGAGAAACTAACGGCCATTGAAGAAAACTAAATAATTATAAGTAACGACCTGCCGATGCTACTAATATTGTAAATAATCCTATGACCAAGTTCAGCAGCACCATTTTTCTAATCAAATTCAGATGACCACCTGCACTTGGCCAGTCTTGCAATGCAACTGCCGCTTTTAAACGTTTAAAAGGCGCAAAATACACATGCATAAATATTCCCATCATGATGTAACCCAAAAGCATCATAATATGAATATGCTTACCGACATTGGCTAAACCTCCCATTTGTGCGGCCATGTAATGCCCACTAATAATTAAGAAGATAATGGTGAGCCAGACCCAGTTGAAAAATCTTGAAAATACCTGCACCCAAACGGTTAACCTTAATGGAGGCTCTAACACAGCGGCAGCAACAGGCCTCAAAGAAGTATAAGCGAAGAACATGCCTCCAACCCAAATTGTGGCCGCTAAGATATGGAGGCTAATAGCAATAAACATAGAATTCCTTAAGGATAATAAAATTATTCACCAAATCTAACATCCCTAATTACTTGCGCCTACCTATTTTCACAATACATAAAATTAGGCAATAACTGTCATCTCACTTAACGTGAATTCTGTAACAGCGCCTTCAGTGGCTACTATGTATTCAGCTAGATGCGTATTAGCCATATGCGCTTGCCAAAGCTCACGGGTTTCCCATTTTTCATAAAACACAAAGTGAGCTGAATTTTCATTATCTTGATGGAGGTCGTAGTTAATACAACCTTTCTCAGCACGAGTCACTTCAATTAGCTTTAGAAGCTCTGATTTAACCAAATCAATTTTATCGGTATTGGCTTTAATATTAGCGACAATTATTAATTGTGTCATTTTGTACTCTCTACAATCTCATGAGTTGTGTCTAAATTCTTTAACGTCTTATTCTTTAAATTTAGTGCTTTAGGCTTAATATTAAAAACCTTCTAATACAATTTTACCGATCGATTTTCCTGATTCCAATTCAGCATGGGCGATTTTTAAATTTTCAGCATTAATAGTACCTAGATTTTTACCGGCTGTTGTTTGGATATAGCCTTGATCAACCAATTCACCAACTCGAGTTAAAAGAAGGCTTTGTTCGTTCATGTCCTTTGCATTAAACATCGATCTTGCAAACATAAATTCCCAATGGAAAGACAAGCTTTTCATTTTTATTTTAGAAATATCGATCGCACCGGGGTCATCAATGATGGCAATCTTGCCAAAGGGTACAAGCAGATCAATATACGCATCAAAGTAACCTCCTGTGCCGTTTAAGCTCGCAACATGCGTCACTTGCCCGATACCTTCGCTTGCAATCAATTTTTCAATTTGTGGCTGTAACGGCTTACTATGATCAACCACATAATCAGCACCTAACTTAGCGACCCAAGCCTTAGAACTGTCACGTGACGCCGTTGCAATAATAGTGGCTCCAGTGAGTACTCTAGCCAGCTGTAAAAGAATAGAACCTACGCCGCCTGCAGCGCCTACGACTAAAATAACTTCATCAGACTTATCAGTCGCCCTTGGCATTTGTTGTTTAAGAGATAAATGTTCAAATAACAATTCCCAAGCAGTAATGGCGGTTAAAGGGAGCGCAGCCGCTTCTGCATTTGATAATGAAGAGGGCTTTTTACCCACAAGACGCTCATCAACAAGTTGATATTCAGCATTACTGCCTTGACGCATCAAAGCACCCGCATAATAAACGTCATCGCCCACTTTAAACTGTGATACAGCATCGCCCGTAGCAATGACTTCGCCCACAGCATCCCAGCCAATCACTTTATGTTCGTCACCTTCGGCAGGCATATTCAAACGGATTTTATAATCTACAGGATTAACCGCTATGGCTTTCACCCTAACCAAGAGATCGTGACCCGTAGCGATGGGCTGTGGTATCTCGATATCAACCAATGAATGGGTATCTGTAATTGGTAAAGACTTAAGGTATCCAACTGCTTTCATGTAAATGCTCCGATGCTTGTTCAGTACGATTATTGAGTGTGTTTGTTGTTTCATTGGTCGTTATAGTAGCGCTTGATTACCCTGTTTTAAACAGTATAGTATTTAATACATTCTCAAATATAATTTGACAATATGCTATTAGAAGATCTTCAAGTTGTACTTAAAGTGGCTGAGTTTCGCAATATTACGGCAGCAGCTACTCATTTAGACATGCGCATCGCCACTGCAAGCGCCGCCCTTAAGCGGGTTGAGGCAGCTTTAGGGGCCGAATTATTCATCCGTACAACTCGCCAGCTACGAGTATCCAGCGCGGGGGAAAAGTACATCCCGCAATGTGAACAAGCATTACAGATGTTGGAGCATGCCAAACAAAATATACAAGGTGAAGCGGGAACGGTAGAAGGTGAGCTGCGCATCGCATTGTCATCAGATCTAGGCCGCAATGTAATTATGCCTTGGCTGGATGAATTTATGGACGCTAACCCTAAGATTGGATTAAGGATTAATGCCAGTGATTCCAACATCGACTTTTATCGTGATTCAGTCGATATGGCTTTACGCTATGGTAAGCCAGACGATGCCAACCTCTACGGGTTTAAAATTTGTAATGTACCCGGATTACTTTGCGCGACTCAAGAATACCTGAATAAAAATGGCATACCAAAGCATCCTGAAGAATTGAAAACTCATAACGGCTTATTTTATCAGCTGCACGATATTATTCACAATATCTGGATATTTTCTAAGAGTACTACTAACAGTAATAAAGATAACGAAGAATATAAAATAAAAATGAATGGCAATCGTGCATCCAACGATGGTGATTTAGTAAGACGTTGGTGCGTGGCAGGAAAAGGACTCGCGATAAAATCTTGCCTAGATATGTCAGCGGAGTTATTAGCCAACAAGGTGATCAGCGTAATGCCAGATTACCAGCCAAGATCAACAGAGCTGTGGCTTATATTTCCAAGTCGTCAATCTATTACACCAGCGGCTAGATTATTAAGAGACATGCTGAAGCAGAAATGTAACGACGTATTGAAACAGCTGGTTGAAGAAAACGTTTTAGATAAAAGTACATTAAATTAATGAGGGCGTATTACTTAGCCAGTTAAAGTGCTCATTGGAAGTAATACTGGCCGCGTTAGCCTCTGTCGTGACATTGATACATGTTTGGCAGATTACGAGTATTTCTCTTTTGTTAATCGAACGGTATTGTTATTAATTTCAATAATTATGCGCACATAGATATCAGGCCCGACCATCATGCCAAGGTTATGATTAGCATTCATAGCGTCAAGTTTTTGATCTATATTTTGTATATAAAAATTCTGGCTGGCGTTTACTCACGACCTTGATTCGTTTTGATGCGGTTTATTTTGGTAATTATTACGACCCTAATCATATTGGCATATCTGTATTAGGCGTTATCAGTGATGACTTTGTTGGGCGGGATCAGGTTTTGGTGAGCATGGGCATCATTTCTGTATTCAGGTGTTCCACAATCAATATTTACTTGGCAACTCGTCAATTACCAAAACGTAATTGGCTGGCAACCGCCGCAGTATTTTTTGCCATAATGAATGTAATTAAAATAATACATTATAGCTTAACGGGTCAATGGCAATCGGACTTGTCTGTTTCTTCGTTATAAATAATTGATCTTCTATTATTATCGATTAGCCTTATTGGTATATGGCTAGGGTATCGTTTGCATACAAAAACTAGTGAAGAACATTTCATATTCGCCTGTAAGGGCTTACTGTTTTTCTATGGGGTCGGTTTGCTAAGCAGTGCAATAATATGACAATCGCCTAAACTCAATTAAAGACAATGTATATTTCACTAGATGCTAAATAGAGAGCTAAAATGCTACCCAAACTGTCCTTACCCGTGTATTTATCGGCCGTAAAAGTTGCCCTAATCGTAGGCACAATATTATTACTGATCAATCAGTATGACGCATTATTCTTCGAGGCTGAGATACGCTGGTTTCCTGCTCTATTAACTTACTGCGTCCCTTTTTTAGTGTTTCTACTGGGGCGTAAAAATGCTAATCAGAGCAGCGAAACTGAGCAATAATTTCAGCCTTTTCTATAGCGGTGGATCAACGCGATCCGATACTGAAGTATTGACTCGAAACCAGCCTGCAATAGAGTGCCTATCGCGCTTCGCGGCTAATACTTCGTGAGGAAACTCTTCGCTTAAAAAAGTAACCAGAGTGCCAAATAATGGCACGACTTTTACTCCCTCTTTGTCATGATCATTTTCATAGATCACCAACTCGCCACCGTCTGCCGCCGTCCAGCCCGAATTAAAATAAGCAACCACAGACAAAACTCGATTAGCTTCACCACGAAAGGCATCGTAATGACGTTTGTAATAATCACCTGGACCATAATGAGCAAAGTGACTTTCGAACGAGAATAAACCAAGGAATAAGCGACGGTTTAAAAAACGTTGTAGGCTAGCTGACCAGTCCAACCAGTTTTTGCCCGTTTCTGTTTCACCGTTAATCCAGCAAATCTCATCGGTTCTTACAAATTCATTTTCGAGATAAGCATCACCGCGCCCGATGCCTGCTTTTTTAAATTTTTCTGCAGCCAGTGATTGCTGATGATTAAATAGGCTGCTTGCCAGGTCCTCAGGTAATGCACCATGGCGTATGCTGTAACCTTGTTTTTCAATATCTTGAGCTATAAGGCCAAACAATGTTTCGTCGTTCGTTCTATTTCCATCAGTTACTGGAAATTGATTTAAAGCTACCAAGGTATATACCTTCTAAAATAAATAATTTATGTGGGGCAATTGATAAAGCGAGTCGTCTTTATACAGATTTATAGCTAAATTTGAATAAAAGATACGAATGATAGAAATTTACACAGAATTAGGGATACAAATAAGTGTCGTGCATTAGAAAATGAACAGAAATTATATTTAACGAAATTTGGAGGAAATAAAGATTGTAACTATTGGAAGATATAAAAATAGGAGGTGCACAAAGCAGTGGGCGGCAAGCCGACCAACTGCTTCACGTGCTTAGGCTGGAGCTTAGATAGCTACAACTTTATTTGCACAAGGGCCTTTCTGACCTTCGCCAACTTCAAATTCAACAGCCTGGCCGTCGTTCAAAGTTGCGTAACCGCCACCAGCTTGGATTTCTGAATGGTGTACAAAAAGATCCTTGCTGCCATCTTCAGGTGTAATAAAACCGAAACCTTTATCGGCATTAAACCACTTAACGATACCTTTACTCATGCTCTTTACTCTTCATTATTGGTGAAATATTTAAGTTATACCCGAATTCACCAGTTCGTGTATAAAGACGTGACAAAGAGCCATAATCAAGTTGGAGTACAACCTGATCAGATTCATTTACCTTAATCTAACTAGACAATCACATATTTATGCTCAACATACAACCACTTGATGCATTAAACATGCGACTAAACTTCATTTTCGCTAAAAAAACCTAATATAGGTTCAATATAGAACAAATTTGGGCACAAACTTTCGTATTAATAGATTAACCGAGGAGAATGAGAGCACTGGCTGCTTTACTACAAATTCGCCTTTATTCATAAAAACGTTGACCTGTGTGTAGGTCATAAGAATTATACTAAGCAATGCTTATTAAAAGAGAATGTTCATTATGATGGTACTGCTCGATAATTTTATTTTACTGTTCACCGAATCGGCCCCGTATTTATTATTGGGGCTATTACTCGCGGGCATTATTCGCATGCTGGTTCCCGATAGCTGGATCACTAAGTTTTTAGGCGAAAAAAGCTCAGTAGTGACAGCAGCCATCATTGGTACACCTTTGCCACTTTGCTCATGCTCGGTTATTCCTACCGCCATAGGGATTCGACGCGCTGGCGCTAGTAAGGCGAGCACCGCAAGCTTTATGGTATCGACACCTGAAACGGGGGTGGACTCTATTGGCGTCACATTAGCGCTTATGGGACCCGTAATGGCGATTGCGCGCCCTATCTCAGCCATCATTTCAGCCATAGTAGCGGGAACCCTTGTGCGCCTTTGGGATACCGAGACTCCTCCCATTCAAGAGGAAGCCGTTAAAAGTTGCTGTGGTGGCAAGAAGGAAGTATTGGGATTCGGCCAAAAGATGAAAAACGCTGTGGTATATGGTTATGGGAAATTGCTATCTGACTTTATGGGCTGGTTGTTGATCGGTATCGGATTTGCCGCCTTGATTCAAACTTATGTTCCACCAACGCTCTTAAGCGAATACGGCAATGGCATTTTTGCCATGTTGATCGCGGTAGTGATTTCTATTCCTATGTATATCTGCGCAACAGCCTCAACACCCGTTGCTGCAGGCTTAATGTTATCGGGAATTTCACCCGGCGCAGCGCTGGTATTCATGCTGACAGGCCCAGCCACTAATATTGCAACCCTGATGATAGTCAAGAATGAGTTAGGCATACGGTCGCTAATGGCTTATTTAACCGGAGTCATCGTTACGGCTCTTGCGATGGGCCTAACCCTGGACTGGATAGTTGAGTATTTCCAACTCACCATTGAAGTGAGCCAAGGGGAACACGGAGATATGACGTCTCTACTCTATTCCGCCTCAGCGATTATTTTAGCCGGTTTGATTATTTGGCAATATGGGAAGAAGTTGAAAGTAAATTAATCTCTCGATGGTGCAGCAGAGCTTCCCGCAAGAATGCCACCATCGATATTTAGCTCTATGCCTGTAACATAGTGTGATTCATCGGAAGCGAGATATGCCGCACCATATGCAACATCTAACGACGTTCCCATTCTTTTAAGTGGCACATCGGCAGCTACCTTTTTAATGGCCGTTTCACGCTGATCACCCTCGCCCAACATAGAATCCCACATAGGGGTTAGAATTGCGCCAGGGTGAATGGAATTACAACGAATGGGATACCCCTTTTCCGCACAATATAACGCCACAGACTTCGTATGATTCCTAACCGCCGCTTTGCTCGATGCATAAGCTGTGGCAGCTGGAATACCGACAATTCCTGATCGTGACGAGATATTAACGATACTCGCCGCCACTGCCGACTTCATTAATTTGATGCCGTATTTACAGCCTAATGCCACACCATCTAAATTGGTTTTATGCACAGTATGCCAACTATCCATATCTAGATTTTCTGGATCGTGGGGGCCAGAGGATTCAAAAAAACCAGTGATACCCGCATTGTTTACCAATACATCAATTTTTCCATATTGTTTTTCAATGTTATTGCTCAGTAGTTGCCACTGCGCCTCTTGAGATACATCTAAGTGAAAATACTGAGCTTGTTCGCCGATCGCTGATGCAACCGCTCTACCCAGTTCATCATTAATATCGGTCACGATAACCTGCGCGCCTTCATCTGCAAATAACTCAGCAATGGCTTGGCCAATCCCCCTCGCAGCTCCCGTAATCAAGGCTACTTTCCCATGAAGTCTTGGCATATATACTCTCCCTTATCGCTTTAATATCACTCTTATATTTTGAAGCTAAACACAACTAAATAATATAAAGCAAACCAGTGATAGTTTTACCCATAAAATTAAAACCAAAAAGCTCGTACGTCCGTATAGAAAGAAGAACACGCTCCGGCGACCAACTGATTAGTAGAAATTTGTTATGATGCTAAATATTGAAACCCTTCTCGATGGCGAAAAAGCGTTAGCTAATGCACCCAAAGCGGTATTAGCCGATGGTCGCTTCTGTATTCCACAACACTATTTAAGTTACCAACATAGTTTATCGTCTGTAGAGCAATTACTACTGGATATTGATTTTGACCCTCGCTACCCCATATTTGCCAGCCAAGATGAAACTGGAATCTATGTACAGGTCGGTATTATTGGTGTCGATAATTATAAATCCAATACTAACTCACAAGAGAAAGTAGTTTATGGGCGCAAGTGGCGAGTAGAGCCTCAGCTGCCATCTTCAGAGATTATACAAACTGTATTTTTAGCGCTAAAGAAGGCTCGTGAGCATGAAATTCGTGAACTGTTTCGTTTAGAGCATAACAACAAGATGACGACCCCTTTCAATAATCATCATGACTTACCCTTACTCACAAATAGTCGAGAGCGTTTACAGCCAACAGCAAGCAAGGCTCAAGCATTATTCTGTACTGAAATAGAAAAAATTCTTAAAACCATTCGCTATGATGGTATGCAGTTTGAATTATTGAGCTTTCTGCTTCGCCCAACCGGTGAATACCTAGTTGAGCTAAAACTGTTGCCACAAGCTGGCGATCAGCTAGCTGAACTAACAGGCACCGAATACATCAGCTTTATGCTGGCCAAGCCGACTATTAATTATTTTACCCACCAGCTTATGCAGCACCTTATTCAATTAAGTGATCGCTATATTGATGAACAATTTCGTTACCGTGGTTTTAATCGCTTTAGCTGGGAAAATGAAGTCAGCGCCATTGCGCAGTTATCAACAGAGGTTCGTCAACTGCATAAATCAGCGGACTTAGACGGTTTCAACCAACACTGGCAACAGAGTAATTATGAAACTGATCGCAGCCGTATTCCTGTTGTTTCTTCTGGAGCGCTGTGGAGTAAGTTAAAAAATCAATTAGATTCGTTTTCGCCGATTGCAAGTACACTTCCAATTAATAACAGGCTTTAACTATCATTAATGCTCGCCCGGTAATCGCTAGGCGTCTTCCCTGACCATTTTTTGAAGGCGCGACAAAAAACAGTAGAATTGCTAATACCCACGTGATTAGCAATCTGTTTAGTCGACTTACTCGACTGATATAACATCTGCTTCGCCATGGAGAAACGGACTTCATCCAATAGCCCCTGAAACGATATACCTTCAGATTTTAGTTTACGAGTCAGCGTTCTGTGAGAGCAAGATAATAAATCTGCGAGCTGGTCGCGGTTCAGAAACCGTCCTTGCTTTGCCTGATGGTGCATTATCCTGCGTGCTTGAAAAGCAATATTACTTTGTTGCTCATACTTCGTTTTTTCAATATCCAGCTGGGCAATATAAAAAGTCTGCATAGAAGAATTGGGGTTTTTAACTTTCTGCGCTAAAGCTGATCGAGGAATGCGTATTTTATTAATAGGCGATAAACTGTGCACAAGGCATTGAAACTGCCTTTCTAACTGAGTTTCATAGCCCGTCGCGTCATGACAGAAAAAATATTCAGCTTGTGTATCTAATCCTGAACGCTTGGCATAAAAATCAAAAGCGCAAAAGATTAACTCAATGAAACTGGCTTCTATTTTTTTAAAATTAGCTAAAGGCAAGATTTCAATGTCGAGATACCTATCGCTATAGTTCATGCTGAAATCAAAGCCGGGAATAAAAAGTTCGGTATATTTTTGAAATAACATTAAAGCTTGCTCAGCATCATCTGCATTAATAATCGCTAAGCCCAGCATGCCTAAAGTATCTTCTTTGAAGTGCTGTACTATTTGCAAGCTAAAAGGTGTGTCTTTTTTTGCTAGCATGTGGCCAAGGGTTAATAACAGGCATATTTGATCACCATCTAAACGGGCATCTGGATCTTGCAGAATATTTACTGGAATATTGAGTAGTTCCAAGCCTTTAGCGATGGAAAAGTTGATCGCTGACCCTTCAGTAATGGTATCAATGAAGTCTTTTGCTAGTTGGCTATAAATTGCCGGAAATTTTAATTGGCTGAGTTCACTCATGCTACACAGTTTCTTATTGTTTCCGGCAGAATAAGGGCATTCCGCAGATTACGCAATCCCTAAACGATCCATTGCTTTTCCTACCAGACCCGACTCATCAATATTATTAGGATGGAAGCTTGGCTTGAAATACGCCCTCAAATCTTTCCCCAAATTCTTATGTTTAAGTAGCATACTTTTTTGAGTTTCTTTTAAAAGTTTACGCGCCTCTTTTTTGCTGTAGCCATCTTGTAATAAGAAACTCTTCATCAAGCTATTAGAGGTTATATGAATAAACAGCATGGCACTAATATAACCAAGGATACGCAACAAATAATTGCCATTACTTTCTTGGTAAACATCGAACGCAATGGCTTTATGTTCGATTTCTTCAATCGCATGCCACTGAATCAAATCCCGCATAGCAGGATGCGATTTCTCAATATCGTCATCAACCAAAGTCGCAGCCCCCAGTACAGCCGTCAGATGCTCAGCTCCGGCTGTCATAGAAAGGCGTAAACCAGCAGGTAATACATCGCGCATTTTCAAAATAAACTTATCCAGCTTCTTCAGTTTATCGCGAAATACATAGCCGTTTTGCTCGAGTACATCAAAAAACTTTTCATGCTCTATCGCATGCTGAGTTTCTTGACCAAAAAAACCTCGTGCTTGCTGCTTTAAATCTGGGTTGTCGATTTTGTTAAGGCCATCACGTACCGCGCGCATAAAGAAGCGCTCACCTTCAGGAAATAACAGATTTAAACCATCAAATAGATGGCTCTTCGCCAAACTGCCATTCATATAGTCTTTTGGCACATTAGAAAAATCGAAGCTCATCTTGCGTACAGGGATGGTTGAATCACCACTTAATTTTGTACTTAAAACCTTACTCATTTGACTACCCTCACCGTCATTATTATTGTTATCGTATCGATACTAAGGAGATTAGCCTAAGCACCTAGGGTTTAAGTGACAAGGTATGTGCATATTGTGCCAATAGTATACCGTAAGCTGATTGACGATCGGTTTTTGCTTTGCCAATATAGCCACACTTTTAATTATTCAAAGCAGGCTACTATGCGCAAGCTGTTGATCGCTTTACCTTTAATGTTATTTGGCATGACGGCTTGGGGTCATGGCATGTCAGAGGAAGATAAGCTCAGAATCCTCGATGCGGGGTTCTTGGAATACATTGAGCTTGGGGCTATGCATATGGTCACGGGCTATGACCACCTGCTGTTTATTTTTGCGGTAATCTTTTTCTTAAGCCGCTTCATCGATATCGTTAAGTTCATTACCGCCTTCACCCTTGGCCATTCAATTACCTTATTGTTTGCAACACTATGGGGGATTCAAGCAAATTTCTATTTGATTGATGCCGTCATCGCATTAACGGTTTGTTATAAAGCCTTCGATAATCTCGACGGATTCAAAAAGCATCTTGATATCAAACCACCCAATTTAATGTGGATGGTCTTTATCTTTGGCTTGATTCATGGCTTTGGACTATCGACTCGGTTGCAGGAATTGCCATTAGGGGATGAGGGATTGGTGGTTAAAATATTATCCTTCAATCTCGGGGTAGAACTGGGGCAAATTGTAGCCTTATCTTTTATGCTGGTAGCACTTGCAGGCTGGCGTCAAACGGAATCCTTTGCCAAGTTTTCTAAACTGGCCAATTGGCTTCTAATGATTTTAGGCGCGTTGTTATTATTGATGCAGTTACACAGTTATCAGCATGCAGAATATGCCGATGATTTCCCATTGAATAAAGATGATCATAGCCATGTGCATGATGATATGCGTAAGGCAGAATCTGGTTTATCGGGCTATAAAAAACAATTTAACTTTCATCAGGAATAATCAACTATGAAACAGCTAATCTTCTTAAAGCAATCCCTTAACTTAAAGCACATAGCCGCTTTAATCATCAGCAGTATTTTATTTTCAGCCAGCGCTTTTGGCCACGGCGGCAGTCACGAGCCAATTTCTGCAGAGAAAGCACAAGTAGTCGCCACTAAGGTTGCCAATCAATTCACCGCCATGGATCCAGGATTAGGATTTGGTAAGTTGCCGTTAAACTGGTTGGATTTACCGACAGAGCAATCATCACTGCACACATCAGGAAAGGGCTATTACATCATCAAGTTAGATAATAGCGATGAGAAAAAAAGCCTGTATGTTTTGATGTCGATTACCGGTGAAGTGTACGACGCAAATTTCACCGGCGAGTTCGAAAACTTAAAATAAACACTGCCGCTCTATAAGAGCGAGGGCATCGATAATTCAACATACGATGCCCTAATAGACCTCTTCATTAACTAATTTCTTTCAGTAACTCTCTAGCAATAATTACTCGTTGAATTTCGCTGGTACCTTCGTAAATGGTAGTAATACGCACATCACGACTGTAGCGCTCTAGTGGGAATTCTTTTATGTAACCGTACCCGCCCATTAACTGTAATGCGGTATAGCAGGCTTTGTTAGCCTTTTCAGAAGCGAAGAGTTTTGCCATGGACGCTTCTTTGGAAAACGGCAAGCCTTTCGCTTTGGTATCGGCAGCATTCATCAATAATAATCGAGCAGCTTCTAAGTCGGTATAAGCATCAGCCATCATCCATTGTAAGCCCTGGAAATTGGCAAGTGCTTGACCAAACTGCTCGCGTTCACTGATATAAACTCGGGCATAGTCCATAGCGGCTAAACCTATGCCTAAGGCCATTGAGCCAACGCCAATACGTCCACCGGCAAGTTCGCCTACTGCGACTTTAAAGCCTTGGTTAAGCTCGCCCATTAAGGCATCTTTTGGTATGCGGCAATTTTCAAAGACGACTTCGTTGGTTGCTGAGGCATTTTGCCCCATCTTTTCTTCGGCCTTTGAGATCGACAACCCTGGTGCATCTTTTTCGACGATAAAGCAGGAAATGCCTTTACCACGTCCCAACGATTTATCAGTCACTGCCCATACAATAAAGAGTCCCGCATATTCAGCGCTGGTAATAAACTGCTTACTGCCATTAAGCAGCCATTCTTCACCGTCTAAAATGGCGCTGGTTTTCATGTTGGATGGATCTGAACCGGCAGTGGTTTCGGTTAAGCAAAAACAACCCGCGGGATATTCACCGCTGCATAACTTAGGTAAGTACTTTTCTTTCTGCTCTGCAGAGGCAACCGCTTGCATCACTTCGGCCACCATATTGTTCACCGACATGGTCACGGCCGTTGAAGCACACGCTTTGGCAATTTCAGTAATGGCTAAACTAAAAACAACGGTGCCTGCTTCTGCGCCACCGTATTGGCTATCAATATTCAGCCCCATGAAACCCAGTTCAGCAAGCTGCTTTAAATTGGCTAGAAATATTGCGCGACCGCTTTCCCCCGTTAATTTGTCGGCGACGGGTAATAGTTCGGTTTGTGCAAATTTTTTCGCCAGCTGTTGAATCATCTGCTGGTCGTCATTCAGTGTCATATCCATGGAGTATTTCTCTTGTTATATTTTTTATCGTTTTATTCTTTAAATAATTTTTAATTAGTTGAACATCACATATCAATCACGACGTTCATCTCGCCCATGCTCTCGATAATGACGCGGAGATTGTCCCGTCCATTGTTTAAAGGCTCTAGTGAACGCAGCGGGTTCATTAAATCCTACTTCTCGCGCGACTTGGTTAATCGCAACATCTTTATTATTAAGTAATTTCATCGCATGATCCTGACGTAAGGAATCTTTTATATTTTGGTAGCTGCTATTTTCTTCTTTTAATCGTCGACGTAAGTTACGCGAGCTCATATTAAAATAGCCTGCGACTTGTTCGATCAGTGGCATAGCCTCTGTTGTGCTTTCCCCCATATAGTTCATCACTTGGGTTGTGAAAGTACTGTGGAACATGGGCTTACTGAGTAAGTCGGCGGGAGAGTTTTTGAGGAACTGCTTTAATTCACGTTCTTGTTGTTTTATTGGCAGTGATAATGCACTGCGATCAAATACGATGCTATTTTCGTTTTGATTGAATCGACAATGACAAGGGAAGAACAAGCTGTATTCTTTAACATGGTCAGGCACTGAATATTTAAAGTTGGCGTATTTTAGTGGCACCTTCTGCCCCACCAGCCAAATAGAAAATCGATGCCAGATTAATAGAAAAAATTCGACAATAAAATGGTCTGGATCTAGCGACTCATCTTTTAAATAAAAACTTAATACCGCTTCTTCACCTTGCTCTTGAAAGCCAATACCCACGTCATTGCGAATCAAATCGTAAAAGTGCACCCCTTGGATCAAGGCGTCACGTAATGTCTGACAATGAATTACTTGCTGCGCCATAATGGCAAATACACCCTGCTTGCAGCGCTGCTCGGTGAAGCCCATGAATTCGTCATCCATCGTCTTCCATACCGAGCGGATGAGATGGGTAACTTTTTCTGGTGCGAGTCTTTCTGAGCCGAGCGGATCTAAACCAGCCGCTTGTAACAAAGTATCGGTATCATAATTTAGCCGTTTAGCGCCTCGTATGACCGCAGCTTGGTAATAGGGAGAAATGGTATGAGTCTTTTTATTCATTACTCGCGGCTCATCAGTTATCGATACACGCTAAAGTGTCCGTTTAAGATACTTATACTAGGATAACTAGATTTCAATTCATACCCAATGTCCGTTTATGGTAATAAGTCAGCCTTTTATGACATTGCCTGCCTCCACTATTTTCGCCACTATCTATGCCATGATTCAAATTCTAAAAATATAAAAATAGGGTTGTTGAAATGGATATTAAAGGTGTTCCTGCTGTCGTTACCGGTGGTGCTTCTGGTTTAGGTGAAGCAACCGCAAGATTTTTAGCCAGCCAAGGCGCTAAGGTTGCTTTGTTTGATGTGCAAATGGATAAAGCACAAGCCGTTGCTAAAGAAATTGGCGGTATCGCTGTTTATTGCGACGTCACCAGCGCAGAGAGTGCTGAACAAGCAATGCAAACAGCGAAAGAAGCTCATGGCGATTGTGGTATTGCGGTGAACTGTGCGGGTATTGGTAACCCTGGTCGCATCATTGGTCGTGAAGGCCCGATGACTTTGGATTTTTTTAGTAAGGTGATCCAAGTAAATCTGATTGGCTCTTTCAACATTTTACGATTAGCCGCAGACCAAATGAAAAATCGTAAAGCCAACGATAATGGTGAGCGCGGTGTGATTATTTCTACGGCTTCTGTTGCTGCTTTTGAAGGACAGATTGGACAAGCCGCTTACGCTGCCTCTAAAGGTGGCATTGTTGCAATGACCTTACCCGCTGCGCGTGAGCTGGCTAAATTTGGCGTACGTGTTTTAGCCATTGCTCCGGGTCTGTTTATGACGCCAATGATGGAGTCTTTCTCACAAGAAATTCAAGACAGTCTCGCGTCTACTCTGCCTTTCCCATCTCGCTTAGGTAAGCCTGCTGAGTTTGCTCGCTTAGTCAGAGACATTGTTGAGAACCCAATACTTAATGGCGAAGTCATTCGAATCGACTCCGCTTTGCGTATGGCGCCGAAGTAATATCTTTCGATAAATAGAAGAGAGGAATGACTAGGTAATTGTGAAGCAAATATGAGAGGCAGGGATTGCCGAATCTAAGGCTACAGGGAAGTATTCATGCCGTTTTGTGGAATAAATACCTATTCATGGATCGTTTTATAAACCTAATAAATAGTTACTCATTTTTTACGAGATATTTCTATGACAGCTGAAGCTTATATTTTTGATGCGATTCGTACTCCACGCGGGCGTGGTAAAGCGAGTGGTGCTTTGCACGAAGTTAAACCGATTACTCTGCTCAGCGATTTATTGATTAGTCTGCAAGAGCGTAATCAATTTGATACTGCAGCAGTCGATGACATTGTCATGGGCTGCGTGACCGCTGTCGGTGACCAAGGCGCGGTGATTGCCAAAACGGCCGCTTTGGCTGCTGGCTGGAATGAGGACGTAGCAGGTGTTGTGCTGAATCGTTTTTGCGCATCAGGATTAGAAGCCGTGAATATTGCGGCGATGAAAGTACGTTCTGGCTGGGAACACTTGGTTGTCGCTGGCGGTGTTGAATCGATGTCTCGAGTGCCAATGGGCAGCGATGGTGGCGCGTGGGCGATGGACCCAGAAACCAATGTTGCCACGGGTTTTATGCCACAAGGGATTGGCGCAGATTTGATTGGTACCTTGGGCGGTTACTCGCGTGAAGATGTGGATGCTTTTGCTATGCGTTCGCACCATAAAGCCGCAGCCGCTTGGAAAAAGAACGCCTTCCAAAAATCGATTATTCCAGTTACAGATCGCAACGGCCTTATCTTACTTGAGCATGATGAATTAATTCGTGCTGAAAGCTCAGTAGAGACATTGGGTAAACTTAAGCCCTCTTTTAAGATGATGGGCGACATGGGTTTTGATAACGTGGCGAAAGAACGTTATCCACAGGTTGAGTTTATTAATCATATTCATAGCCCGGGTAATTCATCGGGCATTGTTGATGGTGCAGCGGTGGTATTGATTGGCAGCGCCGCAGCAGGCAAGCAATTTAATATGACTCCTCGTGCCCGTATTGTAGCGACCGCGGTTGTTGGCGCTGAACCGACCATCATGTTAACCGGCCCCGCTCCGGCAGCGCGTAAAGCGTTAAAAGTGGCGGGCATGGATGTTTCTGATATTGATTTGTTTGAAGTGAATGAAGCCTTTGCTTCTGTCGTGATGCGCTTTATTGATGAGATGGGAATCAGTGAAGATATTGTTAACGTCAATGGTGGTTCTATTGCGATGGGTCATCCATTAGGTGCAACGGGTGCGATGATTTTAGGCACCTTGTTAGATGAGCTAGAAGCGAGAGATTTGAAGACGGGTCTAGTGACCTTGTGTGTCGGTGGCGGCATGGGCATCGCAACGATTATTGAACGCGTTTAAGGGGATAATATAATGACGACCAATTCTGTGATTTATGAAAAAGATCAGCACAACATTGTTCACCTAATTCTTGATAAGCCGAATGCTGGTGCCAACTTAATGGACAATGAGTTTACCGACTCGTTAACCGCAGCTGTAGAAAAACTCCGACAAGACGATTATGCCGGTATTATTTTCCGCTCGGCGAAGTCGACCTTCTTTGCCGGGGGTAATCTCGACGATTTATTTACGACGCACAAAGAAAACGCCGATGTTTTGTATGACATGGTGAATCGTTTAAAACTGGCCATGCGTGAATTAGAAACACAGGGCAAGCCAGTCGTTGCCTGTATTAATGGCGCAGCATTAGGTGGTGGTTGGGAGCTGGCACTATCAGCTCATTATCGAGTTGCGTTAAATAAAGGCGTTATCTTGGGCCTGCCTGAAGTCACTCTGGGTTTATTACCGGGCGGCGGCGGTATCATTAGAATGACCCGCTTATTAGGTGTGCAAGCGGCCATGCCTTATTTACTGGAAGGTAAGCAATTCAAACCAGAAAAAGGTTTGAAACTTGGTTTAATTAACGAAGTTGTTGATTCGCCTGCAGCAATGCTGCAATCGGCTATTCAGTGGATTAAAGCTAATTCCTCAGCCGATTGTAATGTCCAGCAGCCTTATGATGTTAAAGGCCATAAGGTGCCAGGCGGACTACCCCACCAGCCAGCCTTAGCAAAGATGCTACCGATTGCTCCAACCCTAATTCGCGCTAAAACCAAAGGCACCTTGCCTGCGCCAGAGTCGATTTTGGCTGTTATGGTGGAAGGTTTACAAGTCGATATCGATACGGCGATGCGTATTGAATCACGCTATTTCGTTGAATTGGTTTGCAGCCAAGTCGCCAAGAATATGATCGGTACTTTTTGGTATCAGATGAACGAAATTAAAGCGGGCGCTGCCCGTCCGAAAAACATTGAACGTAAGAAGGTTAACAAACTTGGAGTCCTTGGCGCTGGTATGATGGGCGCAGGTATTGCGTATTCATCAGCTATGAAAGGCATTGACGTTGTTTTAAAGGATGTGGATATTGAAAGTGCTGAAAAAGGCAAAGCGTACTCTGAAAACATTGTGAATAAAAAAGTAAAGCAAGGTCGTTTAAGCCAAGACAAAGCGGATGCATTATTGAGTGCGATATTAGCCACTGATAATGCTCAGCATTTAGCGGGTTGTGATTTAGTCATTGAAGCGGTTTTTGAAAACCGTGAGTTAAAAGCCAAGGTCACTCAAGAAGCCGAAGTTCAGTTATCAACTCAAGCTGTTTTTGCATCGAATACCTCTACTCTGCCTATTACCGGTTTAGCTCAAGCATCAGCACGCCCTCAGAATTTTATTGGTCTGCATTTCTTTTCTCCTGTAGACAAGATGCCACTGGTAGAGATTATTTGCGGTGAAAAAACCTCTGATGAAACCTTAGCCCTAGCGTACGATTATGTTCAGCAAATTGGCAAAATACCAATTGTTGTCAACGACAGTCGTGGCTTTTACACCTCCCGAGTATTTGGCACCTTCGCTAACGAAGGTATTGCCATGTTAGGTGAAGGTATTCCTGCGGCAGCGATTGAGAACGCGGCTTTCTTAACGGGTTTCCCTGTGGGCCCTTTGGCGGTTACTGATGAAGTTAGCTTAACGCTGGTCGAAAAAATTCGTAAGCAGACCATGCTGGATATGGCAGCAGAAGGTAAAGATTTTGTTCATCACCCTGGTGAAAAAACAGTTGATAAAATGCTGGCGATGGAACGTGCTGGCAAGTTAGCAGGCGCTGGGTTCTATGACTATCCCCAAAGTGATTCTAAAGAGAATAAAAAGAAACATCTTTGGGCAGGTTTAAAAGACACATTTGAAGACAATACGGTTGCTTTCGATCTGGCAGAAATCAAAGATCGCTTACTCTACATTCAGGCGATCGAAACTGTACGCTGCTTTGAAGAAAATGTATTAACCAGTGTGCGCGATGCCAACATCGGTTCCATCATGGGCATTGGTTTCCCAGTTTGGACCGGCGGTATTTTGCAGTTTATAAATCAAACGGGATTCGATGCTTTTATCGAGCGCGCTGAGTATTTGTTTGAAACCTGCGGCGAGCGTTTCCGCGTGCCGAACTTGCTCAAAGACATGGCGAAAGACAATCGAGTATTTAAAGATAATTGATGCCCACCAACTCTTATCTTCAAACTGATTACACATAATTTTAAAAATAAAAAAGGTAATGAATATGATTAAACGTACTGTATTTGATTCTGAGCAAGATATGTTTCGCGATAGCTTCCGTAAATTCTTATTAGAAGAAGCGGTTCCTCATCATGAACAGTGGGAAAAAGACGGGCAGGTATCGCGTGAGTTCTGGAAAAAAGCTGGAGAGATGGGTTATTTAAGCCCTACTGTACCTGAAGCTTACGGCGGTGTAGAAGTTGATTTCCGTTATAACGCAGTGGTTGCTGAAGAAGTTGCGAACTTTGGTTTAACTGGCATTGGCTTTGGTTTGCATTCTGATATCGCGGTACCTTACATAATGGCGTACGGTACAGAAGAGCAAAAGCAAAAATATTTACCGGGTTGTGTGAATGGCGATATTATTACAGCGATTGCAATGACAGAGCCGGGTACAGGTTCCGATTTACAAGGTGTTAAAACCAGCGCTGTTTTGAGCGACGATGGTGAACACTATATCCTTAATGGTTCTAAAACTTTTATCACCAACGGTCAGCTTGCCGATCTTGTTATTGTGGTTGCGAAAACCGATCCTAGTGCGGGCGCAAAAGGCACCAGTTTATTATTGCTAGAAGCGGGGACGGAAGGATTTGTTAAAGGCCAAAACCTTCATAAAATTGGTATGAAGGCTCAAGATACCTCTGAGTTATTTTTCCAAGATGTGAAGGTGCCTAAAGCCAACTTATTAGGCACCGAAGGCATGGGCTTTATCTACCTAATGCAAGAGCTTCCACAAGAACGTTTGTCTGTTTCGTTATCGGCTATTGCCTGTGCTGAATCTATTCTTGAGCAAACAGTAACGTATGTGAAAGATCGTAAAGCCTTTGGAAAATCCATCGCATCTTTTCAAAATACTCAGTTTAAACTCGCTGAAATGTCTTCCACTGTCACGATGGCCCGCGTCTTTATTGATAAATGTTTAGAGCTGCATTTAGAAAAAGAGTTAGATGATGTTACCGCGGCCAAATTGAAATTACTCTCTACCGATATTCAATGCGATGTTGTTGATGAGTGCTTACAGCTACACGGTGGTTATGGCTATATGTGGGAATACCCTGTTGCTCGTGCCTATGCAGATGCTCGTGTGCAAAAGATTTATGCGGGTACTAACGAAATCATGAAGCTAATCATTGGTCGCTCAATGGTTTAATAGTTTCTGATTTTTAAGATTAAATACAATCTGCATGAATGCTAGTGAGCCCTCCACTCCCTAGCATTTTTTATATTTAAAATTTATTTTAAAATATTATTTCTATAATTTATAACCATTACTTACTTTGGATCTTGTCATTATGTCTCTGCCTCTAGCCGGTATAAAAATCCTTGATTTTACCACTTTATTACCTGGACCTTATGCTACTCAGATTTTAGCCGACATGGGAGCCGAGGTACTTCGAGTTGAATCACCGACACGCGCTGACTTGGTTAAATTTATGCCTCCTTATATTGGTAATGGCATGGATCGAGTTTCTGCAGCTCATGCAACGCTGAATCGCAACAAACAAAGCATCGCCATCGACTTAAAAAAAGAAGGCGCGCAAGAGATTATTCATAAGCTTCTGCCAAAGTACGACATTGTCATTGAGCAATTTAGACCGGGCGTAATGAAGCGATTAGGTTTGGACTTTGCAACATTAAAAGAGACTCAGCCAAACTTAATTTATTGCTCCATTACAGGCTATGGTCAAACAGGTCCTCTGAAAGATCGAGCAGGACACGACATTAATTATTTAGCACTATCAGGGCTTGCCAGTTTTTCTGGGCGTGAAGAAACAGGACCCGTATTGTCGGGGGCTCAAATCGCTGATGTTGCGGGTGGCTCACATAATGCCGTTATGGCGATTTTGGCCGCGATTATTCAGCGTACGACGACCAACCAAGGTCAATACCTTGATATCAGCATGAGCGATGCTGCTATGGCTTTAACGACTATGGCCGGTGCTAATGCATTAACCAGTGGCGAAGATCCAGATTATGGCACTGATATGCTGAATGGTGGTTTATTTTACAACTACTATAAAACTTCAGACGATCGTTATATTTCGGTTGGAAGCTTAGAGCCTAACTTTGCATTAGCGCTTCTATCCTTACTTGAATTAGAAGAATGGAAAAGCAAGATTGGGGATCAAAGCCCAGCCATGCAAAAACAGATTAGTGAAGCAATCAGTGAAAAAGTAGGTGCCCAGCCGCTAACACATTGGCAGGCCGAATTTGCTAAGATCGATGCCTGCGTAGAGCCCGTATTAACCATGAACGAAGCGTTTAAACATCCACATTTTATTGAACGCGGCATGGTTACTCGAGCAATCGGTAACAACAATAGTGAGATTAAACAAATTAATACGGCCTTGCCATTTAAGCGACAAGAAGCTCACAAGGCAGGAGGGAAACTCGGAGCTGATACGCTCAGTATTATGCAAAGCTTGGGTTATAGCGATGAGCAAATATCAGTCTTAAAAGAGAATCGCTGCATATAGAGTACCCAAGGTTTTAAACTTGGCTATACTGAGTAGTAATGATTTTCATGTTTCATTACTACTCAGGGATAGCCTTTTACAACTATGATTTTTGCACCCGCATTCTTCACCTCAATGTTCTCACTAAAACGGCTAACGACAATTACTGTCTTCATGCTGTTACTTATCATTGGATCAACCGCTCAGGCTGATAATAGCAAAACTAACTCTGTCGTTTTAGCGGTAGAAGACAGCTGGCCTCCGTATGCAGATGCCAATGGCCAAGGCATCGCCACAAATATTGTTCAGCAAGCATTTGCTGCGGTTGGTATTAAGCTATTTTTAAAAGTATCACCTTATGCCAGAGTATTAGATATTGTTGAAAAAGGCCTTGTAGTGGGTGGCTACAATGTTACTCGCCAAACCTCTACCGAAGAGAAATTTTTATTTGGTCAACAAGCTTTACTTACAGCTTCCGCTTCTTTTTATTTTCCTGCCAGTAACTGTCAAGTATTTAAATATAAAAGTATTGCCGACATCCCAGATGGCACTCGTGTTGGAATTATAATCAATTATGAATACGGTAATAGCTTTGAACAACACAAACATCGATTTAAGCAAGTACGAGTCTCTAACCAGACTCAAATTATTAATATGCTTAAATTAAACAGAATCGATAGCGCTATCATGTTTGATGAAGTTGCTAATTACACAATTAAATCTATGGGATTAGATGAGAAATCAATAAAAAAAGGCCCCTTAAATCATACGAGTGAAATTTACGTCGCTTTTTCTCGCGCTCATGAAAATGCTCGATTCTTTGCAGATAAACTAGATCAAGGGCTTTTATACATTAAGGAAAGCGGTCAATACGCTAAATTATTACCGCATTAGGGGAATTTCCCAAAACAATACTGCAATCTGCCAAGTCAACTTCTACACTTAACGATACCCACTCATATTATTGGATATTTTGTAATGAAGTTTGCCCATAAAATTGTTGCTGCTGCCAGCCTCATTCTGCTTTTATCTCTTGGTCTTCTATCGGGTTATCAGTATTTTCAGGTAAAAACCGAAATTAATAATCAGGTCAATGCCAGTACTGAAGAGCTGGTCGCTTCTCTTAGCCAAAGTATTGAAGCTGTCATGGCAACAAAATCTGACCTCACGAGCTACGCGGCTAACCTCATTGGCGATGACCTCTCACTAGAACATATTTCCGAAGTGATCGATCAGCCGATAATCAAGAAGCATTTTTTACTAGCAGGCGTTGGTGTAGAAGCCACAGGGGTGACTATTGGTAACGACCCGGGCTGGAATCCCCCTTCTGATTACGACCCTAGAAAACGTACCTGGTACATGGATGCAAAAAAACATAAGAAAACCCTTTTTACTGCACCTTACAGCGATGCTGATACGGGCGAAATTCTAATTTCAGCGGCTACTCCGCTAAATATTAATGGTCAATTTTCCGGTGCTTTATTTACGGATTTAAGCCTAAAAAGCCTTGCCGACATCAGTAATAGTGCTGAATTATTTGGTGCGGGCTTTGCCTTCATTGTAAGTAAAGATGGTAATTTCATTGCCCATCCAGACAGTAAGTACAACGGTAAGCCAATGTCGGATGCTTTTAAGGCGGGTCTGCAATTGAAAACAGGGACACAAGAAACTGTTATTGATGGCGCTAAAAATCTGATTGTTTTCACTTTATTAGAAGATTTGGACTGGTATCTCGGTGTTGCACTTAATGAAGATATAATTTTTGCCCCCGTCAACAAACTGCGCCGTGATGCCATTGTATATTCTCTATTAGCGCTCATCATTGCCGTTCTCGCCTTAGGTGCCATTATTAAACAACTTATGCAGCCTCTTAAAATTCTCAATGACGCAATGAGCGATGTTGCCACAGGCGAAGGTGACCTTACGCGTCGCCTCGATACTAATACTGATGAAGAATTCTCTAATCTAGCGAAAAGCTTTAATAGTTTTGCTGAAAAACTACAAACCATGATTAGAGAGGTAAAGGTCATTGGCACCAGCATGATGTTAAGTACCGAACAAACAGCTCAAGGTGCGAGCATAGCAACTGGAGCAATGGAACAACAAAACGAAGAAGTTGAACAGCTCGCGACGGCAATGAACGAAATGGCCTGCACGGCCTTAGAAGTCGCCAGTAACGCACAAACAGCGGCGAGTGCTGTGCAACAAGCCGATGATGCTGTTATTCAAGGTGTCGATGCGATTAATGAAACGACCCTCGTTATATCCCAATTATCAGGCCAAATTGACGAGGCCGTTATTGCAGTACAAGAACTTGAAAGTGATACCGCGAGTATTGAATCTATTCTCGGCGTAATTACCAGCATCGCAGAGCAAACCAACCTATTGGCATTGAATGCTGCCATCGAAGCCGCTAGAGCTGGAGAGATGGGCCGAGGCTTTGCTGTGGTTGCTGATGAAGTAAGAAACTTAGCAGCCAGAACACAACAATCAACGTCTGAAATTCGTGAAAAAATAGAAAAATTACAATCAGGTGTTATTGCCGTGGTTACTGTAATGAACAACAGCAAGCAAACCACCACTATCACTGTTCAAAAATCACAACAAGCCAACGCCACCAATGAATTAATCAGTGAAAGTATTCGCAAGATCACCGACATGAACCTACAAATTGCAAGTGCCGCTGAAGAGCAGAGTCAGGTTGCCGAAGAAATGAATCGTAATACGTCTAATATCCGCGACCTTTCTCAACAAGTCATGGAGAACTCCAGTCAAACGAACAAAACAATGAAAATTCAGGTTAAACAAGTCGGCGATCAAGAAAAGCTATTGAGCCAATTTATTGTCTGATTTAGTACGCAGGCGATTGTTTAATTCATGTTAAGCGATCGCCTAAATAACTGACTGATATGATTTTCGCTCAAATGAGCTATCATTAGCAACTCATCGCTGACGGTTGATTATTCGCTTTATGGATTATAGTTTTGAGTTACTAGGGATTTTATCTTTAGTCGCAGTTGCTGCTGGATTTATTGATGCCATCGCTGGCGGTGGTGGACTACTCACAATACCTGCCCTTCTTCTTACCGGCATGTCTCCCGTACAAGCCATTGCTACCAATAAGTTACAAGCTTGCTTTGGTAGCTTTACCGCAACTCGGTATTTCATAAAACAAAACCTAGTATCACCTAAAAAACAAATCTGGGGAATTGTGGCCGCTGGGATAGGCGCTATATTTGGCGCTATCGCTATTCAGCTATTTGATTCAAGTCTATTAATCACCCTATTGCCTTTCGCTTTAATTGTGATCGCTGTGTATTTAGTACTGGCAAAAAACTTTGGACAATCTTCTGACAAACCCAAGCTGAATGAAAAAAAGTTTAATGCCTCTTTTATTACGGGCATTGGATTTTATGATGGTTTTTTTGGCCCAGGTACAGGTACATTTTTTACTTTAAGTTATTGCAAGATGAGAGCTTTGAATTTAATTCAAGCAACTGCCCACGCGAAGCTAATGAACTTCACAACCAATATTGTTTCTTTGCTTATATTCATTTTATCTGACCAAATTATTTGGCAGATTGGGCTAGCGATGGCTTTAGGACAAATAATTGGAGCACGTATTGGAGCAGCAACAGCGATTAAGCAAGGGACCAACTTTATACGCTATATGACGGTTGCGGTTTGTATTGCAATGAGTATTAGCCTGCTATTAAAGTAATCTCTGCACCATCACTCATATTAATAAGTAATGGAAAAACAGAAAAATCCCTTTATTGGCTAGTCTAGGAAATGACTCAATAAAGGGCTTTTTTATACTTGCTTACAAAGCATTATAATTTACAGCTTTGCTAAACTAGCGACTTACTAACATTACTTAGATAACCAAACCATGACTTGCTGACGTTCTTTATCGGTCATTTTAGTTAAGTTCCCTAATGGCATATAACCCGTTTGCAGTGCTGGAATCATTTTATCTTTCACCGTGAGAACCTGCTCAACAGTTTCTAGAATGATACCCGCTGGTGCCGAAGCAAAGCCTGCATGGGTTGGATTCACGGCATGGCACGAAATACAACGCTGACCAATAATCGTCATCGCTTGAGTATCAGTTAAGATAGTTTCGCCCTTCTGTGCTTCTATCTTAGCAGGCACCATTGCGGCTGCTAAAGCGGCCAACATAATCGCTGAAATCACCAAGATACTCGGCTTACTGACACCTTGATTTTTCAAGTTAAAAAAGTGACGAGCATAAGCAGAGATGAAACCAATCGCCACCAAGACCAACCAACCCTGTTCATGACCATAGGTCATTGGGTAATGGTTGCTGATCATGATGAAAATGATGGGCAAGGTGAAGTAGTTATTGTGGGTTGAACGCAATTTTGCAAACGCGCCGTATTTAGGATCGGGCGATTCACCACGTTGCACGGCATCTACTAAAGCTCGTTGCGCTGGCATAATCCCTAAAAATACATTGCCCGCCATAATCGTTCCTAATATCGCACCGACATGGATATAGGCACCACGAGCAGAGAATATTTGGAAAGCAAACCACGACATGAAAATTAAAAAGGCGAATAATATTAAGCCGAATACTTTACCGTTATGGCGTAATGGAGAACGCACCATCGCTTCATAAACCGCGACACCTGCGATAATGAAACCCATGCCTGCGGCAATCGCTTCGCCTTGAGTAAAGTCCATACGCGCGCTATCAATTAAGAAACTTTCAGCGCCGATGTAATACACGATCCAGAGCATCACCATACCGGTTAACCAGGTGGTATAGGCTTCCCACTTAAACCAGTGTAAGTTCTCAGGCATCTTCTCAGGCCCTAACTTATATTTCGCCACTTCGTAGAAACCGCCACCGTGAATCGCCCACAAGTCGCCGCCAATACCTTTATCTTTCTTCCACTGCGGTGGATTTTCTAGGCTGTTATCCAACCAAACGAAATAGAATGAGGCGCCAATCCAAGCGACACCCGCTATTACGTGGAACCAACGGAAGAACATGTTCAGCCATTCTAAAAAATACGCTTCCATTATTTTTCTCCAGCGCTATTAATATTTACATCGCTATGAATAGTTACATCACGATCATGAACGCAATTACCAGCAACATAGGTTGCCTGTACTGCACGGTCGTCACCTAAAATAATCATGGCAAATAATTTCTCGGCCAACGTTTTACACTTGCCTTGCTTCAATGCCATTAGTGGGGTGCTATTAAAATCTAATACGGCAAAGTCTGCTTCGTTACCCGTTTTGAATGAGCCAATTTTATCGTCTAGCTGAAGTGTTTTCGCATTACCTAAAGTCGCAAGGTACAAGCTCTTCAATGCTGATAATTTATTGCCATTCAATTGCGTTACTTTGTAAGCTTCGCTGAGTGTTTGCAACATAGAGAAACTCGTACCACCACCGACGTCTGTGGCAACACTGTAAGCTACTTGCTGCTCTTCTAGTTCTTTAATGTCTAACAAACCGCTGCCTAAGAATAGGTTTGAGGTTGGGCAAAAAGAAACACTGGAGCCCGTTTCACGGAAACGCTGGTGTTCACGTTCGTTTAAGTGAATGCCGTGAGCAAATACGCTGCGCTTACCGAGTAAGTTATATTGGTCGTAGACATCAAGGTAGTCTTTAGCATCTGGAAATAATTCCGCTACGAAAGCCATTTCATCTTTGTTTTCCGAGATGTGTGTTTGCAAGTACACATCAGGATATTCTTGCATCAACTGCTCTGCTTTTTGCAGCTGTTCGTGCGTCGATGTAATCGCAAAGCGTGGAGTTACCGCATAAAGTTGACGACCGTTATTGTGCCAAGTATCGATCAACGATTTACTATCTTCGTAGCTGCTTTCAGGGGTATCGCACAAGAACTCTGGTGCGTTACGATCCATCATGACCTTACCGCAGATCATACGGGTATTACGTGCTTCAGAGGCTTCGAAGAAAGCTTCTACTGATTGCTTATGCACGGTACCAAAAACCAATGCTGTGGTTGTGCCGCATTTTAGTAGTTCGTCGAGAAAGAAGTTCGCGATGTTGCTGGCGTATTCTTTATCTTCAAACTGGCGCTCAGCGGGGAAGGTATAGTTATTCAACCAATCCAAGAGTTGTTCACCGTAAGAGGCAATCACTTCGACTTGTGGATAATGAATATGTGTATCGATCATACCTGGAATAATTAGGTGATCTTTGTATTCAACTATTTTCACGCCTGCTGCCAGTGTTGCTAATATTTCACTGGCTTCGCCTAGATTGGCAACCTTGCCATTTTCAATGACTAATGCGCCATCTTGAAAAAATTGATAAGCATCTTCACCGTCGATATCTGGATCGGACAGAAAGTTAAGTATAGCGGCTCGATAGACAGTCGTGCTCTGTGTGCTGGTCATAATGTTATATTCTCATTCAAACTTTTAAAGAAACAGTATTGGTTTTTAAATCGATGCAAAATTAAGTAATTGCTTCCACAAAACGGCGTAAATACTTCCCTGTAGCCTTGGGCTCGGCCAGTCGTTGCAGGTTTTCACGCCGCTACGCTCCATGCCTCACACATTTGTTCCACAAACACTCAATCCTGCCTCTTATGAATTCATAAAATTCAATAATGTTTCTTTTTCAAAATTTCTAATAGTTACTTATTAACAAGTAATCTGAATTTTTACATCTTCACCGAAGAAATATTCTTCACAATTATTACCACCACCTTTACGATCGACCACAAGGAAATCACATACCTTGTTCAATCCTAATACTGGGTGATGCCAAGTATTTTTGTGGTAATTAATACCTTGGTCGGCACGGGCAATAAACAAGTGAAGATTTTCAGGGGTTAGCTCTTCAACCGCATCGGCCACCAGCACCAAATACTCTTCACCAGAAAGCGGGTGAAAAGATTGGCTACCAAACGGATGACGTTCAACCATTTCGATATCCATGGCTAAATCTTTAGAGACTGGGCGAGGCTGCGCACGGAAGATATTAATCACAGCGTGAGTTTCACTCTTGCCACCAGCCGCTTCTAATTCAACATTTACCAAAGAGTCATAACGTTCGGTATTGCCACCATTAATCATGATCAGGCTGCTATCAGCAGAACCATCTTGCGCACTTTGTTTTGCATCTGGCACTTCAACCACATCACCAAAAGCAGCAAACGCTTCTTTGGTTAATGGCAGGGGCGTTAATTTATATTCTTTCACAATTATTCTCTTTAAAAGAAATTTCTTAACTAGAAGCTAGCTACCACGGTACGTAGAGATGCCGAATGCAGAAACCAATAGAGGCACATGATAATGCTCATCTGGGTTTTCGATACGGAAATCAAAAGTAACTGTTGGGAAAAAACAAGACTTACCCTGTTTTTCAAAGTACGGGTCCGTCGCAAATTCGATGCGGTAGATACCCGCTTCGCGTTGCTGCCCCTCCATCCAATCAACTATGCGGCCATCTTTATTGGTTTCACCAGCAGCAATCTTTTGATACTGCTTATCTGCGTCTAGTTTAAAAAGTACTACTGCTACACCCACAGCAGGTTTGCCAAGGTTGGTATCTAAAACGTGAGTCGTAATTGGGCTGGCCATGTTCTTACTCTTCTTTTTAAGTTCGTATTTCTAATTAACCAATAAGAAAACATTATTATGTGTTTGTGTAGCGAATATGCGAGGCATGGAGGCCGAACCTAAGGCTACAGGGAGCGCCAGCGCTATGAATACATACAATAGCTGGTATTTACGCCGTTTCGCGGAATAAATACATAATAATGCTTTCGTTTCTATCGATGAAATTCATCTAATTATTCTAGCCATTCGGGATTAATTTATTAATTCGAATGGCGGTGATTTTTGCTTGCTCTGCAGCAGAATTTTTTAACTCTTCAGCACGGTCATTCGGTAGACGTTGGTTTAATAATTCCAACATTTCCGCAGCGCTTTTACCGGTGGCGCAAACGATGAAGATAAAACCATTCTTCACTTCATACGCGGTATTGCCTGCAGATAACGCTTGAATAACTTCTTCACTGGCTTCATCAACAGAAGACTGTTCACCAGACGCGAGCTTTTTAGTGTGCGCATATTTTTCACGTAGGCTGGTTACATCACCAATTTTTGGATGACCTTCAAACGCTTGTAAAAAATCTTGCTCGCCTAAACCAGCCCAAACCGATAACGCAATTTCATGACACTGCTCTAACGAAATAAACGGACGCGCGGCAACCATGCCATCGTTCCAAGCTTGTGAAGTACAACAGTTAGAGAATGCTATTTTGGCATCCTCATCTGAAAGGGTATTTAATTGGCTCAACGAATAATTTAATTCAGTCATATTCAATTCCTTGTCTCATTGTTTCTTATTAAAGAGACTCTGAGAATCCCCATAAACGAATACGGCTAATGCCACCATCAGGGAACATTTTCAAACGAACGTGAGTAAAGCTTTGTCCTTTGGCGGTCACTTCATCTTTAAACGTATGCTCACGATCGGCAAACAAGGCAGTACGTTCGATGATTGATATCCACTCAATTCCTAATTCGTCTTTTCCACCCGTCTTATCAAAACGTGCCTCTAAATGAGAATCTGCTGTTAATGCCGTGATATTCGCCGCTTGCTCTGAGGTTAATACCGCACCTTCTAAAGCGAAAGCATTCGGATAGTTGCCTTTAAAGTGACAAGTATCGATTAATATTTTTTCGATATTGCCGCGAGTAGCTAATTGTAGAATTAACCAGTCGTTACCACGATCGACTTCAACATCACCTATGGTACGACGACGCTTCGTTTCCCAGCCGTCACCCATATTGGCACCACGTTCTGGCATCAATACATTTTCAGGGGCGCTGAAGAACATATCAGAACACGCTACTGGACGAGCACCGTTCTTGATGTAAGCAAGATCTAATGGCTCGCCTTGCAAGAACCAGCTATGGTCTGCAACGATTTCGCCATAGATGTTTAAACGGGCAACACCACCATCAGGGAACATGTTAAAACGTACGTGAGTCCAAACTTGTTCTGCCGCAGGATTGGCAGCATCTACGTCGATTAAATTATCACTACCTGGGTTAACCGCAGTAATGTCGATTAACGGCGTCCACACTGTACTCTCCGTTGGCTCGCCTTGAATATTGCAGACTTCCAAAGAAACCTGCTGCGGTGCATTACCCAAAAAGTGAGCCGTATTGGCATTGATGCCGCGGATGATACCTTGAGAGCCGAGTTTGATAATGCACCAGTCAAAGTTCAAACCATCATCAGAAGTACCATCGGGTAAAAAGCGACGGCGGCGGCTTTCCCAGCCATCCATAATTTGTCCACGTTCGGTAAAAACACCCGGCTGGAAAAGAGGGGCTTCTGCTTTTAATAGATTTTCCATTTCAGCAAAAAAATCATTGCTACACAAAAGTGCCTGACCACCTAAGCGACGAGCAGCTAGGTCAGTATATTGTGTAGATAGACGATTACCTTTAGCGACTAAACTCATTTTTTCATGTCCTATTAGTTCTTTGCACTTTAATTTTCACCTTTAAATTTTAGATATGATTTTTCATAAAATTAATATCTAAAAGGTTACTTGTTTAGCTCTTTGGTTATTTTTTTTGACTATCAACATCAGTGATCTTGCCAAGGTGCAATACGGTTCCTTGGCCTTTACTATCAAGTTCGCCATTCAGCTGCTGCTTGATCTCTTGCCAAGCTAGACCTCTGCTTTTTTTGGCTGTTTCACGGCTTTGATTGTCCGAATTAACACGACTATTAGAACCAGCATTCGCGCCGATCTCTTCCGTCACTTGATGGCTAGCATGATCGATGGCGATTAATTCACCTACAATAGAAACCGCAACTTCCATTGGAAGTTTACCCGGCACCGAACTTAACCCTACAGGACAGCGAATCGATTTGATTTGCTCGTCTATTGTTTTCTTTATTAGGGTTTGAGGATCTTGGTCAAGTAAGCGATCAGATAACCGCTTCTGAAAACGTAACGCCTTGGTCTGTGAACCAATAAGGCCAATCGAGCGCAGTTGCTGCAGCGGATTACGGTTACGTTTTAACGCTGTAAGGCACAGCTCAAAATCTAGCTGATGGTTGTGGGTTAAAATTAGTATGTCACTGCCATTTGGCAAGTCTGCTAATTCGTCACAAGGTTCAGCCGTTACAATCTTATGGACATTTGCAGGAATTTCCAGTGGAAATTCATCTTCTCGTGAATCTATCCAGCTAACCTTACAGGCTAATCCTGATAAAATTGTCACAATTGACTTAGCCACATGTCCTGCGCCAAAAATAGCAACATGAAATTGACAAGCAGCGAAGGTTTCAATTAATACCGTCGCACTGCCACCACAGCATTGTCCCAATGAAGCGCCAAGCGGAAAGTGATGAATTTCTTGTTCAACCTTATTGGTTTTTGCATTGCTCGCAATAATCGCCCGAGCTTTTTTCATTACGAGAAATTCAAGATGGCCACCACCAATAGTATCGAAGGTCTGCTCTGCGGTGATCACCATTTTACTGCTATGATCTCGAGGAGTAGAACCTGTGCACCCTAATACCGTCACCAGAGCGTATGCATCACCGCGGTGCTGTATTGATTGCACGGCATCGAACCACTGATTTTTACCGTCTATGTAATGCTTAGGCGCAGACATAATTAAACCTTTTGTCCTTTAGCGATTGCATTTTTATTGCGCATAAAGTCTTTGGTATTGTGTACCGATTTTAGAATTTCTTCAGGAGTCGCCGGTGTATCCATCGGTGCGCTGTAGTTATAATCGGCGAGACTGGCAACAGCATCACGAATTGCAGACCAAACAGAAATACCTAGCATGAACGGTGGCTCACCGACCGCTTTTGAACGGTAGATAGTTTCTTCACGATTTGGACGATCCTCTAACAAGTTCACATTGAACTCGAATGGTGTATCCCCTACCGCTGGAATTTTATACGTGGCAGGACCATTGGATAATAAGCGGCCTTGATCATTCCATTTTAATTCTTCGGTCGTTAACCAACCCATACCCTGAATGAAAGCGCCTTCAATTTGGCCTTTATCAATGGCAGGATTTAAAGAACGACCGACGTCGTGCAAAATGTCGGTACGGACTAAACGGCTTTCGCCCGTCAGAGTATCAACCAAGACTTCGCTGACAGAAGCACCGTTGGCGTAATAGTAAAAAGGACGACCTTTGCCCGTTTCACGATCGTAATGAATTTTAGGGGTTTTGTAGAAGCCGGTAGAAGAAAGTGGCACACGCCCCATGTAGGCTTGCTGCACAAAATCGGCAAAAGGAATGCGCAGCTTTTCTTCAGAGGCACTTTCTTTGTCAGAGTCTTTTATTACCACCAAATGATTATCATCAAAATAAATATTTTCTTCTGCAGCACCATAATGTTCCGCAGCAAAGGTCAGCATGCCAGCTTTGATTCGTAAGCAAGCATCACGAGCCGCCATGCCATTTAAATCGGTGCCCGACGATGCCGCTGTCGGCGAAGTGTTGGGTACTTTCTCGGTATTGGTAGCTGAAACTTGAATGGTATCAAGATCAACTTGGAATTCTTCCGCAACGACTTGCGCCACTTTAACGAACAGGCCTTGACCCATTTCCGTGCCACCATGGTTTAAGTGAATACTGCCGTCAGTATAAATATGAACGAGCGCTCCGGCCTGATTCAAAAATTGTACCGTGAAAGAAATACCAAATTTAACGGGGGTTAATGACAACCCTTTTTTCAAGAAAGGACTATTGGCATTGAATTGTTTAATTTCTTCGCGACGCTGCCAGTAGTTAGAGGTTTGTTCTAACTCTTCGATTAATTCAGGTAAAACTTTTTGTTCAACGGTTTGACCATAGTGAGTTTGGTTACGCGGGTCGACTTCGCCAGCAGCCGTACGAATATGATCATGCTTGATGCCGTATAAATTACGCTTTCGAATCGTTAATGGATCTTCACCTAAATGACGAGCGATATCATCCATCATTAATTCTGCAAGGATGACACCCTGAGGGCCGCCAAAACCACGATAGGCCGTATTCGATATAGTATGGGTTTTACAGCGATGACCTGTAACCGTCGCATTATTTAGATAGTAGGCGTTGTCTGAATGGAACATAGCGCGGTCGACAATAGCATCGGATAAATCAGGGGAGTTACCACAGTTACCCGCAACCATGATGTCACTGCCTAACATGATGCCTTGGTCATCAAAGCCAACATCATAGCGATTAAAAAATGGGTGACGCTTGCCTGTCATGACCATGTCGTCGGTGCGAGACATGCGGTATTTAACGGGTCGTCCTGTTTTGTTAGCCACAATGGCGGCGATGCACGCCAGTGGCGCTGCTTGGGTTTCTTTACCGCCAAAACCACCGCCCATACGGCGAATTTCTACTTTTACTTTGTTGATGGAGATATCTAATACTTCCGCCACCAGCTTCTGCACTTCGGTTGGATGCTGAGTAGAACTGTATACTGTCATGCCACCATCTTCGGTCGGTAATACAGAACAGACTTGGCCTTCTAAATAGAAGTGCTCTTGGCCATTCACATGCTGCTGACCTTGGATTCGATGGGGTGCGGCGGCGAGTGCTTTGGCAGAATCGCCTCGTACATGTTGATGAGTTGGACGTACAAAAAATTTATCGGCTAATGCTTTTTCTACATTAAGTGTGGGCTCTAATACGTCGTATTCGATGCTTGCTTTAGCCACTGCAGCTTTCGCAATTTCCATGGTATTGGCGGCGACGGCGAAAATTGGCTGACCCACATATTCGCACAGCTCTTCCACCAGCACAGGGTCTCCAGAAAAAACGGGGCCGATGTCAACATGTCCAGGTACATCGTGTACCGTGATCACATCAACGACCCCCAAAGTTTCTCTAACTGAAGTGAGATCGATCGACTTAATTTTCGCGTGGGCGTAAGCACTACCACCCACTGCGATGTGCAACTGGTTGGGATATTCTGGCATGTCATCGACATACACAGCTTTACCGGTAACATGTTTTTCTGCACTGTCGTGCTTCATGCTCTGTCCCGTCTGGCCTTTACTTTTAACTTTTCCAGGTCGGGTACGCTGTTCGTTTTTTAATGCTTGCTCTGGATTTTTAGAGTGATGAGTATCGATTAATTTACGCATGGTTAGCTACCTCTGCATTAACTTCGCTCAGGGATAGCTCACTCTTATCAAGCGATTCTATTCTTGTGACTGCGTTCGGATTAGAAAGTTCAAAGGCACATTTCTGAATAAGATTTTGCGCGACTTGCATGCGGTAAGCCGATGTTGCACGCACATCACTCATAGGATTAAAGTCTTGCTCTAATACCTGTGCGGCTTGTTCAAATGCAGCCATGGAAACTTGTTGGTTTAATAATGTTTGCTCAAGATGCATTGCGGCTTTTGGTATGCCCGCCATGCCACCAAAACCTGAAGTAACTGCCGTGACGGTTTGCGCCCCAACCTTTCCTTCTAAAGTAAATTTAAAGGCGGCTAATACGGCTGAGATATCATCTTCAAGGCGCTTGGATATTTTATAAACTTTCAATACTTGGTTAGCTTGCAGACGCGGGATACGAATCATGCGTAAATATTCACCCGGCTTTTGCTGCGTTTTTTTATAATCTAAAAAGAAGTCATGCAACGCCAGCCAACGACTACCTTCAGCGCTGGCTAATTCAATACACGCACCTAACGCTAATAATACGGGTGGTGTATCTCCGATAGGGGATGCGTTGGCGACATTGCCACCCATAGTGCCGTTATTACGCACTTGGCGCGATGCGAAGCGATGCAATAGTTGTCCAAATTCTGGGAAGTGTTCATTCAATGTCGCTTCCATCTGGCTGTAGGTTACGCCCGCGCCGATCATGATGGATTCGTCTTCTATCACGATTGTTTTCAAACTCGCAATATCATTGATGGCAATTAGCTGAGGTATACGACGATTCATCTGAGTGACTTCAAGCGCGATATCGGTAGCCCCCGCAACCATACGTGCTTGAGGATGTTGAGCTAACAATACTTTCAATTCGTCTTCAGTCTTGGGAGACCAGCTTTGGCTTTCAATATCGATCTTTGAAGCCGTATGTATCAGACCTGATTTAGTATCGGCGGACGCATCATGATTCATGGCAGGCTGCCAAATACCTACCTGCCCTACATCAACACTATTATTGTGATAGTTGTTCATATTTTCAGCCGCTTCGATGATCGGCCGATAACCTGTGCAACGACATAAGTTGCCAGACAGTGCATCGATAATTTGATGATGATCAGCAGGTTCGCTGTTTTTATTAATACGTTGATTTTCGTGCAGCGCAGCCAGAGACATAACGATGCCTGGTGTGCAGAAACCACATTGAGAGCCGTGATAATCGACCATGGCTTGCTGGGCAGGGTGTAATTGATCGCCCTCTTTATCTTTAGCAGAACCTTTGGTTGCTAAGGCATCAACCGTAATCAGGCTTTTACCATCGAGCTGTGCGATAAAGGTAATGCAGCCGTTAATAGCTTGATAGTGCCACTGCCCTTCACTGCTTTCATTTGCAGTGTCATCAGCAATACGCTCACCCAATAATACTGAGCAGGCACCGCAATCACCAGAACCGCAACCTTCTTTGGTTCCAGCTAAAATTTGCTGCGTGCGTAAATAGCGCAGAACGGTCATGTCGCTTGTGACGGCTGTTTCTTCGATCCAGCGGCCATTTAAACAAAATTTAATCACGGGCTTACTCATATTCATCACATATCATGTCGCGCATTATTACGCGAAAGATTCGACTAATCAAATATCCTGACCAGCCGGACAGGTTTTATTAATATAATTTAATGTATCAAGAATAGTACCAACCTAGCCAGGCCCCACATTACACTGAGCGTTCAGCTATTGTTCGTTTTTTTAAACCCTACTTTTAAACAGAAAAAAGTAAGAAAGAGAATATAAGTAGCACCGCGTAATTCCCAAACTGGCTTTATATGACCAATTACATGACCAGATAGTCATGTTTTGCACTTTAATGGCCCTACAACGTGAGCCAACGCACTGACATAGAGCACATATCGGTTACTGATTTAGTATAGCTAGGTTAATTAATAACCTCATATCGATTTAATATGTAACCATTTCAGCTTATTCACTGAATATAAGCTGACCTTCTGAACAATTTTTTGAGAAATTATCATTTTTATCGCATTATAGTCTGAGTTTTGGCAAACATATTGCTTAATAAAACTGGCTAATTGGTCAAGAATTTTAATATGAATCAGATTGAACTAAACAATATAACCAAGCGCTACCCTGGCTGTGTCGCCAACCAATCAGTCGAACTGAAGGTTGGCGCTGGCGAGATACATGCCTTGCTTGGAGAGAATGGCGCAGGTAAAAGCACCTTGATGAAAATCATTTATGGTGTGGTAAAACCTGACGAAGGCATCATGCGCTGGCAGGGAGAAGAGATTTCCGTTAAAGGTCCCGCACACGCCCGTGAATTAGGCATAGGGATGGTTTTCCAGCATTTTTCATTATTTGAAACGTTAACGGTCGCGGAAAATATCGCGCTGAGTCTGCCTAAAGCAGAATCGGCTTCGATGGATGTTCTTAAACAGCGCATTATAGAAGTGTCCGAACACTACGGAATGAAGCTTGACCCTAATCGCTATGTGCACACCCTATCAATTGGTGAGCAACAGCGCGTTGAGATCGTGCGTTGTCTTTTACAAGATGTGAAACTATTAATTCTTGATGAGCCAACTTCTGTATTAACTCCACAAGAAGTAGAAACCCTTTTTAAGACCCTCCGCCTCTTGTCTGGCGAAGGTTGCAGTATCTTGTTTATCTCTCATAAGCTTGATGAAGTTCGCGCCTTGTGTGATCACGCAACAATCTTAAAAGCAGGCCAAGTCAGCGGTCATTGCATACCGAAAGATACTACGACTGAAGAACTTGCCCGTTTAATGGTGGGTGACGATACACCGCTTACCGAAGACTATAAAAAAGCAGAAGGGGCTGAAACTTTTCTATCGATTGTCAATTTAAGCCATCAATCTAACGATCCTTTTGCTTGTGCTCTTAAAAACATTTCATTAGAAGTCAGAGCTGGTGAAATTTTAGGGATTGCAGGCGTGGCGGGCAACGGCCAGGAAGAATTACTGAACCTTATCAGTGGTGAAGATACCAGCGCTAAAGAAACCGTCTTGTTTGCTCAAAAAGCGGTCGGGAATTTAACCCCAGAGAAACGCCGTATTTTAGGCTTAGGGTTTGTACCAGAAGAACGTCTGGGTCGCGGTGCTGTACCTGACATGTCATTGCAAGATAATGGTTTATTAACGGGCTATCAAGGCGAATTAACCAAGAACGGCATTATCAATACGAGCAAGGTAAAAGCGTTCGCACAAAAAATTATTGAAAAGTTTAATGTTAAAGCGGCGGGTATTCATGCTCAAGCCAAATCGTTATCGGGCGGTAATTTACAGAAGTATATTATTGGCCGCGAAATTTTACAGAATCCCAAACTACTCGTTTGTTCTCACCCAACGTGGGGCGTTGATATTGGCGCGGCCATTTTAATTCGTCATGAATTAATTAAATTGCGTGACGAGGGCTGTGCGATATTGGTTGTTTCGGAAGATATTGATGAGTTGTATTCTATCAGTGATCGTATTTGTGCGATTTGTGATGGCGAACTCTCTCCTATTGCCCCGACTCATGACGTTTCTATTAATCAGCTGGGCATGTGGATGGCTGGTGATTTTCATGCGCTGAATAATGATAGTGAAGGTGCGATTAAATAATGTTGAATATTACGTTAGAAAAAAGACCGTCTGATTCAAAACTCATGTCTTATTTATCGCCATTGTTTGCGATTCTATTAACCTTGCTTAGTGGTGGTTTGTTATTTACAGCATTAGGTCAAGACCCTTTTCACGCCCTGTATACTTTTTTTGTTTTACCTTTAACCGATGTATATGGCTGGACAGAGCTGGGCGTTAAAGTCGCACCTCTTACCTTGTGTGCCATGGGTTTAATGCTGTGCTTTAAAGCAAGAATCTGGAATATCGGCGCTGAAGGCCAGTTCATTCTTGGTGGCTTGGGCGGTGGTTACATTGCATTAGAACTCATGGACGCTGAAGGTTTCTGGGTTTTACCTTTAGTTTTATTTTTTGGTGCTTTATCCGGTTTATTCTGGGGGGCCCTCACTGCCTTGCTAAAAACTCGTTTTGGCGCTAACGAAATTCTCACTACGATTATGCTGAACTACATTGCTCTTAATTGGCTGTTATATGGCGTACACGGGCCGTTGAAAGACCCTGAAGGTTTTAACTTTCCAGAGTCAGCAATGTTCTCAGATTTCGCAACACTACCGGTTTTATCCGATGATTATCGGCTGAATATCAGTATATTCTTTGCTTTATTTGCCGTTGCCGCAATCTGGGCATTAATGTCGAAAACCTTATTAGGCTTTCAAATTTCTGTTTTAGGCGAAGATAAAGCCGCCGCTCGTTTTGCAGGCTTTAAAGAAGAACGCTTAACTTGGTTTGTATTATTAGCGTGTGGTGCTCTTGCAGGCCTTGCAGGGGTAAGCGAAGTAACGGGGTCAATTGGTCAGCTTAATCCTTATATTTCTCCTGGCTATGGGTACGCAGCGATTATTGTTGTTTTCTTAGGCCGCATGCATCCTGTAGGCATAGTCTTTGCCAGTATGTTGTTAGCGTTGACTTATATGGGTGGAGAAATGGCTCAGATGGACTTAGCACTTCCTAAATCGTTAACCGGTTTATTCCAAGGCATGCTGTTATTTTATTTATTAGCCTGTGATTTATTAATTAGCTATCGCATTGTGCGTAAGCCTGCTGCCCGCTCTATCGGCAGCTCTTCCAACTCTGCACAAGCATAAGAGGCTAGTACTATGGATTTTGAATTATTCACCAATATTTTATTCGCAACATTACGCACCGGTACGCCACTTATTTTAATAGCACTGGGGGAAATGGTCTGTGAGAAATCAGGCGTATTAAACCTTGGCCAAGAAGGCATGGTATTGATGGGCGCAGCGCTAGGTTTCATTGCAGCTGTCGTAACAGGTCATGCAGGTCTTGGCATTATTGCCGCAATTCTTGCGGGTATGATGATGTCGGTTCTATTCGCATTCTTGGCCGTAACATTAGTCTCCAATCAGGTCGCAACGGGGTTGGCGTTAACCATTTTTGGTACCGGACTCAGTGGCTTTTTAGGCGCTGGTTATGTCGGCATGGCGATTGATGGAATTGCGCCTTTCCCAATTCCATTATTAAGTGACATTCCTTTTATCGGAAAAGTTTTATTTTCTCATGATCCTTTGGTTTATCTATCTTGGGTCATGTTTGCATTAATTTTTTGGTGCTTCCGCAGTACTCGCTTGGGCTTAACCATTCGTGCTGTTGGTGAAAACCCAGAAGCGGCTAATGCCATTGGTATTCCAGTAATGAAAGTTCGCTATGGCGCTATTTTATTTGGTGGTGCTATGGCAGGTTTAGCGGGTGCTTACCTTTCTTTGGTTTATACACCGATGTGGAGCGAAGGCATGTCTGCCGGACGCGGGTGGATTGCGTTGGCTTTGGTCGTATTTGCCAGCTGGAAAGCTGAACGCATTCTATTGGGTGCTTATTTGTTTGGTGCTGCGAGCATCATGCATTTGGTTCTACAAGGGCTTGGTTTTGAAGCGTCTCCAAACCTTCTTGCTATGCTACCTTATGGTGCCACCATTATTGTTTTGGTTATTATCGCAAGCGATGCCGCTAAAGCAAAATTAAGTACACCGCTTGCATTAGGTCAGCCTTATAGACCGCAAGTGTAGTTTTTATCTAAGCATACTTTGGTATCGCCACAATAATAGTGGCGGACCTATATTATTGAATCTAACTGAAGTGAACTAAAAGGAAGCATAACCATGTATTTAAATAAACTAACCAAGCTAGCCATGACGGCAGCTTTAGCATTTGGGGCTAGTCTCGCCACGGCAGAAGATCCATTAAAAGTCGGCTTTGTTTATGTTGGCCCAACGGGTGATGCTGGCTGGTCTTTTGGTCATGATGAAGGCCGTAAATACATTGTTGAAAAGTTCGGTGATAAAATCGAAACAAACTATGTTGAAAGTGTTGCTGAAGGTGCTGACTCTGAACGCGTTATTCGTCAGTTAGCCGCCAAAGGCCACGAGTTAATTTTCACGACTTCGTTTGGTTATATGAACCCTACTTTAAAAGTAGCGAAAAGATTTAAGAAAGTTAAATTCGAACACGCTACAGGCTACAAGCGTAGTAAAAATGTCGGTACTTATTTTGCTCGTGCTTATCAAGGTCGTTACCTTACGGGTTTAATCGCGGGTAAAATGACTAAGTCTAACGTGATTGGATATGTAGGATCTTTTCCTATTCCTGAAGTGATTCGTGGCATTAATGCTTTCACGAAAGGTGCGATGGAAGCCAACCCAAATATCACCGTAAAAGTTGTGTGGGCGTCTACTTGGTATGACCCTGCAAAAGAACGTGAAGCGGCTGAAACATTAATGCTACAAGGCGCCGATGTTTTAACTCAGCATACTGACTCAGCTGCCGTTATTCAGGCCGCAGAATCGAAAGGCAACTACGCCATTGGTTATCACTCTGATATGAGTGCCTATGGTGAAAAAGCTCATTTAACGTCGACTATTCACAACTGGGGTCCATTATACGCTGCAAAAGTACAAGCGGTTATGGATGGCACTTGGAAGTCTGAAGATTTATGGCCGGGTATTGCGGAAGGCGTTACTGACCTAGCACCATTAAACGATGCGATCCCTGCTGATGTTAAAGCGCTTGTCGCTAAGAAGAAACAAGCAATCAAAGACGGCTCTATGCGCGTATTTGATGGCCCTATCTTTGATCAGTCTGGCAAAGAAGTGATTGGCGCAGGCGCAACGATGGATGACGCGGCTCTAAAAAACTTTAACTGGTACGTTAAAGGCGTTGAAGGCAAGCTACCTAAGAGCTAGCGCTCTTAATCATTGTTTGATTTGCTCGAGTTACTGCTGGTTAACCAGCAGTAACTATTTAAATAATATTTATTATTAATCGCTTTTATGACCCGCTATTGATCAATCAAGAAGAGATTGCTCACTTTAGCTTGATACACATCGTATTATTCGTTGATGTATTTTTTCGTTCATCATCACATTCTGTTATAATCGATATTCGTATTATTCATCGGATGATGTCACCTTATACTGTTACTAACGAGGCTTTTGGTGAGCGTAACTAAGAAGTACAAACCGGGTAAAATCCGCGAACAGAACAGTTTGAAGATTCTTCAAGCGGCTGAAGTCGAATTTGTTAAGCATGGATACAAGGGCACTAGCATGCAGTCTATTTCAGACGCGGCTGGATTACCTAAAGCTAATCTTCATTATTATTTTACTAATAAGGCGAAACTGTACAATGCGGTATTAGAAGACATTGTTCAGCGCTGGAATGAAGTTCTGACCGATATCACTGAAGACGATGATCCAACTGAGACTTTAGAATTTTATATTCGAACCAAAGTTGAGCTGGCGATTCGCTATCCTAACGCCTCTAAAATATTTGCTACCGAAATTATTCAAGGTGCGCCAAATGTTAAGGAATACTTACGCACAGATTTACGCACTTGGTTAAGAGCAAAGACTAAAATTATCGAAACCTGGATCGAGCAAGGTAAGATGAACAAGGTTGATCCTGAGCACTTATTTTTTATGATTTGGTCAACGACTCAGCACTATGCAGATTTCGAAGCTCAAATTTTAACCATTACGAATAAGCTTGAATATGAAGCAGATGACATTGAACGCATCAGTCGTTTTTTGTGTCACATGATTTTAACGGGCTGCGGCTTAACCCCGACACATAAACTTTAAACAGCCTTCATAGCTGTAAAAATTTCTTGGCAGATTAACACGCAAGTCACTGCTATTACTGTACTGCTCGCAGAACAGGGTGACTTGACGTGATTATTATCGATAATTTTCTTTTCAATCTCTTGTCTCTGTTGGCACTTTTAAAAGGTGACAACATGTCCAACTCTTTATTTATAAATAAGTCTCTGCTAACAAAAAAGACTCTCTGGATTAAAAACCCTTTGTCGGTATTTACAGCGAACCAACAAGATGCCAGCAATGGCATTGTAATTCGCGATGGCATAATCATTGAACTCGTCGCTAAAGACGCTAAACCAAAGAATGATATAAACCAAGTATTTGATGCCAGCCGTCATGTCTTACTTCCTGGATTAGTGAATACTCACCACCATCTTTATCAGACCCTCACTCGAGCTTTTCCCCCCGCATTAAATAAGCGTCTATTCCCTTGGCTGCAAACCCTCTATCCCGTTTGGGCTAAACTACAACCTGATATGCTGCATGCAGCAACTGAGCTTGGGTTGGCGGAATTAATGTTATCGGGCTGCACAACGGTCGCTGATCATCATTATTTATTTCCACAAGCCTTAACTGAAGCGATTGATATTCAAGTATCTGCCGCACGAAAAATTGGTAATCGTGTCATGCTGACTCGTGGCTCCATGAGCTTGGGACAAGATGATGGTGGCTTACCACCTCAGTCCACTGTGCAAACCGATGCGGCTATTTTAGATGACTGCCAACGGGTTATTAGTCAATTTCATCAAGCTGGGCCTGGTGCTATGGTTCAGCTTGCATTAGCGCCCTGCTCACCATTTTCAGTGACGACGGACTTAATGAGAGAAACGGCGACGTTAGCACGCGCTAATAATGTACGCTTACATACTCATTTAGCGGAAACTGAAGATGAAAATGACTTCTGCCTGCAATCTTTTGGTTTACGCCCATTAGATTATTTAGAGTCAGTCAACTGGTTAGCCGGTGATGTTTGGCTAGCTCACGGCATTCATTTCAATGACGATGAAATTAAACGCTTAGGTAAGGCCAAAGTAGGCATAGCCCACTGCCCTTCTTCAAATATGATTTTAGCTTCTGGTATTTGCCGTACCAAAGAATTGCAAGCCGCTGGAGTGCATGTTGGCTTAGGGGTTGATGGCTCAGCGTCTAATGATGGCTCAAATATGATTCAAGAAGTTCGCCAAGCTTTATTAATTAATCGCTTACGCTATCAAGCCGATGAAGTTACTCATCAAGATGTACTCTATTGGGCCACAAAAGGCTCTGCAAAGGTATTAGGGCGCAATGACATCGGTGAGCTGGCTGTCGGAAAGCAAGCAGACATCGCTTTATTTAATCTGGATGAACCTCGCTTTTCTGGTTCCCACGATCCATTAGCCGCTCTCATATTGTGTGGCGCTCATAGTGCAGATTACGTGATGGTAGGAGGAAAATGGAAAGTTGAGCAAGGTAGATTATTAACGGGAGATATTGATGAAATTCAAGTGCGTCATAAAGCCTCAGCCCTCTCATTGGTAAATTAATGATTTCCAAGCTGCCTTTTATATCACTCAAGATGCAAATACCTGACCACTCTGTTATCATTTTAAATTAACAGAAACAGCCATAAACCCAATCAATGACTTAGTGGAGATGTTGTACGCTAAGTCAGCAAAAGAATCGCACCCTAAATAGGCTGACTAATCCGTTAGCTTAGCGACTGATAAAGCAATACAGGACGTATTGCTTTATCAAACTCTTTCATTTCGAGCGGTGCCTACTTTCCTTTTACTTCTTCAGCGACTTCTTCATTAAGTTCGCGAAATACGAATACTCGCGCTGCCATAAAGTTAAAGCCCATTCCCATAATCACGCCGATAATAAAAGCCATAAATGGTTTTTCAATAAAGAAAGGAACGTATTCTGTTAATAAGGTGTAGCTACCAAAGTTAATTGCAAAGCCGCCTAATGACGTCATCACAAATGATAACCACTGAGTGAGCTTTTTTGATTTATCTCTATCAGTGAAAGTAACTGTACGGTTCCAAAACCAGTTCCAAGTAACCGCTGGCCAGAATGAAATCGCACGAGCAACAGTGTGGTTAAGGCCTAAGAATAACTGCAGACCAAAATAAATAAGACTGTCCACAATAAAGCCCGTGCCTCCTACTAAACCAAACTGTAAGAACTCTGAAGCCGTTGGGAATTTAAATTTATACAATCGACGCAAATGTTTTAGATACAAAAGCTGTTCTTTGAAATCCAGCTTACTCTCGCCAAACTCACGATCTTTAAAGTGTATAGGCTGCTCGGCAGGTGAAGCAAACTCACCCTTCACCATAATCTCTAAGCCGATTTTATAACCTGTTGGGGCAAGATCTTTTGTACTTCCTAGACGCTCGCGCTCAAAGGAGAAAAAACCAGACATTGGATCTTTAACATGGCATAAAGGTAATGCTAGCCAAGTCGCAACCTTTGAGTTCAATAATCTTAAGAATCCCCAATCTTCATCAAAAGACCCGCCTTCGACATAACGAGAACCAACAACAAAGTCCGCTTCATTAGTCTTTAGCTTTTCAACCATGTGAGGAATAGCCGTCGCTGGGTGAGATAGATCGCAGTCCATCACAACAATGTATTTACCAACCGCTTCGTCGATGCCGCGAATTACCGCTGTAGATAAACCGCGTTCCTCTGTCCGTACGATAATACGCGCAGGGATTTCATGAGACAGCTTTGCGACCGCATCAAAAGAACCGTCTTGGGAATCATCATCCACATAGATAATTTCAAAGCTTTCACCCGCCAGCGCAGTATTAATTTCTGCTGCTATTAGGGGAATATTCTCTACTTCTTGATAAGTAGGAATAACGATAGATATATTTACATCCGACATATTTTTAAACCACTTTTACTAGCGCTGTCATCAACAGCACCTTATTGACTATTAACTGCTTCTTTAGTGACCGCTTCTTTATTGCCCGTACCCATATAATGGTCACATCGATAAAGTTTGAAATAGTTCACATATGAAGATTCTATTTTTATTTCTAATTCATCTTTAAATTCGCAGTGTGAAAACTGTTTCAACAGTTTTTCTTTGAATCCTTTATGGTCGGCATGAAGTAATAATATTCCAGAATCACCCACCTCAGCGGATCCAAACCAAAGATCAAACTGATCAAATCTTGAATCCAGTACTTTAACAGGCATTGGACGCGCATACCATGCAACTCGAGAGGCGTGTGACCAGTTGGGTATAAATACATTATCCCCCTCCTTGGCCAAAGATGTGATACGAGATGAAACCTCTTTCCACCCCATTAAATCTGCTAATGGGTGGCGATAATCATCAAAAGCAATTTTAGGATAAGTAAGAAGAACTTGTACAACCAAGGTTAACAACAAGCTGAAACTGGCTAGACTTATAAAAATTCGCTTTTGTATTTTACTGCCTAAAGATGAAAGAATTACTTTCGCGATCAATGGCAGCATAAAAATAACGCCTAACTCAGTCCAATGAGGCAATGAGCGACCTTTTGCCGATAAGATAGAAAACAAAATCAAAATAGGTAAGGCGAAAATCAGCCAGATTTTAGCGCCGTTATTAGCCCGCAACTTCCATATGGCCAATAAGCCCACGATATAGATTAAAGGTCCGAAAGCAGCAAATTGAGTTACTTGCATACGTAATGCAGCGGCTAAACTATATTCTGATTTTCCGGCACTATGATTTAACTGGTATAAAAATGAAATCCAGTCATTGTGCATGTTCCAATACAACACAGGAAAAATACAAATAGCGGCAATAATCCCTGCAAGATACAGCCCTACTTGCGAAAACAAACGCGCTTTGAATTGTAAATACAGCACTATAAAAGTAGACACAGCCAGCGTCACGCCAGTGTATTTACTTAACCCAGCGGCACCTAATATTAAACCAAGCAATAGCCAATCTTTAAGTTGATGCCCTTCATTTATTTGAATCCTTTTTAAGATCCAGATATTTAATAAGCCCGCCAAAATTAGAGGGGTTTCTGGGATCATACCAAAAGGAAGTACTTGTAAAATAGGCGCGCTGATAAACAGCAAGATCGTTAGCTGCGCTGTTTTTTCACCAAAGTCTTTTTTAGCTAGATGGAATAATACACACAATGAAAGTCCACTCAGAATAATTGGGATTACTCTCAAGGAGAACTCGGAACTTGAGAATAATAAAGCGATCGATTGAAGCCAGCCAACCATAGGAGGATGATCAAAATAAGACCAATCTAAAAAGCTCCCATATAAGGCATAGTGAGCCTCATCGGCAGAAAAAGGGAGGGACCAGGCGTGGAGCAATGCCAATAAACTATAAAGGCCTAGAAAACTGAGAGTGATGATTCTTAGCGACATGATGCCTACGCTGCTTTTATTAATGTTTTTGAGGAATGCTATTGTAATCTAATGGGGCTTCACACGTCATGCTAATGGGTAAAGATTTGTCTCAGTTTATGGCTGTAACATTCACAGCAAGATGTTTTTAAGAAAACCGATTTTGGATTCTAGAATAAGAGCCTCAATAGACGTAACGTTTACCCTACAATCAAACGGGAAGAGCCCACAGTGACCACTATGGATGGTGGAAATGCAGAGCTATCCTCTGCCAGCTAGTGGGTATCGAGAGAAATTCATCGTCATTATTCTAAAAATTTTAATTTGTCTGCCATCACACTTTTCTCTAGGCGAAAAAAAACCCTAATAGACGACCTATTAGGGTTTTAGAATAAGAGCTTGACGATGACCTACTCTCACATGGGGAAACCCCACACTACCATCGGCGCTACTGCGTTTCACTTCTGAGTTCGGGATGGGTTCAGGTGGTTCCACAGTGCTATTGTTGTCAAACAAACTTTGATGCTTTGTTCGTGTCTTATGCGCTTCTCTTATGAGTGGCTGCATTCACTTGGCAAATAGGGTCATACACAGTTGGTTTTTCTAAACCAATCTTTACTGAAAAAAAATCCCCAACACACTCTCTATTTAAAGAGAATCTGTTGGGGATTTTAGAATAAGAGCTTGACGATGACCTACTCTCACATGGGGAAACCCCACACTACCATCGGCGCTACTGCGTTTCACTTCTGAGTTCGGGATGGGTTCAGGTGGTTCCACAGCGCTATTGTCGTCAAGCAAACCTTGATGCTTAGTGATTGTCTTATTGCACTTCTCTTGCGAGTGGCAGCAATCGTTCAGCAAATAGGGTCGGATACATGATGTGGTTTTATCTTAGTGTTAATTCTCTGCTTCGACTTGCGTCTTCAGCTTAATATTAGAGTGTGTGCTTATCAGTTGTTCTGATCTTACAACACCACCGCTTGTCTTTACCTTGGTATAGACGCGCAGTTTTGGTGTTATATGGTCAAGCCTCACGGGCAATTAGTACAAGTTAGCTCAACGCCTCACAACGCTTACACACCTTGCCTATCAACCAGGTAGTCTTCCTGGGCCCTTTAGGAGACTCGAAGTCTCAGAGATATCTCATCTTGAAGGGGGCTTCCCGCTTAGATGCTTTCAGCGGTTATCCTGTCCGAACGTAGCTACCGGGCAATGCCATTGGCATGACAACCCGAACACCAGCGGTTCGTCCACTCCGGTCCTCTCGTACTAGGAGCAGCTCTTCTCAAATATCTAACGCCCACGGCAGATAGGGACCGAACTGTCTCACGACGTTCTAAACCCAGCTCGCGTACCACTTTAAATGGCGAACAGCCATACCCTTGGGACCGGCTTCAGCCCCAGGATGTGATGAGCCGACATCGAGGTGCCAAACACCGCCGTCGATGTGAACTCTTGGGCGGTATCAGCCTGTTATCCCCGGAGTACCTTTTATCCGTTGAGCGATGGCCCTTCCATACAGAACCACCGGATCACTATGACCTACTTTCGTACCTGCTCGACGTGTCTGTCTCGCAGTCAAGCTAGCTTATGCCATTGCACTAACCGCATGATGTCCGACCATGCTTAGCTAACCTTCGTGCTCCTCCGTTACTCTTTGGGAGGAGACCGCCCCAGTCAAACTACCCACCACACAGTGTCCTCGATCCAGATAATGGACCTGAGTTAGAACCCCAAATTGACCAGGCTGGTATTTCAAGCTTGGCTCCACGACAACTGGCGTCATCGCTTCAAAGCCTCCCAGCTATCCTACACAAGCCAATTCAAAGTTCACTGTGAAGCTGTAGTAAAGGTTCACGGGGTCTTTCCGTCTAGCCGCGGGTATACGGCATCTTAACCGCAAATTCAATTTCACTGAGTCTCGGGTGGAGACAGTGTGGCCATCGTTACGCCATTCGTGCAGGTCGGAACTTACCCGACAAGGAATTTCGCTACCTTAGGACCGTTATAGTTACGGCCGCCGTTTACTGGGGCTTCGATCAACAGCTTCGCCGAAGCTAACCGCATCAATTAACCTTCCAGCACCGGGCAGGCGTCACACCCTATACGTCCTCTTACGAGTTTGCAGAGTGCTGTGTTTTTAATAAACAGTCGCAGCCACCTAGTATCTTCGACCGACGATCGCTTAGAGAGCAAGTCTCGTCACAATCACCGGCGTACCTTCTCCCGAAGTTACGGTACCATTTTGCCTAGTTCCTTCACCCGAGTTCTCTCAAGCGCCTTGGTATTCTCTACCTATCCACCTGTGTCGGTTTGGGGTACGGTTTCTTTATATCTGAAGCTTAGAAGATTTTCTTGGAAGCATGGCATCATCGACTTCGGAGATCGTAATCTCACCGTCATCAGCTCTCGACTTTAGGGTCCCGGATTTGCCTAAGACCCCAGTCTACTACCTTAAACCAGGACAACCAACGCCTGGCCCGATTAGCCTTCTCCGTCCCTCCATCGCAATATAAACAAGTACAGGAATATTAACCTGTTTTCCATCGACTACGCATTTCTGCCTCGCCTTAGGGGCCGACTCACCCTGCCCTGATTAGCATGGGACAGGAAACCTTGGATTTCCGGCGGGGGAGTTTTTCACTCCCCTTATCGTTACTCATGTCAGCATTCGCACTTCTGATACCTCCAGCCTGGTTCACACCTTGACCTTCGACGGCTTACAGAACGCTCCTCTACCATGCGTGTAAACACGCATCCGTAGCTTCGGTGTACAGTTTGAGCCCCGTTATATCTTCCGCGCAGGCCGACTCGACTAGTGAGCTATTACGCTTTCTTTAAAGGATGGCTGCTTCTAAGCCAACCTCCTAGCTGTTTTAGCCTTCCCACATCGTTTCCCACTTAACTGTAACTTTGGGACCTTAGCTGACGGTCTGGGTTGTTTCCCTTTCCACGACGGACGTTAGCACCCGCCGTGTGTCTCCCTCGATTGCACTCATTGGTATTCGGAGTTTGCAAAGGGTTGGTAAATCGGGATGATCCCCTAGCCTTAACAGTGCTCTACCCCCAATGGTGATACGAGAGGCACTACCTAAATAGTTTTCGAGGAGAACCAGCTATCTCCGGGCTTGATTAGCCTTTCACTCCTATCCACACGTCATCCCCTAGCTTTTCAACGATAGTGGGTTCGGTCCTCCAGTTGATGTTACTCAACCTTCAACCTGCACATGGATAGATCGCCCGGTTTCGGGTCTACTGCCAGAGACTCAACGCCCAGTTAAGACTCGATTTCTCTACGGCTCCGTTAACACTTAACCTTGCCACTGACAGTAAGTCGCTGACCCATTATACAAAAGGTACGCAGTCACGGAACAAGTCCGCTCCCACTGCTTGTACGTACACGGATTCAGGATCTATTTCACTCCCCTCACAGGGGTTCTTTTCGCCTTTCCCTCACGGTACTGGTTCACTATCGGTCATCTGGGAGTATTTAGCCTTGGAGGATGGTCCCCCCATGTTCAGTCAGAATACCACGTGTTCCGACCTACTCGATTTCACTGCTTATAAGTTTTCGTATACGGGGCTATCACCCACTATGGCGGCACTTTCCAGAGCCTTCTACTAACTACAAAACAGCTTAAGGGCTAATCCCCGTTCGCTCGCCGCTACTAGGGGAATCTCAATTGATTTCTTTTCCTCCGGGTACTTAGATGTTTCAGTTCCCCGGGTTCGCCTCTTATAGCTATGTATTCACTATAAGATACCTGCCTTACAGCAGGTGGGTTTCCCCATTCAGAAATTTGCGGGTCAAAGGTTGTTTGCTACCTCACCGCAACTTATCGCAAGCTACTACGTCTTTCATCGCCTCCAGATGCCAAGGCATCCACCGTGCACGCTTAGTCACTTGACCATATAACCCAAAACCACCTCGACAATCACAAGAGACTGTGGAAGTATTAACGCTAAGGGTGATATTATTTGATCAACTAACTGAGTTTGCTTATCACTTTAATATTTTTTTCTTTTACACAAGCATCAAACCTTAGACTGTTGATCGAAACCAACAATTCAAAATTTAATACGTATAAATAGAGAATTAGCACTGAGATAAATAATCAATTCGCTTAGTACAATCAAACTTGGGTAAACCCAACCTCAATCAAACCTTACGAGTTAATCAATAACTCATATCATGTATCCTAATTTTTAAAGAACGAGCAAAAGCCTTAGCTTTTGCTAATCGTATTCAAACAATTCGTGTGAGCACTTAACCAAGATTGGTGAAGAATATCGTTTAAGGAGGTGATCCAGCCCCAGGTTCCCCTAGGGCTACCTTGTTACGACTTCACCCCAGTCATGAATCACTCCGTGGTAAACGCCCTCCCGAAGGTTAAGCTATCTACTTCTGGAGCAACCCACTCCCATGGTGTGACGGGCGGTGTGTACAAGGCCCGGGAACGTATTCACCGTGACATTCTGATTCACGATTACTAGCGATTCCGACTTCATGGAGTCGAGTTGCAGACTCCAATCCGGACTACGACATGCTTTATGGGATTAGCTCCACCTCGCGGCTTGGCAACCCTTTGTACATGCCATTGTAGCACGTGTGTAGCCCTACTCGTAAGGGCCATGATGACTTGACGTCGTCCCCGCCTTCCTCCGGTTTGTCACCGGCAGTCTCCTTAGAGTCCCCAACTTAATGATGGTAACTAAGGACAAGGGTTGCGCTCGTTACGGGACTTAACCCAACATTTCACAACACGAGCTGACGACAGCCATGCAGCACCTGTCTCAGTGTTCCCGAAGGCACCAATTGATCTCTCAAAAGTTCACTGGATGTCAAGAGTAGGTAAGGTTCTTCGCGTTGCTTCGAATTAAACCACATGCTCCACCGCTTGTGCGGGCCCCCGTCAATTCATTTGAGTTTTAATCTTGCGACCGTACTCCCCAGGCGGTCTACTTATCGCGTTAGCTGCGCCACTAAAGGATCAAGTCCTCCAACGGCTAGTAGACATCGTTTACGGCGTGGACTACCGGGGTATCTAATCCCGTTTGCTCCCCACGCTTTCGCACCTCAGTGTCAGTATCGAGCCAGTCAGTCGCCTTCGCCACTGGTGTTCCTTCCCATCTCTACGCATTTCACCGCTACACAGGAAATTCCACTAACCTCTCTCGTACTCTAGTGAGTCAGTTTTGAATGCAGTTCCAAGGTTGAGCCCTGGGCTTTCACATCCAACTTAACAAACCACCTACGCGCGCTTTACGCCCAGTAATTCCGATTAACGCTTGCACCTTTAGTATTACCGCGGCTGCTGGCACTAAATTAGCCGGTGCTTCTTCTGCGAGTAACGTCACAGCCAGCAAATATTACTTACTGACCTTTCCTCCTCGCTGAAAGTGCTTTACAACCCGAAGGCCTTCTTCACACACGCGGCATGGCTGCATCAGACTTTCGTCCATTGTGCAATATTCCCCACTGCTGCCTCCCGTAGGAGTCTGGGCCGTGTCTCAGTCCCAGTGTGGCTGATCATCCTCTCAGACCAGCTAGAGATCGTCGCCTTGGTAGGCCTTTACCCCACCAACTAGCTAATCTCACTCAGGCTCATCGAATAGCGCAAGGCCCGAAGGTCCCCTGCTTTCCCCCGTAGGATATATGCGGTATTAATCATCGTTTCCAATGGCTATCCCCCACTACTCGGTAGATTCCTAAGCATTACTCACCCGTCCGCCGCTCGACGCCTGGTAGCAAGCTACCTTCGTTTCCGCTCGACTTGCATGTGTTAAGCCTGCCGCCAGCGTTCAATCTGAGCCATGATCAAACTCTTCAGTTTTAAATCTTACTCAAAATAAAAACTAACTTTTATACTCACCAAATTAATGTAGAGTTCGTAAGTTCTTACTTTGTTTTATGCTTTGATGTCATCCTAACAGCGAACTGTTAAGTGACTGTCTCCACTCAATCAAGGTAAGCACCCACACGAATTATCTGAATATGTTTTTAAAGAACGTTTCCACTGAGCTTTACTCGAAGTGGGCGCACATTATATATTGTGCGGTTTCGAAGTCAAGGATTATTTTCAATTAACTTTCAGAGAAAGTAGAAGAAAAACAACATCTTATCTTCAATGCTTAAAGTGATTTAAAAGTAACTTCTTACTAAAAAGAAGAGGCTTTCAAAGTCTCTCTGAGCAGGCTGCGTATCTTAAAGACTTCAGCCAGAGAGTCAAGTGATTATTTTCAGAAAGATTTCAAAAAAACCTTTAAAAACAACACCTTATCTCAACTCAGCCACAAATCCCCAAAGGTCTTTCTGTCTGAGCAGGCGGCGAATAATACGCTTATCCTCAGCCCCGTCAACCGATTCCTGTAAATATATTACAAAAGAGTGAAATGAATTCAAAAACCACCAAAACTGCTTAGTTATCGTACGAATTCTGGCTAGGAACTAGAGGATAGTTGGGATTTGAGTAGATTCAAGGTGGCTTCAAGATGGTGTCAAGAAAGATGAATGTATTTTAAAAAAATTCAAAAACAAATACCTAGTGCGAAAATAAGTACCTATATCTATATAGACGCACATCTACCTAAAAAAGACTTATACGCTTTTGTAATCCTAAAAAACGCCGTAATTCAACGTTTTGGTATGCGCTGTATCGGGTAATTCCTTTTCTGGGACGCCGTAAATACGCCGCTTCGCTCTCCCTGTAGGCTTGGCCCCCGCATCCCTGCGGCGTGAACACCCATAAAACGAACCACCCGATACAGCACCACAAATTCTTATATAAGCGCAAGGAAGGTTTATTATTCTAAATAAAGACGGCTTATCATTTACCGATAAGCTGCGTTGCTATAAAGAGAAAGGCTTTTTCAGATTTCTAAAGCAGAAGTGATTTGCGGTGAGTGATGGAGATTAATTTTGTAGGACGTCTAAAAGAGGGATCTTTTAGCGAGCTACAGGGAGCGCTAGCGCCGTGAATTCCTGGAGCGGCTGGTACCTTGCAGCGCTCCGTACAAAATTCAATCTCCATCGCGAACGCAAGCAAATTGCGAGCAGAAAACCAAAAGCCCAGAATCAACCCACAAGCAGCGCTTCAACCAAAACAAAACAAAAAGCCACAAACAAAAAAGGCGCTAACCGTTTCCAGTTAGCGCCTTTTTTAGATCAAATGATCAATCAGAGATTACGCTTCTTGCGCAACACCCTTCATGGTCAACTTGATACGGCCCTTAGGATCAACGTCTAATACATTAACGTTAACCTCTTGGCCTTCTTTCAAGTAATCAGCAACGTTCTCTACACGCTCTTCAGAGATCTGAGAGATGTGAACCAAACCGTCTTTACCTGGGATAATGTTAACAAAAGCACCGAAATCGGCTAGCTTCATAACTTTACCACGGTAGATCTTGCCAACTTCAGCTTCAGCCGTAATGCCTTCGATCATTGCTTTAGCTGCATCAGATGCTTCTTTACCAGCCGCGAAGATCTTGATGTTACCGCTATCATCGATATCGATGTCTGCACCAGTCTGCTCAGTGATTGAACGGATAGTCGCGCCGCCTTTACCAATAACGTCACGGATCTTATCAGGATCGATTTTGATCGTGCTCATAGTAGGTGCGTTATCAGCCATCTCAGCAGCAGGAGTCGCAATACAAGCATTCATAGACGCAAGAATCGTCATACGAGCTGTGTTTGCTTTCTGCAATGCGATATCCATAATCTCTTCAGTGATACCTTGAATCTTGATATCCATCTGTAGAGCAGTAATACCTTGATCAGTACCAGCTACTTTAAAGTCCATGTCGCCTAAGTGATCTTCATCACCCAAGATATCAGTCAATACAGCAAAACCGTTGTCTTCTTTGATAAGACCCATTGCGATACCCGCAACTGGAGCTTTCATTGGTACGCCAGCTGCCATCAATGCCATAGAAGCACCACAAACAGAAGCCATAGAAGAAGAACCGTTAGATTCTGTAATTTCAGATACGACACGAATTGAATAAGGGAAATCTTCGTGCTTAGGCATCATCGCTTGGATACCACGACGCGCTAGACGACCGTGACCAATTTCGCGACGACCAACACCGCCCATACGTCCGGCTTCACCTACAGAATAAGGAGGGAAGTTGTACTGGAACATAAATGGATCTTCAGTACGACCGAACAACGTATCAACCATCTGAGCATCACGACCAGAACCTAGAGTTGCAGTAACGATTGCTTGAGTTTCACCACGAGTGAACAAAGCAGAACCGTGAACATTTCCTAGAACGCCCGTTTCAACCGTAATCGCACGAACAGTATCGTTATCACGACCATCGATGCGAGGCTCACCAGCAACACTGCGCTGACGAACGATATTCTTTTGGATCTTAGAAATCATGCCGGCAATATCGTCTGCAGACGGTTTGCCTTCTTCTTCGCCACACAAAGCTTCAACCGCTGCTTTCTTAGCCGCATCGATTTTGCTATAACGCTCCATCTTATCAGTCGTAAGATATGCGTCACCAATAGCAGCACCGGCTTGTGCACTAACAGCATCAAATAATGCAGTATCAAACTCAGGAGCAGTCCATTCCCATACTGGTGTATTAACAGTCGCAGCAAATTCAGCTACAGCAGTAACAACACACTGGTATTCTTGGTGAGCGAATAATACAGCGCCCAACATTTCATCTTCAGTCAGCTCATCTGCTTCAGATTCAACCATCAATACAGCGTCGTTAGTACCAGCAACAACCATATCCAATAATGAATTTTCTAAAACTTCATAGCTTGGGTTTAATACGTAGCCTTTCTCTTCATTGAAAGCAACACGGGCTGCGCCGATTGGTCCACTGAAAGGAATACCAGAAATAGAGATAGCAGCAGAAGTACCGATCATGGCTGCGATATCTGGATCAACGTTCTTGTCTGCAGAAATCACAGTACAAACAACCTGAACTTCGCTCATGTAACCCTTAGGGAATAATGGACGAATTGGACGGTCAATAAGACGAGAAGTCAGAGTTTCTTTTTCAGAAGGACGACCTTCACGCTTCAGGTAACCACCAGGGATACGACCTGCAGCATAAGTCTTTTCAATGTAGTGAACAGACAGTGGGAAAAAGTCTTGTCCTGGCTTAGTAGATTTAGCACCAACCACTGTGGTTAATACTTGAGTCTTACCAATGGTAACTAAAACAGCACCAGAAGCCTGACGTGCAATACGTCCAGTTTCTAGCGTTACAGTATCTTCACCAAACTGAAACGTTTTGGTAATCGCTGTAGGAATAATGCTCATTCTTTCAATCCTTAAATGACTGCTCTGCTAGCACTTCTAAGCATTGGCCCTTTTCGCATCCCTATCAAGAGGGGCTGAAAGGCAAATGGTTAGAAGTAGCTAAGAACTGACAGTACAGTGTTTATTAAATAGTTAAGTCAATAATTTATTCAAGATAAAAAAATAGAAGCCCTAAAAAGGGCTTCTATCAAAGACTACATCTTAACGACGTAGACCTAAACGCTTGATCAAAGAAGTGTAACGAGTTGCGTCCTTACCCTTCAAGTAATCCAACAATTTACGACGCTGGTTTACCATACGGATCAAACCACGACGAGAGTGGTGATCTTTATGGTTCACTTTAAAGTGATCCTGCAAACCAACGATGTTGTGAGTCAACAAAGCAACCTGAACTTCTGGTGAACCAGTATCGCCTTCGGCTTGTTGATATTCAGCAACGATTGCAGCTTTATTTTCGACAGTTAATGCCATGATAGTATCTCCATAATATGCGGTTAAATCGGCCAAACATCTCCACCGTGCATATTAACAGTAGGATGCTGCTTGAGCTTCTTAATTCAAAAGGACTAAAAATCTCAAACTAGCCAGAAATCGATTGAAACGAATGCCTCTAAGTTTACTCGCTTGGCAAGTCGACCTGAAAAACACGTTTCGGTATCAGTGTTCCGTTGTCAGTAATGTCACCAACGCCAACAAAGACAACTCCATCAGGAGTATTAACCCATAATTGTACTTGAGGCGTCAGCGGGAAGCTAGTTTTCACTCTCTGCCCGTGTAAAATTTTGTGCCCTTCGTGCAAGGTTAGCTCAATTTTAGCCCAGTCAGGAATGGCTTCTGCAGAATGAATCAACATTTCATCCATAACCGCATGGCGCTCTGCCACAACAGGATAGTTATCCTCAAGATCCAACAGAGTTTGATAATCAACGAATTGAGCTTCTGAAAATGGACCCGCCTGATTGCGATGCAACATACTCACATAAGCACCACAGCCTAATTCATTACCAATGTCTTCGACCAAGCTGCGAATATAAGTACCTTTAGAGCACACAACTTCAAGATCAATCTCACCCACGTCTTGACGAATATCCAACACCAGCAAAGAATGAATCGTAACTTGACGCTGTTTCAAAGCCTTCAAATCCAGCTCAATACCTTTACGCGCAAGCTCATATAGAGGCCTACCCTCATGCTTAAGCGCGGAATACATGGGAGGAACTTGAGTGATTAGACCACGGAAATTTTTCAGAATTGTTTCAACAGAAGCCGCATCAAAATCAGGTATTGGTTTTACCGAGATAATCTCGCCATCTTGGTCGCCCGTTGAACGAATCTCACCCAACTTACAGGTGGTGACATAACCCTTTGTTGACTCAAGCAGAATCTGCGAGAACTTAGTTGCATCCCCAAAACACAAAGGAAGTACACCAGATGCCATGGGGTCAAGCGCGCCAGTATGACCTGCTTTTTTAGCGCCCAAAAGCCACTTTATCTTTTGTAAAACTTGATTTGAAGAAAGGCCCAACGGTTTATTGAGCACTATAATGCCGCTTATATCGCGACCTTTTTTGACACGCGCCATACTTCTATTTCTACTCTTACTTTCTACTATTCACTATCTTTGGCAGGCTTGCCCGCACGAGCAACATCTTCAGCAACCACTTTGTTGATCAAGTTCGTCATATGGTGACCACGCAATAGCGATTCATCGTAGTGGAAACGCAATAAAGGCGTAATACGAGTTGTCATTTGGCGAGATAACTCACCACGCAAGAAACCAGCAGCATCATTTAATACTTTGCTTGCTTGCTTTTGGATGGCCGCTTCATCGGCTTCATCACTGTCACCTTTCGCACCCATTACGGTGAAATAGATGTCTGCATAGCCAAGGTCTTTAGCGACCTTAACGGCATTCAACGTCACCATGCCTAAGCGTGGATCTTTCATATCAAATTGAATTAATTGCGCTAGATCTCGCTGGATCTGTTCGCCTAAGCGCGTAGTACGGCTAAAATCTTTTGGCATTGTGTCGCCCCTAAATATCTTTTATATAACCAGCTACATGATTGTACATATAACCAACTATTTAACTAGCATAGCGAAAAAACGCCGCATAAAGCGGCGTTTTTCGTTTTTAGCTAATCTACTAAGTTAATAGATAGATAACTTAATAGACAGCTAATTAAAGCGTACGTGCGATTTCATTCACAATATACACTTCGATCTGGTCACCAGCGCGAACATCTTGATAGTTCTTAACACCGATACCACATTCCATACCTTGGCGAACTTCTTGAACGTCATCTTTAAAGCGACGTAAAGATTCTAATTCACCTTCATAGATAACCGTATTCTCACGAAGTACACGGATTCTCTTATTACGGTGAATAACACCATCAGTCACCATCGAACCAGCGATCAGACCAAACTTAGGCGACTTAAATACTTCACGTACTTCAGCAACACCCAGAATCTCTTCACGTAATTCAGGAGCCAATAGGCCAGACATAGCCGCTCTAATATCGTCGATCAAGTCATAGATGATGCTGTAATAGCGTAAGTCTAAACCGTTGTCTTCAATAACTCGTTTCGCTGATGCATCTGCACGAACGTTAAAGCCAAAGATAACCGCATCAGAAGCCAAGGCTAATGTTGCATCCGTTTCAGAAATACCACCAACACCAGAAGACACAATATTAACCTTCACTTCATCGGTACCAAGACCTTGAAGGGAAGCAATCAATGCTTCTAGAGAACCACGAACATCTGTTTTAAGAACAATGTTCAAGTTCGATTGCTCACTGCCACCCATGTTATTAAACAAGGCATCCAGTTTCGCTTTCTGTTGAAGCTGCTGAATACCTTCTTTACGCTTAGATTCGCGGTGCTCTGCTACTTCACGCGCTTTCTTCTCGCTTTCAACAACGATGAAAGCTGCGCCAGCATCAGGCGTGCCATTAAGACCTAAGATCTCAACAGGAATAGACGGGCCAGCAGATTCTGTTGGCTTACCATTCTCATCCAATAACGCACGAGCACGGCCATAACAAGTACCGGCAAGAACGATATCGCCTTTCTTAATTGTACCGTTTTGTACAAGTAAGGTAGCTACTGGACCACGACCCTTATCAAGGCGAGATTCAACAACAACACCCTGACCAGGACCATCGATCACTGCTTTAAGCTCAAGCAATTCAGCTTGTAATAAAACAGCGTCTAATAATTCAGTAACACCTTCACCGGTATGCGCAGATACTGGCATGAAAGGAACGTCGCCGCCCCAATCTTCTGGGATTACATCACACGCAGACAGTTCGTTTTTAACACGATCTACATCAGCGCCTTCTTTATCCATTTTATTAATCGCAACAACGATAGGAACGCCAGCGGCTTTCGCATGCTGTACAGCTTCTTTCGTCTGAGGCATTACACCATCATCAGCGGCAACTACTAGAATAACAACGTCAGTACACTGAGCACCACGTGAACGCATTGAAGTGAATGCGGCGTGTCCTGGTGTATCTAAGAAAGAGATCATGCCATGACCTGTTTCTACGTGATAAGCACCAATATGCTGTGTGATACCACCGGCTTCGCCAGTCGCTACACGACTTGAACGAATGTAATCCAATAGTGAAGTCTTACCATGGTCAACGTGGCCCATTACGGTCACAACTGGCGCACGATCTTCTTCATCAGCATCATAAGTTACCGACTCAAATACGTCTTCTTCAAGCGCGTTATCTGAAATTAACTTAGTTACTTTATGACCCATTTCTTCAACAACTAACGTCGCTGTATCTTGGTCTAAAGTCTGGTTAATGGTGGCCATTACGCCCATACCCATCAACGCTTTAATTACGTCACCGGCTTTAATTGCCATTTTAGCGGCAAGATCACCCGCTGTAATTGCTTCTGGCAATTCAACCTGATGAATAACAGGAGCCGTTGGCTTAGTAAACGAGTGCTCGTTATCTGCTTGTGCTTGTGCAGTTCGAGCCGCTTTACCTTTAAGCTTCTTACGACGACCACGCTGATTCGCTGAACCATCTTCAGTACGGAACTGACGAGGAGCACCTGAACGTGGAGCGCCACCTGGAGCACCTGAACGCGGGGCGCCTGGAGCACCTGAGCGTGGAGCTGCTGCTGGAGCACCGCCTGGAGCGCGCTTTTTATTGCGATCTGCACCATCACGTTGCGTTGCAGCTTCTGCTGTTGCTTGCTTCTGCGCTAGCTCTGCCTTAGTTGGCGGAACTGTCTTCGCAGCGGCTGTCGCTGTTGGCTTTTTGTTACGCGTATCGCGAGCTACTGGCTTAGCACTTAGCTTAGGCTTAGCACCTGCCTTAGGCTTGGCTGCTGCTGTCGCTTTTGGCTTAACTTCAGCCTTTGGCTTAGCGGCGACTTTTGCTTTCGCTGCAACACGAGCTGTAGAACTGACGCCACCACGAGCTTTAGCTTCAGACTGAGATTTCTGAGAAATCTTATGCTTAGCCGCTGGCTTAATTTTTTTAGCTTCAGCCGCTTCTTTCGCTTTCTTAGCCGATTCTGCTGCAGCTTTCGCCTCTAAAGCCTCAGCGGCTTTCTTAGCTTCTGCTGTTGCTGCTTCAGCGGCCTGCTTAATTTCAGCCGTTGCTGCTTTATCTGCTTTCACTGCAGTGACTTTTTCTTCCACTGCGGCGGCAACAACATCGGCATCTGGCTTAACAAAAGTACGCTTTTTACGAACTTCAACAGCAACATCTTTCTTGCCGCCTTGACCCGTTTTCAACGTAGTCGTTGTTTTACGCTTAAGACTAATCTTTTTCGGTTCTGCTTCAGCAGCATCACCGTGATTTTTCTTTAAGTGGCCCAATAAGGCCTCTTTTTGGTCAGCACTTACCGCATCATTTGCGTTAGTCTGAGGTAAGCCCGCTTCTTTCATTTGTGATAGTAGACGATCTGAATCGGTCCCCACCACATCAGCAAACTCTTGAACTGTTGTATCGGTCATGCATCTCTCCTAGGCCGAGTGAATCTATTACTCAGTGCCTTCAAACCAAGGCTTACGAGCGGTCATAATTAACTCGGCCGCTTTTTCTTCTGTCATGCCTTCGATGTCAATAATATCGTCGATGGCCTGCTCTGCTAGATCTTCCATTGTGCAAATACCCTGGCTTGCCAATACAAGAGCAAGATGTTTATCCATACCCTCCATAATTAGCAAGTCTTCAGCGGGCTCTGCAGCTTCCAATTTTTCTTCGGAAGCAATCGCTAGTGTCAAAATCACATCTTTCGCACGATTTTGCAGCTCAGTAGCAATTTCTTCATCGAGGCCATCAATGGCGATCATTTCAGCAATTGGGACATAAGCAACTTCTTCTAGCGTGGTGAAACCTTCTTCAACCAATAATTCTGCGAAGTCTTCATCGATATCCAGTTGTTGGGTAAATTCATCAATGATGCTACCCGATTCCTGGTTCTGCTTTTCTGCAGCAGCAGCTTCAGTCATTACGTTGATTTCCCAGCCGGTAAGCTCAGAAGCCAAACGCACATTCTGTCCACCACGACCAATCGCTTGCGCTAAATTGTCTGCGGCGACTGCGACATCCATTGAGTTAGAGTCTTCATCAACGATGATGGAGCTAACTTCAGCTGGAGCCATGGCATTGATAACAAGTTGTGCAGGGTTATCATCCCAAAGCACGATATCAATACGCTCGTTACCACCTAGTTCATTCGTTACCGCTTGCACACGAGAACCACGCATACCCACACAAGCTCCAACTGGATCCATGCGGCCATCGTTAGTTTTCACAGCAATCTTGGCACGAGAACCTGGATCGCGAGCTGCACCTTTTATTTCAATCACTTCTTCGGCGATTTCAGGCACTTCAATGCGGAACAACTCAATGATCATCGCTGGCACAGTTCGGCTCAGCATCAATTGAGGTCCACGATTTTCTGGGCGAATGCAGTCTAAAACAGCACGTACACGATCACCCATACGTACAATTTCACGACCAATAAGCTGATCTTTTGGCAATAAGCCTTCAGCATTATTACCCAAATCGACAATCACGTTATCGCGAGTCACTTTCTTAACGCTACCGCTAACAAGTTCGCCAACGCGATCTTCGTATTGTTCAACAACCATGGCGCGCTCAGCTTCACGTACTTTCTGTACTATGATTTGCTTTGCAGCTTGAGCACCAATACGACCAAAACCGACATTATCGACTTCAGTTTCATAGACATCACCCGGCTTCAAGTTTTCATCGATTTCTAACGCTTCTTCAAGTGTTAGTTCATCGCCTAAGCCAGGTACTACATCGTTGCTTACAACTAACCAGCTACGGAAAGTTACATAATCACCGGTACGGCGATCAATGTTTACAGTAATAGTTGCTTCTTCGTCTTCGTAACGTTTTTTTGTCGCCGCTGCTAATGCGGATTCAATAGCATCGAAAATAATTTCTTTATCAACGCCTTTTTCGTTTGAAACCGCTTCCGCGACCAGAAGTATTTCTTTACTCATTTCTAGCCTCGCTCTCTGCCTTAGTCCTTGAATTGGGGAATAACGTGCGCTTTTTCAATCATATCGATGGGCAGTAAGTATTCGTGCTGGTCAACCTGCACGACGACATCCTGATCTTCGATATTGATAATGACACCCTTAAATTTACGTCGACCATCAAATGGCATACGTAATCGGATATCAGCCCACTCATTAATGTATTTTCTAAACTGTTCCAGAGTAAACAACGGGCGATCCATACCCGGTGATGACACTTCCAGGGTATATTCCTGGCTAATAGGATCTTCGACGTCCATGATCGCACTTACCTGCCGACTGACAGAAGCACAATCATCAACGCTTACACCGTTCTCATTATCGATGTAAATGCGTAAAACGGAGTGCTTGCCTTGAGCGGAATACTCTAAACCCCAGAGGGATAAGCCCATCGCTTCAATTGCCGGAGCAATCATTTCACGTAATTCTTCTTCTTTACTAGCCAAGCTAAGTAACCTTTATGTTGTACGTTTCATAAAAAAATCTGCATTTTTCAAACGCCAGAAACAAAAATTGGGCAACATGTGCCCAGTCCGCGTAACGCTTTTGCAGACAAGAAAACCAAATCGCACAACGCGGTCATTAGCTTTCTCTAATTCGGCACCATTACTAAAAATGGAGCCTAACAAAAAGCCCCTAACGAGGGGCTTCTTGCTTTGCTTTTCTAATCTGCGGCAATTATATGCCTGATCGACTAAAAAAGCGAATTGGTGCGGATGGGGAGACTCGAACTCCCACGGGCGTAAGCCCACCACCCCCTCAAGGTGGCGTGTCTACCAATTTCACCACATCCGCAAAACTACTCTTTGATGCCTACTCTGCTGGCATTTCTAATACCGGCACATCATCAATCGATACATCTACATCAGGCGCATCAGCTACAGGTGCGTATTCTTCCACAATAGGGGCATCCTGCTCAAGAACTTCTGTCATTTCTTGCATCGGAACACCAATATCGTTAATGCCTTTTGCTTTATTACTAGCAACAACGGCAAGAACCATAGAAGTAACAAAGAATACAGCTGCAAAAATTGCTGTCATACGGCTTAAGAAATTACCTGACCCTTGGCCACCAAATACTGTTTGTGATGAACCACCACCAAACGAAGCACCCGCATCAGCGCCTTTACCTTGTTGAATCATTACTAAGCCAATAACACCAAAGGCTAATAAGATATGTACTACTAGGGTGATCTTTTCCATTATTCTTTACCTATTGCGATCCCAACATTACGCTGGGTTACAGATTCCTAAAAATTCTTCAGCTTTAAGTGAAGCACCGCCCACTAAGCCACCATCGATATCTTGCTGTGCAAACAATTCTTTCGCATTGTCCGCTTTCACACTACCACCATAGAGAACATGGCTATTCAATGCTAATTTTTCATCTTTCGCAGCCAATAAGCCACGAATAAATGCATGTACTTGCTGCGCTTGCTCTGGAGAAGCTGTTTTTCCAGTACCAATCGCCCAAACAGGCTCATAGGCAAATACACATTTTGCTAATTGCTGAACATTTAAGCCATTCAACACTGCATTAATTTGTTGTTCAATCACAGCTTCAGTTTGATTCGCTTCGCGCTCTGCTAGCGTTTCACCAATACAAACATAAGGTATCAAACCTGCATTCAAGGCTGCTTCTGTTTTTGCCAACACATCAGCATCCGTTTCAGCATAGAGCGTACGACGCTCAGAGTGCCCAACCAATACCGCTTCGCAACCACAGTCAATCATCATACTGGCAGATATTTCGCCCGTATAAGCGCCACTGTCATTAGGGTTAATATTCTGACCACCTAATTTAACAGCACTACCCTGCAATTTATCAGACGCCGCCATAAGATACGGAGCCGGAGGAAATACAACGACGTCTGTTTGTTGCGGAGCATTTTCGACAATGCTGGCTAACAATTCATTTAACATGACCTTACTGGCATTCATTTTCCAGTTACCAGCCACCAATAGACGACGCATAATCACCTCACGATATAAAACAGGGCGAGATAGTAGCGAAGATAGCCATCTGACTCAAGTAGTAGATGGCTATAATCGCAATTAAGATATAATATTTTCAACAATTTCAGCTAATTGCAGTGCTTTTTTAGCAACTAACTCACCGTTTTCACCTTCTACCATAACACGCACAACAGGCTCTGTACCTGATGGGCGCAGCAGAACCCGACCACGACCATCCAGTTCTGCTTCAACATCCGCCGCTGCCGCTTGTATGGTTTTATCTTTAGCAACATCAATATCTTTATTACGACGCACATTAATCATTGTTTGTGGACACTTCACCATACCCGACTTAAGCTCATGCAAACTTTTACCGGAATCTTGCAACGCCATCATAATCTGTAATGCTGCGACAACACCGTCTCCGGTAGAAGTTGAATCCAAACATAAAAGGTGGCCTGAAGACTCCCCCCCAAAGCGCCAATTATGCTCCTTTAACTGCTGCATCACGTAGCGGTCGCCCACATTCGCGCGTACAAAATCAATTTTCTCTCTCTTTAGCGCCAACTCTAAGCCTAAATTGCTCATTAGAGTACCCACAACACCACCGCCTAGACGCTTACGGCTACGAGCATGCATCGCCATAATGTAAAGTAATTCGTCACCATCTACGATTTCACCCTTTTCATCGACCATCACCACACGATCACCGTCACCGTCAAATCCGATGCCTAAGTCAGCGCGCGTCTCAATCACTTTTTGCTGCAACTGCTTCGGCGAAGTCGAGCCAATATCTTTATTGATATTCAAACCATCAGGACTGGTACCAATCGCAATGATTTCAGCACCTAGCTCCTTAAATACTGCCGGCGCAATTTGGTAAGTCGCGCCGTGAGCACAATCCAGTACGATGCGACGGCCTTTCAATTTCAAACGACGCACAGTACTTTTGCAGAATTCAATATAACGCCCAGCGGCATCATTAATACGAAATGCTTTACCCAATTTATCAGAAGAAGCGGTGGTCATTGGCTCATCAAGGTACTTCTCAATTTCTAATTCAATAGCATCGTCAAGCTTAGTACCGTCAGCCGAAAAGAACTTAATGCCATTATCATGATAGGCATTATGAGAAGCACTGATCACAATACCAGCATCGGCATGCAACGTACGTGTAAGATAAGCAATGCCTGGGGTTGGCATTGGCCCCAACATTCCGCTATCAACGCCTGCGGCGGTTAGGCCGGCCTCCAGTGCTGATTCGAACATATACCCTGATATCCGAGTATCCTTACCGATTAAAATTTTACTTTTACCCTGCTGAGCGAATACTTTGCCCGCTGCCCAACCAAGCTTCATCACAAATTCTGGGGTAATCGGGTAAGTGCCTACCGCACCACGGATACCGTCGGTGCCAAAATACTTTCTACTCATTTCTGACTCATTCCTTGGACTTTTATTTATTTTAAGCCAGCGTGGCTTCTACTATTTGCAATGCATCGTAAGTTTCAGCTACATCATGCACACGCATAATCGCCGCACCCTTCATGGCAGCAATCACCGCCGCTGCAATACTTCCAATCAAGCGTTTATCTGTCGGGCGATTTTGCAATATTCGACCAATCATTGTTTTACGTGAAATCCCAACCAATAATGGCAAGCCTAACTGATGAAAAGTTTCTAGTTGATTCAATAACTGGTAATTATGCGTTAAAGCCTTACCAAAACCAAAGCCGGGATCAAGGATTAAACGCTCTTTACCAATACCAACCGCCGCACAAGCTGTAATTCTTTCAGCTAAAAACACATGAATATCCCTTACAACATCATCATAACTCGGTGCTTGCTGCATCGTATTAGGCTGCCCCTGCATATGCATCAAACAAACAGGCAAATCCGTAGCGGCAGCAGCAGCAAGAGCACCCTCACGCTGCAATGCCCGCACATCATTAATCAAACCCGCCCCAACTGCTGCAGACTGAGTAATAACCTCTGGAGTACTGGTATCAACAGAAATAATGGTTTCTAAATTCTTATGAATCGCTTCAACAACTGGCACAACTCGGTCGAGCTCTTCTTGCACAGATACTTTGACGGCACCTGGCCGTGTAGATTCTCCGCCCACATCAATTAGGGTCGCACCCTGTTTGATCATTTTTTCTGCATGATACAAGGCTTCATCAAGGCTATTATGAGAACCCCCATCAGAAAAAGAATCTGGGGTGACATTTAAGATCCCCATAATGTTACAGCGACTTAAATCCAGATGCTGCGTCGTACCATTACGTGATCCACATGCTAAAAAATTATTTTTCATGCTAATTAAAATTCACTGCTTAATATTTAAGACATTAGGATTTAAAAGTAGACTATTTAGAGAGCAGTGGTTTAGAAGCATTTGTGTAAAAAAAGCCACAACAGAGTCTCTAATTAAAAGATAGTCCATAAAAAAACGGGCCGTAGCCCGTTATTTTAAACGATTAATCATTTTACTTACACGTCGACTTTGTCGCCGGAAGCATCATCTCCATCACTCTGCTCACCCAAGTCAGTCTCTTCAACCGGAGACGCTGGTGAACCACCGTTTTTATCGTCCCAAGAAGCAGGTAATCGAACTGGCTGGCGATTCATTAAATCGGCTACCTGATTTGAGTCAATCGTTTCATACTCCATTAACGCTTCTTTCATGGATTCTAAAATGTCGCGATTGTCTTCTAATATCTTTTCAGCTCGAGCGTAACACTCTTCTGTAATACGCTTAATTTCTTGGTCGATTAAACGCGATGTTTCATTCGACACATGGCGCGAGCCAATGCCGTCAGAGTCACGAGAGTCATAATCTAAAGGCCCTAATGTATCTGAAAGACCATAGTTAACCACCATCGCACGCGCAAAGTGAGTCGCCATTTTAATATCTTGTGAAGCGCCAGTACTCACGCCTTCTTTACCGTAAAGCATTTCTTCGGCAATTCGACCACCATAAGCCGTCGCGATATCGCCCATGATTTTTCTACGGCTTTCACTAATACGATCCGCTTCTGGCAAGAAGAAGGTTACACCCAACGCTCGACCGCGCGGAATAATCGTCACCTTATGAACCGGATCATGCTCTTCCGACAAACAACCAACAATCGCATGCCCAGCTTCGTGATAAGCCGTGCTCTCTTTTTCTTTCTCAGTCATCACCATGGTTTTGCGCTCTGCGCCCATCATGATCTTGTCTTTAGCTTTTTCAAACTCTTCCATCGTCACGAGGCTTTTCGCAGCGCGCGCTGAGAAAAGTGCAGATTCGTTCACCAAGTTCGCTAGATCAGCACCTGAAAAACCAGGGGTTCCGCGTGCAATCACTGAGGCTTTAACATCATCAGCAATTGGCACTTTGCGCATGTGTACTTTTAGAATTTGCTCACGACCACGAACATCGGGCAAACCTACAACAACCTGACGGTCAAAACGTCCAGGACGCAACAACGCTTTATCCAATACATCCGCACGGTTAGTTGCAGCAATAACGATAACGCCGTCATTGGCTTCAAAACCATCCATCTCAACCAACAACTGGTTAAGCGTTTGCTCGCGCTCATCGTTGCCGCCACCATGACCGCCCCCACGACTACGACCAACGGCATCAATCTCATCAATAAAGATGATGCAAGGTGCTTGTTTCTTCGCTTGCTCAAACATGTCGCGCACACGAGACGCACCCACACCGACAAACATTTCTACGAAATCAGAACCTGAAATCGAGAAGAAAGGGACTTTCGCTTCACCCGCAATGGCTTTTGCCAATAACGTTTTACCGGTTCCTGGAGGTCCTTCTAAAAGAACACCACGAGGAATTCGCCCACCCAGACGTTGGTATTTACCCGGATCAACTAAGAAGTCGACCAGCTCTTTAACATCTTCTTTCGCTTCATCACAACCGGCAACATCGTCAAACGTTGTCTTAATCTGGTCATCACTTAATAACTTTGCCTTGCTCTTGCCGAATGACATTGGGCCGCCTTTACCACCGCCACCGCCTTGCATTTGGCGCATGAAGAACATAAAGACTGCAATAATCACTAAAATAGGGAAAGAAGCGACCAATAACTGAGTCCAAATGCTTTGCTGTTCAGGCTTTTTACCTTCAACCTGCACATTATTATTAAGCAAATCATCGATCAATTTTTCGTCATACGCCGGCAGTATAGAAGTGAAGCTCTCGCCATCGCTCAATACCCCTTCGATATTCTGACCAGCAATACTGACACGCTCGACCTGGCCGCTGCGCACACTGCTAATGAATTCAGAATACTTGAGCTCTTTGGTTTGGCTGACATTTTGAAAATTATTAAAAACCGTCATCAATACCGCAGCGATGATGGCCCAAAGCACTAAATTCTTTGCCATAACAGGCATACCTCTAATTTTATATGTAGCGTAAGCACTCTAGCTTACGCAGCTTTTAATCTTATCTCTACTACCTATACGGAGTTAATAGAGAAACAACCGTCATTTATACCTTTCTTTACTCTACTAACAACTCTAGCAAAAGATTAACTAACCCTTAAAACCTTTTGCTACCAAATACACTTCACGAGAACGAGCTCGGGATGATTCTGGCTTGCGAGTCACTACTTTTTGGAACGATGAGCGCATATCTTTTAGATATTCATCAAAGCCTTCCCCATGGAAAACCTTAGCCGCGTAATTACCACCGGGCTTTAATACCTGTCGTGCCATGTCCAGTGCCAGCTCAACCAAATACATTGCACCGGGCTGATCTACTGCACTCATCCCACTCATATTGGGGGCCATATCGGAAATTACAAGGTCCACAGGACGATTACCGATCACCTTCATCAATTCGTCAAATACCGCTTCTTCAGTAAAATCACCCTGCAAGAAAGTAACCCCGGCAATACCATCCATTGGCAAAATATCCGAAGCCACGACTAAACCATGATCCCCCACACGCTTTGCCGCAACTTGCGACCAGCCACCAGGGGCTGAACCTAAATCAACAACGGTCATTCCTGGCTTGATTAACTTGTCTTTATCGTCGATTTCCATCAGTTTATAACAAGCGCGAGAACGATAACCTTCCTCCTTGGCCTTCATTACATAATGATCATTAAAATGCTCATCCATCCAATCATTACTCGATTTTGAACGCGCCATAACTTTATTTCTCAATTGGTTTTCTACAGATTACCGCTTTAAGCGGCAAATTCGAATTTATTGCTATATAATCAGAGTTTACCACTTAATTAAGTTAGGCAACCGAATCTGATGGCAATTTCTGCTGAACAAAAGAAAGCAATGCGCTCTATTGGCCATAATCTAAACCCTGTTGTGACCATAGCCGGTAACGGTTTATCGGAAACTGTATTGGAAGAATTAAACCGTGCTCTTGATGACCACGAGTTAATTAAAGTAAAAGTCTCTATTGGCGAACGCGACATGCGCGCTCAAGCTATTGATGACATAGTAAAAGAAACCGGTTCTGAATTGATTCAGAAAATAGGCAAGGTTGCCTTAATCGTTCGTCGCAACCCAAAAGCTCATCCAAAGCTTTCTAATTTATCCTAGCACTTTACTAGTATAAATTTAGCGCCAGGCAACCATACTGGCGCTATCCCTACCCCATCTGTGAGCTATTTTTACCAATATTTCCTCATTGGAAAAACTATATTCTTATAAAATCGAATATTAGTGCTCATATCGCGCCAGTCACACAAGACCCGTCTAGATAGTTTTGATAGCATAGAGACCCTATTTACTGATCAAATTATTTAGGTTACCGCACATGTCTCAGATCGTTATTTCCGGTACAGGTTTATTCATCCCTCCTCATACAATTAGTAACGAAGAGCTAGTGACAGCCTTTAACCAATATGTAGAAAAATTCAACGTCCAGCATGCTGCTGAAATCAAAGCCGGCGATGTAGAGGCCTTAGTAGGCTCTAGTCCAGAATTCATCGAGAAAGCGTCGGGTATTAAATCTCGCTACGCCATGTACAAAGACGGCATAATCAATCCTGACATCATGCATCCCACCTTTCCGATGACGGAAGAAGGGAAGACTCCAGAAATGGTAACCATGGGTATCGCTGCCGCCAAACAAGCAATGGCAGAAGCGGGTAAAACGGCTGAAGATATTGACCTAGTCATCGTATCAAGCACATTTCGACAGCGCGACTACCCCGGTATTTCGGTAGAAATTCAGCGCGACTTAGGCATCAAAGGTAGCGCTTACGACATGGGCATTGCCTGTTCATCAGCCACCTTTGGCCTGATAAACGCTTATGCCTCATTAGCCGCAGGTATTGCTAAGTGCGTATTATTTGTCAATCCAGAATTCACGACCCCAGGTTTAAACTTTAAGAATCGTGATAGCCACTTTATTTTTGGCGACGTGGCTACCGCGGCCATTCTTGAACCTGAAGACACCTGCACCAGTGATAGCGCATTCCGCATCATTGGCACTAAACAGATGACCCAGTATTCTGACAATATTCGCAGTGATGCATCTTATGCAGACTATTGTTTTGATGATTTGCCAGAAGGTCGACCTTTCTTCCAGCAGCAAGGTCGCAAGGTATTTAAAGAACTTCTACCGTTAATCGTCACCTTTATTTCTGAGCAGCTTGAAGAAAGCGGCCTACAAGCCGAAGAGCTGAAGCGTATGTGGCTCCACCAAGCTAACATCAACATGAATAACTTTGCCGCCAAAAAATTACTAGGACGCTTACCTACATTAGAAGAAGCGCCGGTCGTATTGGATGAGTTTGCCAATACCGCCTCTTCTGGCTCAGTCATCGCCTTCCACAAATACAAAGATGACTTCAAGTCTGGCGAGAAAGGCCTAATTTGTTCATTCGGAGCTGGCTATTCTATTGGTAGCCTGATGGTTGAAAGAGTATAATAAATCGCCAAACGCTTGCTTTCTAAGGTTTAGACCTTATAAAGTAAGCATTGAATCATTGTAATTTGAGAGATCAATAATACTCCATGAGCGAAGAGCGACTGAGTAGCCAATCTAAAACTTGGCTAGACAAGCTATCAACCTTGTTTTCCGACGATCCGAATGACCGTCAAGATCTAAAAGAAATACTACGAGAAGCCGCTGAGCGTAACGTAGTCGATACCGAAACACTTTCTATTCTAGAAGGTGCTTTGCAAGTTTCTGACATGCAAGTTCGTGACATCATGGTGCCACGCTCACAAATGGTCTGCATTAAAGCCGAAGAATCTCTTAAAGAATTTCTTCCTTCTATTATTGCATCTGCTCACTCTCGCTTCCCTGTACTAGGTGAAGATCAGGATGAGGTCCTTGGGGTTTTATTAGCCAAAGATTTGATCCCTCTTATTCTGAATGAATCCCTTGAAGACTTTAATATTAAAGATCTTTTACGCGCAGCCGCCTTTGTTCCAGAAAGTAAACGCCTGAATATTTTATTGAAAGAATTTCGCGCAACCCGCAATCACATGGCCATTGTGGCTGACGAGTTTGGTGGCATTGCAGGTATTGTGACAATTGAAGATGTATTAGAACAGATTGTCGGTGAAATCGAAGATGAGCATGATCAAGAAGATGATGATAGCTTCATTAAAGTCCTAGATAATGATGTTCGCATGGTTAAAGCACTGACCCCTATCGATGATTTTAATCAGCACTTTGATACTAAATTTGATGACAAAGAATTTGATACCATCGGTGGTATTGTTATTCAGCACTTTGGCCGCGTACCTGAATGCGATGAAGCAATCACAATCAATGACTGGCGCTTTAAAGTAGTTAATGGCACAGGGCGACGCATTAATTTAATGGAAGTCACTCCTGTCGATTAATTTCGTTTGGTAAAACAGAATGATTAAAAAGAAAGCCTAGCGCTTTCTTTTTTGCTTTATACATCAAGGATTTATATGCTTCTCATACAAAAACTCATCGCACAGCCGCGTTTAATCGCCTTACTGTCTGGGTTAATCTTTCCTTTTGCCATCGCGCCTTTTTTTCTTTGGCCCATCGCCATCCTCTCTCTTATGGGCCTACTTTTTAGCCTACACAAAAGTTCGGCAAAAGAAGCGGCGATTCGCACTTGGTTTTTTGGCTTTGGAAAATTCTCTGTCGGCGTCTCTTGGATCTATGTCAGCATGCACGACCATGGTGGCACACCTGCAATATTAGCTATATTAATGGTCGGATTGTTCGCTGCTTTTTTAGCAACCTTTCCCGCCTTATTTTTGTTTTTCTTTCAGCGTTTTTACAATCAAAAGTCCAACAAGCCGATTATATCCATGCTTGCCTTTGCTGCCTTATGGTTTGCTTATGAATGGTTCCGTAGCTGGTTCATGACAGGCTTCCCTTGGCTTTTTGCCGGAGACGCACAACTGCATACCTGGCTTAATGGCTGGGCACCTATTTTAAGTGTTTATGGCCTTTCATTTTTTACCGCATTGACCGCCGCTGCGATTTATTACAGTTTACGAGAGAAACAAGCTGTTTATTTAGCATTTTTAGTCGTCTGGCCAATTGGCTTTTTACTGCAGAATGTAAGCTGGACAGAAGTCACAAACGAGTTAAAAGTAAGTGCCGTACAGGGAAATATTGCACAAGAAATTAAATGGCTACCCGAGCAACGCAGTCCCACGATTAACGCCTACCTTGAACAAACACGACAACACTGGGATAGCGATTTAGTACTGTGGCCAGAAACCGCTGTTACTGTATTAAAAGATCAATTCCAAGCCTACATTGATACGATTAACCAAGAAGCTATTAATAATAAGACGACGCTGATTACAGGCATCCCCTTCCGATATACCCAAGGTCCTTTTAAAGGTCAATTTCATAACAGTATTCTAGCCATTGGCATGGGCGAGGGGCTATATCACAAACAAAAACTGGTCCCCTTTGGTGAGTACATTCCACTAGAGCATATTATTCGTGGCTTGCTGCCGTTCTTTGATTTACCGATGTCGAGCTTCAAAAAGGGTGATAAACATCAGCCGCTCTTAAAAGCAGAAAAAGATAAGCAGCTTTTTTTAATTGCACCTTTTATCTGCTACGAAATCGTTTATCCAGAATTTGTTGCTAGCATGGCAAAAGAGTCAGACATGCTAATCACGATCAGTAACGATGCTTGGTTTGGTGATTCTCTAGGCCCAAAACAACACATGGCGATTGCCCAAATGCGCGCACTAGAAACACAGCGCTATTTATTACGTTCTACCAATACAGGAATCACGGCACTGGTTAATCATAAAGGTAAGATTGTTAAGCAACTACCCACAAAACAGAGAGCAACACTCACCGCTCTTGCACAAACTCGCCAAGGCTCAACACCTTTTATGCTGTTTGGTTTATGGCCTTTATTTATAGTTACAATTTTAATTCTTCTCTTTGGCCTTCACCACAGAAATCCAAAAGTGAATGACTAAATAAATCAACGGACACAAAAAAGCTCAGCAAGGCTGAGCTTTTTTTGGCCGCTATATTTTCAAACTATTTAATACCTGCTTCAAAGAACCAAATCACACTGTTAACTGATTTGTTAATATTATTTTTCTAATCAACACCAATGATATTTTTTTTCATTATATCATCCAAGTCCATAATATTTTTTCCGTTATGCAGCGGTGAAGAAATCAAACGCGGCCCTGATGGCAGTGTTAAAAAGTAGTCTTTTAAGGGCTTAACAGCCTCAACGATATATTCTACATACTGCTTCGTAATATCATCCATATCAGCAACGCCACTGACAATGCGCATCATCAAGCCTACTAAAAAATCAAGGTGAGCTTTAACATCAATCAGTTCATAACTTTTTTCTGTTAATGCTTGGCGTATTTGCCTAGAGCTACTGCCTGCAACCTGCATAAAAACATTATCAGTAGATTCTAATAAGGTATCAATCAGCTCAACCTCTAACGTCGCCAGCTGACGATGATCATCACCATTTTGCATACCCTGATACATTTTATGCACCACACCCAGAACCCTTCCCTGCGAATTCCTAGCGCCTTTTGAACTTTTTTCTACCGACATTCTCATCGCTGCTGGCATTGAACGAATAAACAATTCAAGTCCCGATAATAAAAAATCACCACCAAGCTCAAGTTCATCTATTTTGAATAAATCACCCAAAAAATCTAAGCCGCCATCCCGTTTATAATCAAGTACTCTAATTCCAGAACCCTGCAATGTATGCACAACGTTCATTCTGGTAAGTGTTCTTAATGCCATACGTAAAGAGGTACGATCAACACCTAGGTATTCTGCAAGCTGTCGTTCTGGTGGTAATTTATCGCCAGGCACAAGCTTACCAGTAAAGACAAATGCTATTAATAAATCTGTAATTTGGTCAGGAAGTGTTTTGACTGGCATTTTTTATTATCGTTATTATAAGAGTAAGATATTAGTAAAGATTACACTATAGCACCCGTTTGAGTAAAAACTCTACAAATGTTTTAGACGACCTAATTTGATTAATATTATGCATTAAACTCATTAATAATAAGTTTAATGCAAATAATGAAGATAAAATTATATTAAAATATAATTTCAAAAAAGCAGATGGGTCAACCACCCGTATGTGACATAAACCTTAAAATTTGAACTTCTTCAGCCAAGTCAAAATGATGTTTTTCTGGTTTCAATTTTAATGCAGAGATTAATGTATCTCTTAATTCATCATCAGAGCAACCATTTCGAATAACGGTACGTAAGTCCTGACTATTTTCATTTCCTAAACATAACAATAAACGCCCAACAGCTGTAATTCTTACTCGATTACAGTCACTGCAAAAATTATTAGTGTGGGGAGAGATAAAACCAATTCTACTTTTGTAACCCTCTATCGCAGAATAAACCGCAGGGCCACCCGTTTTATAATTTGATGATACCAAGACATGTTTTTTTTCTATCGCATTTTTGATATCAGCACTGGCTAGAAAGGTGACACTACGATCATAACCCACTTCGCCTAATGGCATCTCTTCTATAAAAGAGATATCTAAACCATTTTCTAAAGCAAAATCTGTTAAAGGCACGATCTCATCATCATTCATGCCACGCATAATCACTGCATTTAATTTAATACTTTCAAAAGCGTATTTCTTTGCCTCGGCGATGCCGTCAAGTACAGCCTGCAATCGGTCACGACGAGTAAGCGTATGAAAACGTTCAGCTTTTAGCGTATCAAGGCTAATATTCAATCGCGACAAACCTGCCTCAAATAAAGGTTGAGCATATTTCTTTAGCAGGGTGCCATTCGTCGTCATTACGACTTCTTCAACTCCCTTAATCGCCTTAATGCTAGCCACCAGCTCGGGCAATTTTTTACGCATTAACGGCTCACCACCGGTTAAGCGAATTTTAGTGACCCCAAGCTCAGCAAAACTTGTTGCTAAGCGGATGATCTCTTCGAACGTTAATACGTCCTGACGAGGTAAGAACTCAATATCTTCACTCATGCAATAACTGCAGCGCAAATCACAGCGATCAGTAACGGATATACGTAGATATTCAATGGTGCGACCAAAAGGGTCTATTAACTGTTTCATACTTATATTCTATGGCAGCAAACCGTCAGTAGCCAGCACATCCCAATAATTTAAATGATTTGAGCAACTGAACCACTGTGATTAAATGCCACTTATCCCACTGATGGACGAACTAAGGCATGCTCGCGACATAAGCGGCCACATCTTGTAATTGCTGCTTGTCCATTTTTTCCACAATAATGGCCATCGGAGAGTTCTTCCTTCTATCATCTCCACCAGCAAAGCCATTCAAGGTTTTTTCTAAATAAACAAAGGGTTGGCCTGCAATACGGGGATAGTTACCATTTCCATGGCCATCTTTTTGGTGGCAAGTAAAACATAAGCTATTGTAGATTTGTTCACCTTTTGCATTACTAGCAATAGGTTGAGGCCTACTTTCTACAGGCATCTGAGAAAAATAGAGTGCAATATTAACACGGTCTTTTCTGGTGAGATTTTTTGCCAAACGACTCATAACGTAATCTTTGCGCTCACCATTAGCAAATAATTCAAACTGGTTAAAAAGATACGTGGGGTTTTGGCTGGCTAAATTCGGAATATAATCTCGCACACTATTGCCATTTTTACCGTGACAGTTACCGCATAGCAATGCCCTATCCTTACCTTCTGTTAAAGCCGTTTGTAGCAAGTGTTCATCACTTTGAACTGTCACCATTTCAGCCAACAATTTGTCGGTCTCTGTTACTTCCGCATGACTCAATCCCACATAGGCTAAGCACACGCATAACAAATACATATAACAGGCTAATTTATGCATACTCACTCTATTCTAATAATTAAAATCACTGGATTAATAAGCGCAGTATCAGTAAATACAAATAATTATCAAACAGTGTGAGCTGAAGAAGTGCATTAGTTAGGAAAAAAATGACTTAAGTCTACAAATCCATTAACTTTTTATTTTAATACACGAATTAGAAGAACAGACAGTCACTAAAGACGAGCGAGTTAATGGTTTATGCAATATACGAACATTACTGCTCACATTCGCCACGAGCTTTTGCCCTACCCAGCTCACCCAAATAAAACATGCGGCGCCTGAGCCTACTGATTGCTGAATACTGCCACACACATCCTGATTTAATGCGCCATCGACTAAAATGAATGAATGATCATCCGCTGAGAATAATGCCTCCTGAGAGCTTCCTATAACATCAACATTATCTTTCCCCAACTCCTCGATAATCCACTGTTTAAGCAAGGCAGAGTCAGTATAAACACATAAGCGCTTACCTTCTGGCATGATCATGGGCTGAATAATACAATCGCCCATAACCCTTGTTTGCACAGAAAATTTAAAGGTCGAGCCCGTTTCATCGGAATGATGCAGCGATAGTTCGCCTTGCATCATATTACAAATTTGTCGCGAGATTGACAGTCCTAACCCCGTACCACCATGTGCACGGGCATAAGAATTATCGACTTGCTGAAACACTTCAAAAATACGTTTACTCGCAGCATCAGGAATCCCCATCCCCGTATCTCGAACCTCTCCTTGCAAATGACCATCATTCCAACTAATAGCAACACGAATGCCGCCACTGTCTGTGAACTTAATAGCATTACCAATCAGATTGATTAGCACTTTTCTTAAATTCACCGGATCCACCTCAATCTCAGCAGGCACACCTTCCGCAAACGTTAACACAAGGTCTAAACGCTTCTTCGCAACTTGCGCGGCAAACAGTACAACAATACCATTGAAGAAGTCTTCGGTATTCACCACTTCCAGATGCATCTTTAAGCCACCCGCTTCAATGGCTGCAACGTCTAAGATTTGATTAACCGTATCTAAAAGCACCTGTGCACTCAGATTACACATTTCAATATATTCTTCTTGCTCTTCCGTTAGAGCAGTATCGAGCAATAACTGATTCATCCCCGAAATGCCATTAATCGGGGTCCTCAATTCATGGCTCATATTGGATAGAAACTGCCCCTTAATCTCATTGGCCACATTTGCATTATGGGTTGCTTCTTTTAGCTCTGCTTCTAAGATCAAAGCTTGGTCAATATCTCTCTGTAATTGCTTATTCAATGTTAATAATTGTGCGTTCATTTCGAAATACGTACTGCGATACGCCAAAATTAAAGGAATAGCGATCGCCAACAATACGATACTCATGCCGATAACCGATAAAACCGCATGCTTAAGAGAGTTTTCAATCACCGTAATATCCATGTCAGCCGCAGCAACATAAGGCAACCCTTCAGGAGAGGTCATCGGCATCAAAATGGTTCTGAACAAACCCCAACTATCGCCTGCCGTCACATAAATTGGCTCCTTAGCGGTCATGGCATCAAAATACTCAGGAGCGCCCTCTGGATAGCCAGTCCAATACGTGACGACCTGATTATTTTTAATATCGTTTTCGATGTAGTTACAAGCGGTGAAATAGATAATGCCATCAACCATGACATAACTATAAAGATAGGTTAAATCACCCGTGCTGGCATGAAGGCTCAACAACTCCAAATTATTTTGGTCTTGCTCATAAGAAATGGCTTTAGACGTACGGGCAATATCATGGAAATTTTCAGGTAAAATAGTAGGAATATTGCTGGCTGCAGCCAATAAACGCTGATCAATATCGGCCAGGAAACGTTCTCGTTCTTGGATATAACTAATGGAGGCTATTAAAAATACACCGAAGATATAGACTAATATGGCACCTGCAAAACGTTTAAATCTCCATTTCACTCTAATATTCCACCCTGTTCAGCACTCAATAGTCAGCAAATCATAGCTAAAGACAAATAATATCTAATATAAATGATTAAACCATTCTAAACGATAGTTTTAAAAATAAGCACTGCATCCAATTACGATCTTCTCCTAAAGACTAGCACCATTATGCACGCTTGCTATCAACACCTTTTTATTAACCCCTATCCGTCTGCGACTAACAATCTCACCCCCACTAATTCACAAGGCTACCCGCCACCTTCAGCTTAGGGTAAACTTACGCCCTTATTTGAACCCTGAATTACAAGATTATCACTATGTCTCAGTCGTCTCATACCACAGCCCCAATGTTAGAAAGCTATCAGCCAAAAGAAATCGAAGGCAAGCTGCAACAACACTGGGAGCAAAACCAAGTTTTTAAAGCGGTCCATGATGCCAGTAGAGAAAAATTTTACTGCCTATCTATGTTCCCATACCCTAGTGGTCGACTGCACATGGGGCATGTGCGTAACTATACGATTGGTGATGTAGTCTCTCGTTATCAACGTATGCAAGGCAAAAACGTCATGCAGCCAATGGGTTGGGATGCGTTTGGCTTACCAGCAGAAAATGCGGCGATTAAGCACAAGACGGCTCCTGCTAAATGGACCAAAGAAAACGTCGCCTACATGAAGACCCAGCTTAAGAGCTTAGGCTTTGGCTACGACTGGGATCGTGAATTCGCTACCTGTGATCCAGAATACTATCGCTGGGAGCAGTGGTTCTTTACCCAGCTAGTCGAAAAAGACATGGCGTATAAGAAAGTATCGGCCGTTAACTGGTGCCCGAACGACCAAACTGTACTAGCCAACGAACAAGTAATCGATGGCTGTTGCTGGCGTTGTGATACCCCTGTAATCAAAAAAGAAATTCCACAATGGTTCATTCGCATCACCGCGTATGCTGAAGAACTATTGAACGATCTAGACCAGCTAGATGAATGGCCTGAGCAAGTTAAAGCCATGCAGAAAAACTGGATCGGCCGCTCTGAAGGCGTAGAAATGCGCTTTGCATTGAAAGATTCCAACGAAGCACTAGAAATTTATACCACTCGTCCCGATACCTTGATGGGTGTTACTTATGTTGCCGTTGCCGCAGGCCACCCATTAGCTGCGCAAGCCGCTGGTGGTAATGCAGAGATTCAAGCATTCATCGAAGAATGCAAAAAATCCAGTACTGCAGAAGCCGATATTGCAACCGTTGAGAAAAAAGGCGTCGATACTGGCATCAAAGCTATTCACCCAGTAACGGGCGACGAAGTCCCTGTTTGGATCGCTAACTTCGTATTAATGGATTATGGCACAGGCGCGGTTATGGCCGTTCCAGCTCACGATCAGCGCGATTGGGAATTTGCCACCAAATACGCTTTACAGATCAAGCAAGTTATCGCACCTAAGCCAAAAAAGGGCGAAACTGAAAGCGCTGCCATCGACCTTTCCGAAGGCGCTTATACCGAAAAAGGTGTTTTGGTTAACTCAGGTGAATTCAATGGTTTACCAACCAATAAAGCTTTCAAGACCATCGCTCATTGGTTAACAACCAACGGCAAAGGCGAAATCAAAGTTAACTACCGTCTGCGTGACTGGGGTGTAAGCCGTCAGCGTTATTGGGGCAGCCCAATTCCAATGATTCAAAAGCAAGACGGTACTTCAGTAACCACTCCTGTCGACATGCTACCGGTTATATTACCGACCGATGTTGTCATGGATGGCATTAACTCGCCGATCAAGAACAACCCAGAATTCTCCGACATAGAACTTAATGGCGAACCTGCATTCCGCGAAACCGATACCTTCGATACCTTTATGGAATCGTCTTGGTATTACGCACGTTACTGCACACCGCAAAGCCATGATCAAATGTTGGAACCAAAGGAAGCGAATTATTGGCTGCCCGTGGATCAATACATTGGTGGTATTGAACACGCGATCTTGCACCTTTTATATGCGCGTTTCTTCCACAAGCTATTGCGTGATGCTGGCCTGGTTGAAAGTGATGAGCCGTTCAAGAGCCTACTATGCCAAGGCATGGTATTAGCTGATGCCTATTATTACACCACTGAAAATGGCGCCAAAGAATGGGTTAACCCAGCTGACGTGACCACCGAACGTGATGAGAAAGGTGGTATTGCCCGCATTATCGAAACCGCGACAGGTCGTGAGCTTCAGTTCTCTGGCATGAGCAAGATGTCAAAGTCGAAAAATAACGGCGTCGACCCACAAGCCGCTATCGACCTTTATGGTGCTGATACTGTGCGTTTATATACCATGTTCGCAGCGCCACCAGAGCAAACGCTTGAATGGTCAGATGCAGGTGTACAAGGCGCGAAGAAATTCCTTGAGCGTCTATGGCGTTTAAGCTTCGAGCTAACGTCTGGTGAAGCCGAGGTGCTTAACTTAGAGACATTGGATAAAGATCAGAAAACAGCGCGTCGTAAGATTCACGAAACCATCGCCAAAGTAACGGCCGACATGGGACAGCGTCAGACGTACAACACTGCCATTGCCGCCATTATGGAATTGTTGAATGCGTTGAACAAACTGGACAAGAACAACGAGCAAAGCCGTGCCGTCGCCCGTGAAGGGGTTGAAGCCATCGTCTTGATGCTTTCACCAATTACCCCACACATTACCAGTGAATTATGGAACGCTTTTGGCCATAGCGATTCGGTATTAGATGCACAGTGGCCAATCGTTGACGAAGCCGCCTTAGTTAAAGACAGCATTGAAATGGTTGTACAGGTAAACGGCAAGGTTCGCGCCAAGCTAGAACTGCCTGCTAACGTCAGCAAAGAAGACGCTGAAGCCATTGCTCGAGCAGATGAAAATGTCCTTAAGTTTGTCGGTGAAAGCACTATCCGTAAGGTTATTGTGATTCCTGGAAAACTTGTAAACATTGTTGCTAACTAGATTGCTACCAAAGAAGAGTATTGAATAGTATGAAACAGCTGCTGATTGCCCTTGTAATATTAACCACAACCGCTTGCGGTTGGCAGCTGCGAGGCATTACGCAACTCCCCGCCAGCGTTCAGGTTATGACTCTTGAAAGCCAAGCTGGTAATCGTTTTACTCAAAGGCTAAAACAGCAGCTCACATTTAATGGTGTGGTATTTCCAAGCGACGGCAGTGCGAATGTACGCTTAATGATTGCTCCTATTAGTATTGAGCGCCTAACACTGTCGGTAAATAGCCGAGGCCAAGCGGCCGAGTATGAATTGAATGCTGAATTAAACGTTCGCCTTATACAGCTAGAAGAAGGGACCGATACTCAATGGATCATCACGGGTCGCCGTATTTTCAGCAATGATATAAACAGCGTGATCGCCACTCAAAGCGAAGAGAAAATTCAGCGCGAAGAGCTAGAAAACGACTTAATACGCAAACTGATGAACCGCCTTAAAAAAGCACAGCTAAAATAAAGAAACATTAACAGAGCTCTGATTTAGTAGATTTTTATTAACAGAATAACGACTAACAGAGTTCTCGTTAACCGAACCTTACTCAACAGGAACCTTAGATGAAATTAAAAACGGAACAGCTAGGCGTACATTTACAAAAGCAACTAGCTCCTTTTTACATCATCTCAGGTGACGAACCCCTTTTAGTTCAAGAAACCTGCGACCAAATTCGCCTTGCCAGCAAAAAGCACGGCATAGAAGAACGTGAGCTTTTACACGCTGAGGCCGGGTTTGATTGGACCGACCTACTCGACCAAGTTAATGCGATGTCACTCTTCGCTAGCCGACGCCTCATCGAGGTTCGCATTCCCAATGGCAAGCCTAGCGATAAAGGCAAAGCCTTATTAGAAGTCGCCGCTAATCCAAACCCAGATAACGTAGTACTGCTTGTCACGCCACGCTTAGACGCGGCTACCCAAAAAACTAAGTGGTTCAAAGCGCTCGAAGCCGCAGGGGTATTTATTGCCATCTGGCCTATCGACCGTAATCAACTGCCTGGTTGGCTACAACGCCGCATTCAAGCCGCCGGCATGAGTGCTAGCCAAGATGCTGTCGCGCTTTTTGCCCAACGCATCGAAGGAAATCTACTGGCAGGCGTACAAGAAATAGAAAAAATGCGCATGATGGGTACTCAGCAAATCAGTGTTGAACTAATTGAAGAAGCCACCGCCGACAGTGCCCGCTATGATGCGTTCACCCTAGCGGATTCCTGCTTGATGGGTAATATTGGTGACGCAATGCGAATATTAAGCCACCTAAGGGCCGAAGGTCATGAAGCTATCATGATATTAGGGGCCCTGGTGCGTAAAATTCGTCAGCTAATAAGCCTGCAAGCTTATGGCCCGCAGCGCTTAACCGAAGGCTTTAAATCACAAAACATTTGGCCCAAGCAGCAACCTCCATTTAAGTCAGCTTTAGCCCGTTTACAGCAAACGGAACTGTTTGAATGCTTGCAAACCGCCGAGCAGACAGACCGCGCCATTAAAGGCGATGGTAACGATCCGTGGCTTTTGTTAAGTCGTTTAACTGAACTGTTAACAGGTGTAAGAATGCTTGCTAGTTAACACTGTAAACGCTAGGCTCATCACAGTATTTAGTAAAATAATCAATAATAATAACAACATGCAGATACGATTACTTTTTCATACTATAATAAGAAAGCCAGTTAAAAATCTAGTTTATTGGCTCACTCGTTAGTAATAGTTCTGTCATAGATATTGAGTAGCAAAATTAGAGTTAGAGGTGCATTTATGGGTTTCGCAGCGAATCAACAAAAGAATGCTGATTTAGTTTGGGATCTGAACAAGATCAACAAACATGAACAGGCGAGAAGCTTTGTACAAAAGTTTGAAAATAAATTATGCGTATTCTCAAGCGCTGTCGAACAGCTATACACCAATTACAGCATTTTCTTTCCAGAAGACGCAGGTCGTCAAATGGTGATTTTGCCAGACCCTTATGCATTCCATGATACTTTTCATCATCTAAAAGACAATGCCGTACAAGCGACTGGCTTGCACATCATTCCGGGAAACCTGATTGGTAAGCAAGGCTTGTATCTTGTTATCTCTCATAAAGATAAAAACGTACGCTCAGTGCCCATTCCTTTTCAAGAAGGCATGCGTCAAATTCTACGTCGTAGCCACTCTGACGATCCGTTCTTACCGGTATTAATGAAAGGAGACCTGCGTGAATTCAACGATCAGCTACCCTGCTTGCACCTTCATCGCTTGCGTTTAAACAAACTAGAATCACTTTCCGAATTGGAACGTAGCGGTATTAAATCGGTTATCACCGATAAACTAATGAAACTGTACCAAGAGTCATCTGCACTAAACTTATAAACTCCCTAATCCTGAGCTTATAAACTCTCGCGACTCCAATTGACTTCATAGCCAAACTTAATTGACCACGACAGTATTTTCTTTTCCACCTTATGCTCGAATAATAACCAACTCAATAAGAACGAGATAACATCATGCTTGGGGGAGTTTACCCCAATCTTATCCCAAGTCTTATCCACAGAAATTGGGCATAAGTAAACTGCCTCTCTACTTATACGATAACGAACGTTAAAAAACACCCTGACTTAATTACCCGCTCTAAGTGGTTGAATATCAGACACTTGTTGAATATTGTGTGTAAATCGAACGATTTAAAACGAGTGTATGAAACCAGTGCATCGGAGACATCTACCCCAAGGCTATCCCATGAGTTATCCACAGAAACAGTGGGTAACTATACCGACAACGATAACCACTGTTTACTTCAGGACGAAATATCACAAGTCGATAAAAGTTAGCTGTCCGAAGTTATCCCCATCCCCTATACTGACAACCCGTATTTACTCACGCACATACCACAAGATCACTCCCCATGAGCAATCCAATCTCTTCAGTTATCTATTCCGTTGATAGCGCATGCGATAAACAATTACGCGATCACGAGCTGCCGACTTCGATAGAAGGCTTCTTAATCGTTACCGAAAGTTTTAGCTATCTGGTTGATGACATCGATTGGGATCAAGGGAATGGCAAACAGCCCTCCGTCTTATTATTAGATACGAGCCTTGCTGAGAGATTAGCGGAGCATGAGGAACTGGTGGAATGTTTTGGGGGTGTATCCCTCTACCAAGAATGGGTAGAGGTTACTGGCTTATTACGAGAGTCTGGCATTGGCGCTTTTGAGCGCCAACTTTATCGCATCGACGCACTGCACGTTTTAACCGAAAACGATGACGAATCGGTTAACCGCATCGCCATCAACTTGCCCTAACCATCAAGCAGCTTTAGCCATAAAACGCTGCAAGTGAAAAATACCAAAGACCATGATTAGCATGGCATCTTTACTAGGATTTTTACTGTTCGCTTTTAAAGCGAACCAAAAGAAAGCCGTTTCTAATACATGCGCCCCAGCAACAATTAATGCCGCTAACGGTAAGTACGACAGCAAACCCGGCCACTGCATGATGTAACTCGCCAAAGCCAAGAGCCAAAAAGCAACCGTTGCTGCCTTGTTCATTGTGATCCACATATAACTTACCCACCTACTCAATTATCGAAAGAATTTTATTTTAATTAATAAATCCAAAACTAAGCAATATTATTGCTTTACCTTGATCTGTTGCATAGGTGCAAATTAGCCAATTTGATGGTTAAGAGGTAGAATGTTTGGCAATTAAAAAGCACGATTTTGCTTTAGCTCTAGGCTTGAGGTTTGAACATGGCGAATAACACAGATAATACGACCCATTTTGGTTACAAGGACGTTCCTACAGAAGAAAAACAAGCCATGGTGGCCGATGTTTTCCATTCTGTAGCCGCCAAATATGATGTAATGAATGACTTAATGTCGTTTGGTGTACATCGTTTATGGAAGCGTTTTACCATCGACATGTCCGGTGTTCGCCCTGGCAACAAAGTACTCGACCTTGCAGGCGGTACGGGTGACCTAACCAAAAAATTCAGCAAAATCGTCGGACCATCGGGTAAAGTCGTATTAGCCGATATCAACTCTTCAATGCTAGAAGTTGGCCGCGAACGCTTAACCAATGAAGGCTATGTTGGCAATATTGAATACGTTCAAGCTAACGCCCAATATTTACCGTTTGAAGATAATACCTTCGATATCATCACCATCGCCTTCGGCCTACGTAACGTCACCGATAAAGATGAAGCGTTACGCTCCATGTTTCGTGTATTAAAACCGGGTGGACGCTTATTGGTATTAGAGTTCTCACAAACTAAAAACCCATTATTGAAAAAAGCCTACGATCTATATTCATTCACCGCCCTGCCATTCATGGGCAAGCTAGTAACAAATGACTCAGAGTCTTATAAATATCTAGCCGAATCGATTCGCATGCACCCAGACCAAGAAACCTTAAAAGGCATGATGCAAGACGCTGGCTTCAACCGTGTCACTTATCACAATATGACAGGCGGCATGGTTGCCCTTCATCGCGGCATAAAGGTCTAATACACAACCTAATGATCAGTCCAAGCATCGATAGCGCATTGTGCGCAAGCATAGAGCGCAGTCTTAATGCCGTACTCAAACATGACCCCGCGCTATTAGTTGCGCTGACCAAGTTTGAAGGCAAACGCATCCGCATTCAAAGCGATGATTGGCTGATTCTTGTAATAACCATTTGCTCTCACGGCCTACAACTAAGCCTACAAGACGACAGTGAATGCGATACCACCATCTTTGGTAGCATTAGCGAGCTATTAGCGGTGGCCGTAGCTAATGACAAAGCCGACGCATTGATGAATGGTGATGTAGATATTAGTGGCAGCAGCGCCCTAGTACTTGATCTCGCAAAAATCATGCAGCAAATGGACATAGATTGGGAAGCCTTAATCAGCCCAATGACCGGCGGAATCATCGCGCATCAAATTGGTAAAGGTTTTCGCAGCTTGCTCAAATGGAGCAAAGATAGCGGCCAAACCTTCACCACCAGCAGCAAAGAATACCTCGAAGACGAAGTTCAGTTATTAGTACCCAAGCCTTTAGCCGATCACTTCGCCAGCGAAGTTGGTGAACTCCGACTCGCAACCGATCGCGCAGAAGCACGCCTTGAACACGTTAGACAGCTAATCAACAAACATAATCAATCTAAAGAACAAGGATCTTAAGCCGTGGCTAATTTTTGGCGTCTGTGGAAAATCCTCTACATCTTTACTCGCTACCGCTTAGACGACCTGCTGCCGACCAAGCAATTTCCTTTATCGTTGCGCATCGCATTGTGGTTAGCGCCTTGGCGTTTGGCGCCCGTTCCCAAGAAATTATCTCGCGGCGAACGCTTACGTTTAGCGCTAGAAGCCCTCGGCCCTATCTTTGTAAAGTTCGGCCAAATATTATCGACCCGTCCAGACCTTATCCCAGAAGATATCGTTAATGAGTTGGTTAAATTGCAAGATGACGTGCCGCCCTTTTCAAGCAAAGAAGCGGTAGATCTGATCGAATCCCAACTGGGCGAAAGTGTTGATACCTTATTTGCTAAATTCGATGCCACCCCCATGGCCTCGGCTTCAATTGCTCAAGTACATCCTGCGACCTTGCACGATGGCACCGAGGTTGTGGTTAAAGTAGTACGCCCAGGCATTAATAAAACCATTGATCGTGACATGATTCTGCTCGATCAAATGGCACGTTTAGTCGAAAGATACTCCGCCGAAGGCCGTCGTTTAAAGCCCGTGGAAGTGGTCGAAGATTATAGTCATACCATACACGCCGAGCTGAACTTAGCGATTGAAGCCTCTAATGCGACGCAGCTAAGACGCAACTTCGAAGGGTCTGATCTAATTTACGTGCCTGAAGTCTATTGGGATTTCACTCGCACCAGCGTGATGGTCAGCGAGCGCATCTACGGTATTCCGGTGGCCGACATTGCGCAGTTAAAAGCGCAAAATACCAACATGAAAGTATTGGCGGAACGTGGCGTAGAAATATTCTTTACCCAAGTATTCCGCGATAGTTTCTTTCACGCCGACATGCACCCAGGCAATATTTTTGTTGCCCATGGCAGTCCAGAAAAACCCAAATACATTGCCATCGACTGCGGTATTGTTGGCACGTTGAATGAACAAGATCAGAATTATTTAGCGCGTAATTTATTAGCCTTTTTTAACCAAGACTATTACCAAGTTGCGCAGCTCCACATCGACAGCGGCTGGGTTCCGTCCAATACGAAAGTCCACGAATTAGAATCAGCAATTCGCAGCGTCTGTGAACCTATTTTTGAAAAGCCTATTGCAGAGATTTCTTTTGGCCAAGTCCTGTTGCAACTATTCAGTGTTGCCCGTCGCTTTGATATGGAAGTGCAACCGCAACTGGTCTTACTGCAAAAGACATTATTGAATATCGAAGGACTCGGTCGCCAGCTTTATCCTCAACTGGATTTATGGAATACCGCCAAACCGTATATGGAGCGTTGGATTAAAGAACGCTTCGGACCCAAAGGAGCCCTACGAGAACTAAAACGTCAACTGCCTAACTGGATTGAAAAAGGCCCACAGATTCCGGGATTAATTCATAGCAGCTTAAGCAAACTGAGTCAGATTGATAGCAGCCAAGCGAAAATTTCAGATCAAATCGCACAACTGAATTTAGAAATCATCAAACAAAGACAACAAAACCGCCAGCAAAAGCTAGCTCTTACTTGCCTAGCATCCGGCGGTTTCCTTTGGTGGCAAGCCACTGTGCTTGCCGTCCCCAATACACTGGGCATATCACTTGCGGCCTTTGGCGCCGTTTGGTTGTTAATAAGGGGCTAGCGCATAAATAGCTGAGTAAAGGCTGATTTCACAATCAGCCAGCTAATGGCTAATTCGCTTTTCATAAAACCCTTTACCTTTAATAGACCATCATCGCTGTCAGACTGACGGCGATGATAAAAGATATGCGCGGTTACTTGCGGCAATCGTACTTGATCGTCATAACGGTTAGCCGGCACAAAGGCTAATTTCACCCCTGGAAATAACGTCATTGTGGCAAAAATGGGCTGCTCGCATTGAATACATACCCCCCGCTTTAGCAATAAACCAGGTCGTTTATATGCAACCTGCTCACCTTGCGTTAGCGTAGCATCCTTCGCCCACATCACCGTCACATCTGAAAAAGGCTGCTTATAAAGATCCTGACAAATAGTGCAGTGACAATGAAAGCGCAACATCGGCGGATTAGCGACCGCCACTTGGGTTTGCCCACACAGACACTGGCAAGATAGTGCTTGTTTATTTGTCATACTGTTCTCATATTCAAAGACATAGCCATTTCCACCATGATTATCGGTCTCATGCACAGAACCATATGCACACAACTCATAATAACATACGACAGCCCAAGCATTAGCCGCGTTCAATAGTACCCTCAAGAGTCAGATTAAGGTAAGCTTCGAGGCATATTTCCACCAAGATAAGCCCCTTATACTGAGTAATAGACCATGAGCAACTGGTTAGACGAAATCAAGTGGGACAGCGATGGTCTCGTTCCTGCGATAGCCCAAGATTATCAAACAGGTCGCATTTTAATGATGGCTTGGATGAATCGAGAAGCGCTAAACCTCACCATCAAAGAAAACCGAGCAATTTACTACTCCCGCTCGCGTCAGCAATTATGGCGCAAAGGGGAATCTTCGGGTCATGTACAAACGCTACACGAAGCCCGCTTAGACTGTGACGCCGACGTTATCGTGCTGCAAGTCGAACAAATTGGCGGCATCGCATGCCATACAGGGCGTGAAAGCTGCTTCTATCGGGTGCATAATGGTGATGCAGATCAAGGTGAGTGGAAATCAGTTGATCCCGTGCTAAAAGATCCAAAAGATATTTATTAATTTCCTTTATTATTAAGAGCTTAGTATGAGCGAGTCAGTAGACAACACATCGGTTTTTGAAACTCTGGGTGATATCCTAGAAGAACGTAAAGGCGCAGCTGCAGACAGTTCTTATGTCGCCAGCCTTTATAACAAAGGCTTGAACAAAATTTTAGAAAAAGTCGGTGAAGAAGCGACTGAAACTATCATTGCAGCGAAAGACGCAGAACGCACGGGTGATAACTCAGATGTTATCTACGAAGTCGCCGATTTATGGTTTCATAGCTTAGTCGCCTTGGCGCAACTCGGTGAACGACCAGAATCGGTCGTCGAAGAACTGAAACGTCGCTTTGGTTTATCTGGCCTAGAAGAAAAAGCTTCTCGCCAGCCTAAATAAGGCTTTGAGGTAGACTAAGGAATTAGAACATGACTGATTGTTTATTTTGTAAGATAGTGGCCGGAGAAATTCCTTCTCAAACCGTCTTTGAAGATGATGACTTTTTTGCCTTTCGTGATATATCACCTAAGGCTGATACTCACCTTCTACTGATTCCAAAAAAGCACATTGTGAATCTAGATGATTTACAGCCAGAAGATGAAGCACTGATGGGCAAAATGATGCTCACCGTACCTAAATTGGCAAAACAGGAAAACCTTGAAGGCTACCGCACCATTACCAATACCGGAGCAAAAGGCGGCCAAGAAGTTTTCCACATGCATTTCCATATTCTAGGCGGCTCCAAGCTACCTGGTTTTTAAAACATTTATAATAAGCAGAGGTAAGTATCATGTTAGGTGGTATTAGTATTTGGCAGTTATTGATCGTATTCGTTATCGTAATTTTAGTGTTCGGAACTAAAAAACTACGTAATTTGGGTGGCGATTTAGGCGGCGCAGTTAAAGGCTTTAAAAATGCCATTAGCGAAGACCCTAAAAAAGCGGAAGAAGAAAAAGCCGCCGAGCTTCAGCAATCACTTTCTCTTGATGAAAAAGATGCGACGTTTGACGGCACTGCTGAAAAGCAAACAGCTGAAAAACAAAAAGACCAAGACAAGAAATAATTCGGAGCACATTACGTGTTTGATATTGGTTTTTTAGAGTTAATGGTGGTCGGCATACTGGGGCTATTAGTTTTAGGCCCAGAACGCTTGCCTGTTGCTGCGCGTACCGTTGGTTTATTCATCGGTAAAATTCGCCGCACCATGAGTAATATTCAAGACGACTTAGAACGCCAAGTGCGAACTGACGAGCTGAAAGAAAAGCTCAAAGATCCTTATGCCACATTTCTTGATGAAGAAGAAAGTGCGGCAAAAGATAATCTATTACAAAATGCTTTAGCCAAAAGCGCTGTGAAAGAAGACAGCGAAAAAACAGACAGCAGCAAGAAATAAGACTCGAGCACATGACCGAACCAACAGAACAAGCTGCGGCAGCAGAACAACCCCTGATGACGCACTTAATTGAGCTACGCAATCGCTTGCTTAAAATAGTGCTCTCGGTTTTGCTGATTTTCTTAGGGCTATTTTATTTCGCTAACGATCTCTACTTAATCTTAGTAGAGCCGCTTTCATCGATCTTACCGGCCGATGGCAGCATGGTTGCCACAGGGGTCGCATCGCCCTTCTTAGTCCCCTTTAAACTCACCATCGTACTCGCGATTTTTTTATCGGTGCCGTTTATCTTGCATCAAATCTGGTCATTCATTGCGCCGGGCTTGTATCAACATGAAAAGAAATTTGCGATTCCACTTCTGATCTCAAGCATCCTACTGTTTTATGCTGGTATTGCATTTGCGTATTACGTTGTACTCCCGCTCGCGTTCTCTTTCTTTACCTCGGTCGGCCCTGAAGGCGTTACCTTGATGCCCGATATTGACAACATTCTCAACTTTATATTGAAAATGTTCTTCGCTTTTGGCATTGCCTTTGAAATTCCCATTGCGACTTTCCTTATGGTGCTTATGGGCTTTACAACCGTGCAGAATCTCAGTGCTAAGCGCCCTTATGTTTTCTTAGGCTGCTTTGTTGTTGGCATGTTTGTGACGCCACCGGATGTGATTTCACAAACCATTTTAGCGGTCCCCATGTGGTTGTTGTTTGAAGTTGGGATTTTATTCGCCCGCCTAATAAAAAAACCTATCGAGCAAGATACGCAAGAAGATCTAGATGAGAATAGCATTGGCTAAATATGTACTTCGAACCGTATTTTTAATCTTTTTATGCTTGCCATCGCTATACGGACATACAGAAACGCCTTCATTTGACGACGAAGATACTGAATTTGAAGGCGATTCAGAAACGGATTCAGACGATGATGAAGGCTTTTATTACGAAGACGCCTTCTCTGACCGTGAATATACCGATACCCGCCCATTTTTTAGCCTAGAAGCCTTACTGGGTGGAGAAACTTTAGAAGATATTCAGTTCGAAAATGGAGATATCGACAGTATCCGTGCCGGATCAGGGGTCTATATCGCCTTAGGGGTCGCTCACCTGATGTTTGAAAAAAGAGTGGATGTTGGCATTAAAGCAGGCTATTTATTTGACCTAGTGACTGCAAAAGCCGATGACGGCAGTGAAAGCGTCATGTCTTTTACCCGCAAGCCCATCGATATATTTAGCCATTACTGGGCAGGAAGACACTGCTTTGGCGGCGGTTTAACCGCTCACTTAGACCCAGTATTTACTAGCCGCGAAACAACGGATAATGCGAAATATCAAAACGCCTATGGGGCTTATGCAGAATATTTGTTTCATTTCACAGGAACAGGCAGCTCTTTAGGTGTCAAATATCTCAGCATCAATTATAAAAACAAAAAGACTGACAAGATTAGCGATGGTAGCGCTTGGGGCATTACCTTCAGCCAGTTGTTTTAACGCTCTTCGTTTAACTCTTCTTCGTTTAACTTTCTTCACCTAATAAGTTCCACCTTAATCAGCGCCCTCTCAATGATCATCGTTTCAACACAGCGCTGATTTAATTCGGCAGCAATGGTATATTGTGCGCAAAATAGACAAGCGAATTTCATCCATGGCAACTGATAACCTAATTAGCAAAATCAAGAATCGTGAAAGCGGCATCGTTCTTTATGGCATCACCCCACCAAAGAAAGGCACCAGCGAAGAGAAAATCACTGAAATCTCCGCTCGCCAAGTAGACCGCCTGCAAGACTTAAGCGTCGATGGTTTAGTGTTGTATGATATTCAAGACGAAAAGTCCCGCACCGATGAAGAACGTCCTTTTCCCTTTATGGAAACCCTGGATTGCTATGACTATAGCCAGCAGCACTTAACGAACCTGAAGATTCCAAAAATTATCTACCGCGCGGTTGGAAAATATTCAGAAACAGAACTCTCTGACTTTTTAACCCAAGCAGACCCGCAAGACAACTTATCTATCTTTGTCGGCGCAGCCTCTAAATCACAAGAAGTCACCCTGTCAATCAGTGACGCTTATAAAATCAGAGCAGATACCCAAAGTAATATGCTATTAGGCGGCGTAGTGATACCTGAACGCCACCAGTCTAAAGGTGATGAACATTTACGCGTATTCGAGAAGATGGCACAAGGCTGCAGCTTTTTCATCTCTCAGGGCGTTTATGACGTAAACGCATCAAAAAACTTCTTATCGGATTATTACTACTATGGCAAAGAGAATAATATTCCCCTCGTGCCGATTCTATTTACTCTCACACCTTGCGGCTCTGCCAAAACTCTTCAATTTATGAAGTGGCTAGGCATCAGCATTCCAAAGTGGCTAGAAAATGATTTGATTCACTCGAATGATATTTTGCAGCGCTCTGTTGATGTGTCTGAGCAAAGCTACCGAGAGCTAAAAGCGTTTGCCGATGAAAAAGGCATTCCAGTGGGCTGTAATATTGAAAGTGTCGCCATTCGCAAAGTCGAAGTCGATGCCTCTATTGAACTATTAGAAAGAGTAAGTCGCTAATACCATCCCATGTAGGTTGCCCTTATTTAAGGGGCAACCCATGCAATTCAAAAACCTCTTTTTCAGCTCTATCAATGATCTTATCCAGCTCACCTGAAGCCTTCATTTCACGAATGATACGATCAACCTGTTCGACTAAATGAACGTTTTTCTTATGTACGTAATGATACAAAGGCAAGATAGATAAGGGCTTGGATATATTATAATCAATGTCTTTGATTTGGTGCTTCACAATCGCAAACAAACCATCGCCTGCATGTGTTAACGCGATATTAACGCGATGCTTATCTAAAGCGTTTAACATGCTGACAGTATCATCATAATCATAAACATTCTCCAATCCCTTGGTAATGTTGCTGGTGTGCTTTACCCCTCTCACCTTAAGTACAGAATACTGACTCAAGTCCTTTGCAGAGGTAATATCAACACTGCTTCCTTTTTTATAAAAGGCCATCGTTTCTAAATGATAATAAGACGTTGGTATCCGAAGAACTTCAGGATGATCAATACCGTAAGAGCCAATGCGCATAATTTCACCATCCATACGTCCACTAACCGTCTCCAGCACCGCTCTATTTCCTGGCATAGGGGTAATGGATATATCAATACCTAATTTTTTGTATATTTGAGGAAGTATGATTTGGCCGACTTGCTGCTCATAGAGACCATCGATAGAGACAAACTTATATTCCTCAGCTCGGCAGGGCTGAGTTAACAACAAGCTAATCATAAGCAGACTAACGGTAAATAAAAATCGTGCAATCATGAAGACTTCTCTAGCAATCGGGCTAACATAGAGAAGTATAGACGATCCCGACTAATTCATTAGATTTAGCTGTCAGAGCGTTCCTTATCCATCTCTTCTTGCAAAGCCGCTTCAAGATTCATGAATAGCTCACGAACATGATTAATATGGCCTTCATCTTCATTAGACTTTAACCACGCCTCATATAAGTTACCTTTATGCTTGGCTTCTGTTGCCAAGAAAACATGTCTTTGCTGCTGTGCCTGAAGACTGCTCATGCCCATATCGATTAACGCCTGCTTGCCCATTTCAAGTGCTGAATAAAATGTTTCTGAAATAACATAGTCAGCCCCCGCTTTTTCTAACTCATAACTTTGCCCTCGATCAAAAGCACGCGCCAGTATTTTCACCTGTGGGTAAGTCATCTTCACATGACGCACTAAAGCCTTGGCACGCTCTGGCTGATCAATAGCAACCACCAATAATTGAGCGTCACTAATACCTGCGGTATGCAATAAATTAGGCTGCGTGGCATCGCCAAAATAACTTTTAATGTTAATACTGCGCATTAATTCAATACGCGAAGCCTGATAATCTAATACCGTTGTTTTTATATGATTGGATACCAATAAACGATTAACAACCTGACCAAAGCGCCCTGACCCTGCAATAATAACGCTGCCCTGTTCATCAATTTTATCTGCATGTTGTTTATTTTCTGTCTTCGAAAAACGTGGCAAAATTGTCTTTTCAAAAAGAATAAACAAACCAGGGGTTAAGAACATAGATAAAGCGACTGGCAACGATAATAACTGCACCAGTTCCGTCGGCAATACATGCTGCTGTTGAGCAAAGCTTAATAGCACAAAACCAAACTCCCCCGCCTGTGCCAGACTCAAAGCAAACAACCAACGATCGCTGCCCGAAATATTAAATACTCTGGCCAAACCGTAAAGCACCAAAGCTTTTATCGACATCAGACCCAAAGTAATTGCGGCAATGATCAGAGCGTTATCAGATAAAATTGCAAAATTAATTCCCGCCCCCACCGTGATAAAAAACAGACCTAATAACAGTCCTTTAAAGGGCTCGATATTACTTTCTAACTCATGACGAAATTCGCTGTTTGCCAATACCACACCGGCCAAAAATGTCCCCAGTGCTGGACTTAAGCCAACCAAACTCATTAATGCTGCAATGCCAATCACCAATAACAGCGCCGTAGTAGTAAACATCTCGCGTAAACCAGACGCCGCAATATAGCGAAATAAAGGGCGAGATAAAAAGTGTCCACCGACGACAACAAACGCAATTGCCGCAATAACCGCAAGGCCATAAGCCCAGCGGGGTAAATGAGCTACCAAAGAATAATTGTCATGCTGACCCGTAGAACCCGCTAATACTTGGCTTTGCTCAACCAACTCAGGAATTGCCAACAGAGGGATAAAAGCCAACATAGGAATGACCGCAATGTCCTGAAACAGCAAGACACTAAAAGCATTACGAGCACCGTCCGTTTTGGTCAAAGATTTTTCATTAAACGTTTGCAAGACAATAGCAGTAGAAGACAACGCGAAAATAAAACCGATGGTTAATGACACCCCAAATGGTAGAGAAAATGCTACCGCAAGTCCTGTAATTACCGCGGTAGTCAGTCCGACTTGTAAGCCACCTAACCCCATTAATCGGTGACGCATAGCCCAAAGCGCCTTGGGTTCAAGCTCCATGCCGACTAAAAATAACATCATCACCACACCAAACTCGGCAAAATGTTGAATCGTGGATGTCTCGCTGCCAACCAAGCCAAACACAGGCCCAATCAAGACGCCCGCCATGAGGTACCCCAATACTGAACCTAATCCTAAGCGTTTTGCTAAAGGCACCATAATGACCGCGGCCGCTAAATAGATAAAAGCTTGTAAAAAGTAACCTGTCATTTTTTCACCTGATGGCATGCTAAATAAAATAAAAAATACTGCAAATAACTGTGAATCATCCTAAAGATTCACTTTAGTTTTTTTCGAATACGGCTAAGAGCTATCGGTGTAATACCAATATGTGAAGCTATCATTTTAAGCGGTAATTTATCACTTAACTGACGGTTTTCGGCTAAGAAATTTAAATATCGCTGCTCAGCGGTTTGCTGAACAAAGGCATATTCTCGCTCTTCTTTTTTAATAAACAAGTTCTCTAATAACGAATTGTAAGCCATCATAAATCCTGGTTTATCTTTCATTGTTGCAAAAAAATACGACCAATCAAACTCAAGACATAACACATCATCTAATACCTCAATACTAAACAGCGCTTTAGTCTTTTTAGTCATTGCTCGAGTCGAGCCGGCAATGCCTGGAGCACTAGCGAATGACTGAGTGAATTCTTTACCATCTTCCGATAAGCTTAAGTAACGTGCAGAGCCTTTCATTAAAAAATAAATTTTGGGTGCAAGCTGACCTTGATTAATGATGAACTGTCCGGACTTATAGTGTTTCAGCTCTCCATTGAGACCCTGTTTGCGGAAGTCATCCGCATCGATACGGGTATTATCACCGCTAAAATAAGCAATAAAATCTTGTAGCTGGTCTTGTATATTCACGGCATTACTTTTTGCTCTTTAGAGATTAGATACAATGCCAGAAGTGTGATTAATATACCAGATAGGCTATTAATTAACGGTGGTCCGACGACTAATCCCTGTGGAATCACAACGAGTATGGGGATTAAGTAGGTAAAGGCTAATAAATGATTAGGCCCAACTTTTTGTACTAAGTACTGCTGTAAAAAGAAAGTCGCCATAGTCGTGAATACCGTTAAATAAATAAGAATCTGCCAAAATTTAGCATTATCCCAAGCAACTTCATCCAGCTCTCCTAATAGCAACATTAACGGTAATAACATTAAACTGCCTAAGCTCATGATATAAAAAGATCCTTGTAGTGGCGGTACACCCGCGCCCCATTTTTTAACCAAGACCACATGCACTGACAAACTTAGACTGGCCAATAAAAATATTCCATCACCCATAGACCAAGTCAATAAGTCAGCATCATTGTTATTAAACGCGAGTAATACCCAGACTGCCCCGATGGTGCCCAATAAGAAACCTAGTAATTTAGTTTTTGATGTCTTTAACCTCAATCCAAAATACGTAAGAAAAACACTCAACAATGGCACTAACGTATAAATCACTGACGTTCTCATGGCGGTCGTCGTTTTCAATGCTTCGAATAAGCCAACAAAAAAGAGAACTAAAAATAAGCTAATTAAACTGTATTGAAAATAAACTGTCTGATTACCTTTAAATTCAGTGTTAGACGATTTATAACGAGCAACCACTAAAGGCAGCATCATGATACTGGCTAATACAAACCGTAACCCCGTACTGGCAATCGAATTAGCATAAGGAATCAATTCAGCAGATACTACAAAAGAAGAAGCCATTAGACTCACCCAAAGTAGTAACAGAGCATTATTGGCAAGAAGACTATTTGAAGGTCTATGACTAGGAAAAAAGGACTTCATTTTAATATACCTTAAATTAAGTCCTTCGAAACAAATTTTGAGAATAAGAATTCTGAAATAGCCAAATCTAAATCCAATTCAAAATCATCAACAAGTATTGTATGTAAATGCTGGGCACTCGCGATAGCCGTGGTAACAGTAGCACCATCACTAATACTAAATAACTCGCCATTTCTTAATGATAGTATGTCGTCATAAAATTTACGGCAAACCACCATATTGTTCACAAATGCGGCATCAGGGCTCTTATGTGAATAAAAATGCGCAGGTAAACATTCAGCTTCACTATAATGATGTAAATTAAAGGTATACAGGGTAAAAAATGTATCTTCTTTGAATACTTGATAACAATAATCATTTTTTGAATTTTGAATAATTCGATAGATGGCATCGCCTTGATCTTGCTCTAATCCAAGCTCTAATTTTACCGGTAGGCGAGCACCAAAATGTCCAAAACCTGCATCCACAATATAATCATCACCCTCGAAGTTAAGTAAGGTTATTCGATGTGTTCTTGCAACATCAACATCACGATTATAAATCACTTTGGCCATTAAAAGCCTAACCTCAAAGCCGAGTTCTGACAGAACATTAAGCACTAATTTGTTATGTTCAAAGCAATAACCACCTCGTTGTCTCTCTACAATTTTATTAAAAATCACATTAATATCTAAAGAGATATCTTGACCCAGAACAACCGCTAAACTATTAAAACTGTAACGCGCAATATGTTTGCTCTGCAATTCGTTAAGAAACTCAATATCTATTGAGGGTATTAACTCTAAGTCGGTTAGATAGGCATTAACCATAGTCTGAAGCGTTAGGCTGTTCGTCATTTTATATTCCATTAATAATCGATGCTGCTCACTATAAAGGAACACAGACTCACTGTAATAAACCTAGGTTTAGTTCTCCGGATAAATAATTTTTATAGAATAAACTTGGGTTAATTCATTAAGCAAATTCGACACATAAACTTTAGTCCTGACAAATTAACAATCTAGAGATTGTGACAAAGGATTCATGTTATGAGAATTACTGTATTTAGTACCGCTGGTCGCGCAGGAAGTAAAATAGTACCAAGGAGATGCCAGCTACATAGAAGATGTTATTGCGCTAAGTAAAGGCCAAAATATCGTCATCGCACTGATTGATGAGACTGAGTAAAACGATTATCCTCAGCAACGCTTTACGTTAGCTTATTAGTATAATCACACACCTATATAATAGTCCCAATGACTATTATATAGATGACACTTTTTTATATTCGACTAATCAAGGTATTTAATTGCAATGCCTTGTAAAGTATCGGATCGATATTCTTGTGAGGTATGGGAACTATCCTCACCCGCAGCAATACTCAAAACTAATAATGCACTATCATTCTCTTTACGCATCCTACGTCCTTTGCGTATATCAATAACGGCATCAGCCCCTACGGACTTGGCTTTACGTCGCAGCTCTTTAAGTAACTCATCCGTTTTAGAACGTCTTCCGCCTAAAACTTCAATAAATGAAATCTGTTCATATTGCTTATTGCCATTATATGCACCAAAGAACAGTTCGACATAATTTGTTGTTGGGTAATATTGACTACCAACAGAAATACTCTCAGATCGCGTTGAGCCTCCCGAGGTACAACCTGACATTAGCAAGGTGGTTAAGAGTAAAAGAAATACTATTTTCATCGTTAATTAATCGTCCTTTTTATATTTTTATAGAACTAAGTCATTCTTATATTTTTAATTATTTCTTCCATAATGCCATATCTGGAAGATTGTTCGCCACCTCTAAAAAATCCGAATACTGAGTTAGTGCGTTCACGACAACTGCCAAGGGTTCAGACCAGATTTCAGGAAAATCAGCTTCGCCCTCACTAATAATAGGAAAAGCTAGCTGTTCTTTAGGAGGACAAAAGTCAGCATTCGTTCCTTCTTTATTTCCTCTCGCATCAATACGATACCAACCATGATCTTTGAGATAAACAGCATTAAGGCCATGCAAGCAGAACGGTTGGCGATCACCACTAATGGTTAAGCGTTGATAACACAGTCCCGCTGGAATTTTATTTGCACGTAATAACGCCGCTAATAAATGACTTTTGGCATAACAATAGCCACTCCCATGCTCTAGAACATCAGATGCTTTACACGTCACAGGATTAATCTGGTAATCCCAACTGTGTTTAATCTCATCACGTACAAATTCAAAGCAGGCTTTTGCAATCGCTTCGTCTGAATTAAGATCTGCTGATAAGCTCAATGCTTTTTCAAGTACAGCAGGCTGCTGCCAATCAATATGTTCTGTTGATGCTAAATAATTTTTCACACTACTGATTCCTAAATAATAAAATTAGCATTTTTCAACCACTAAAGTACTCTTCACGTATTCATATTCAAGTAGACCAAAGCATTTAAGATCATGAAACATGCCTTTCCAATAGCCACTTTCACGCCTTAAACCTTCTTCCTTAAAACCCAATTTAAGCAAAAGTGCTTCAGAGGCGTCATTTCCAGGAATCGTATCGGCTTGTATTCTATTCAATTTACCACACGGCAATAAACCAGTGAAAGCAGCATTTAAAATCTCCGTAATAGCTTCAGAAGCAAAACCATAGCCCCAAAAATCAGGATGTAGGTCATAACCTATATCCGCACTTTTCATCTTTGGGCTCCAAGTATTGAAACCACAAGTACCCATTAAACGATTCGATTCTTTAAGACGAATTCCCCAGCGCACACCGGTATTATCGGTATAACGTGAATTGAAAAAATTAATCAAAGAGAGTGCTTGGGATGTTTGCGTAAGCGCACCCAAATCATAATACTCGATAACCTTGTCATTTGAAAAAAGCGTAAAAATATCTTTTGAATCATCTTCTGTCAGTCTTACAAGCTTCAAACGAGGCGTGTTAAATTCTGGAAACTGCATATATTAGTCCTTTAATATACTTATTAAACACTGATGGTATAGGTTAGATCTCTCGCTTCACAGCCCGTCATACCTCGAAATCCCCAGCAATGAGCAGGTTGTTCTTTTACAATAATTTCAATATCGACTGGAGCAATATTCAATTTACGTTCAATTTGCTGAAATAACTCTTTGATCAATGCTTTAATGGTTTCTTTTTTACGCCCTTCCATCATATTAATTTCAATAACGGTATAGGCATCACTACGACCACTAGGGTAATAAAAATCTTCTTTATCCATTGGTATAAAACGATGAGCACGTTTATCTTCTGGTAATCCTAATACGGTTACTAAGCAGCTATGAATAACATTCGACATATCTGCTTTAATCGGATTAAGGTTCTCTTTAATTCCATATATAACAATCATCTTCGCTCCCTACTAATTTAGAATGGCACACATAACTGCGCCATTCTAAATTATAATGATAATCATAGAAATGATACTTAAGTGCTGGATAAACTAGATTATTTAGCTAGGTAATTTTTTGGGGAGGGAAAATAGATAAAAATAGAAGTACCGTATTAATATCGATACTTCTAGTAAGAGATACATTATTTGTCATTCAAAAACTAATATTACATCAAGTCCCCAATAAATGATTTACTCTTATTTTTAATCTCTTCCAGAGATAAAAATTCTTTCGCTTTATTAATGGAAGATTCAAAATTTTCGAATTTAGCTAAGATTTCTCGCCCTTCTTCTGATTTCTTTAAAAAGACAACCCACTCGACTTCATCGGCATAGGAATACGCATAAGAAGCGCCTAATCTAGACATAAATACTTTATCGGTTAGGAAATTAAGTGCTTTACCTGACTCTCTATTTTTTAAGTGCTCTTTCGTTTCCGCAATTAACTCTTTTTCTTTATCAGAGATCAGTTCACTACTTAGCAGCTTATCCAAAGAGACGTTGGCACGCTCGATATCTTCTTTTTTGATGTAAAGGTAACTTTCAGCTAACCAAACTAGTTCATTATCAATACCGAGTTGATTAAAATCCTTAAGGGCCAATTCAACATCTTCTGGTGCCTTCACCATCAAATCATCACTCTCAGATTGCTGCCTAGACCAACCTCTCATTAAATAAGATGTCGCCCGTAATAATAATTTAACTTGTTGCTCTACAGTAAAGCCATCAATAAGGTGTCTATTCGCTAGATCCTCGACTGACGAAGCCAAACTAAACTTATCTTTGTTCAGCTCGGCAATGCTGTTGGTGAATGATTGATCGGCAAGGTAAAACCATTCATTTCTAAAACCATCAACACCTTTATGTAAATAGGCCATGGATCTGAAATCAGACGTTTTAATGTCATCAACATTAACTCTCTCTAACTCATACGTTTTCCAAGAGTTAAAAAGTGTTCTCGCCTCCATAACCAAAGCGAAAGCCCAGTGATCTAAAGAGTTGTTCCAAGGATTTGGGAGTTGTAGTTCTTCACCAGAAGTAATACGTTTTCCATGAGAAATCACTTCCATAAACGTCGGGTAATCATCTTCATCCATATGCTCTGTTTTGTCTTTCATATGATAGATTTCTTTTGAAAATTCGAATATATGAGTAACAGAAAATGTATAAGGATCAGCAGATTCACGATCGAACAATAACCGAGTATCGAAAACTTTTCTTAAATGCGGACCCAAACCAAGCGCTTCAGCTTGACGATTATTAATCGCATCAAAATTGATGACCTCTGTCTCTTCCGTCAGAGGTAATGAACGCAGTGAAATTTTTCCAGCCTTCCAGTAAGCAACAAATACGCTATCAAGAGCATCTTGCTGATCTTCCAAATCGGTCTCTAGACTTGACTGACTTGATAAAAAACCAAAACCAGAAGTGAAAAGCACAATGAACGAGATGATTAAAATCCGTAATCTCATGTAATATCCTTATTATCGTCAATGATTCTTAGAGATATAACGATATCTCCTACAATGTTCAGATTTTATTATTTTTCACGGCTAAATAAAATATATATTAATGCCAGTAATGGGATGTTCTTTGTTAATGGCCCAAAGGGATGCAACCAAAAATTCACATCGATCACCGTCAGCAATAGTGAATAGACAATAACGACCCAGAATTGGATTAAATAGCAGAGAGCTAATCGCTTTCCTAACAACAACCAAAGAGCGATAGTTGCATCTAATAGACTTCCCGAATAAAGGAAAAAATCGGCCAAGTATCCAGTAATACCACCACCAGCCAATATATCAAACCCTTCTTCTCGGGCAAAAAATGCTGACGTAATCGCAGTAAACAACCATAAAAAAGCAAGGCTGAATCTTGCGGCCAATATCATATTATTACTAAGCACAGAATGATTCACAGCAACATGCCTTACACTACCGCTAATGGTTTAAAAACCATTAACCAAAAAATAATCAAAATTGAAATAAACGCAGGAATACCTAATACCGTCCAAAGTCGCATTAATGATATGAAGTTAGGATCAAGCACCCCTGTGCTTAACGCAATGTTAGCCAGATATTTTAGTCGATACTGAATAAACACAACGGGTATCCAGCAAGCGCCGATAAAAATAAACAAAGCAATCACCCATAAAAACCAAGTTGAGGTAAACGAATACCCTAACTTCAACATTAATAGCACCCCACTGACTAGCTGTATAACAACCGCGGGCGCGGTAAATAACCAATCCGCTAATACAACATGTCGAGCGGTTATCGCTATCGCTGCTACGTTTGCAGTACGACTCGCCATAAACATGAAAAAAGCGATGCCTGCGCCAGTCCCCATAAGTACCACAGCACTTAATATATGAATCATTTTTAATAGCAGATAATTATCCATGCTCTACCTCGGTATAATGATAAATACCCAACGGCAGAGCTTCTTCATCAAACTCTTGTAACGTGTACATTCCTAAACAAGGAGAAGCGCCTCGGGCATCAATACTGCCTGCTATTAATTTCTTCGCTAATATAATCGCTGATAGCGTCGGTATATACGGCCCAATACCCTTCTCAGCAACCAATATCCATTTAACAGCTTTCGGTTTGTTATTCTCATCAAAGCCTTTTAGATTAATCTGCATGCCGCCCGTATCAGTACCTAAGCGTTTGAATATTTCACTAGCGTTAAAGATAAGCCGTGTAAAAATAGACCAGTCTTTAATCAAACCGATTTTTGCAAGTAAGGCCATGAACACCATTCCTAGATGTAACAAAGGTAACTCTAAGCCCGCTTGGAAACTGACTGTTTTAACCCCTTTATAGCGTTTTGGCAGTAACTCCAAATCAGGAATATCAATATTAGCTAACCAACGCCTACCAATAACTTTTCCAAAATTTAATCTGCGCGCAGACATCCAGCCATAGCGGTTTACCCACTGACCGTCATTTAACACTTTAAAGGGATGTCCTGTGTAAGAAAGAATACCGCGCACCGTTGCCTCGCCACGCTCCGCTTGATTACCAGGCGCAATCGCAAAATCTATTTCTTCTAAGCTCGAAAATTGATTAACAAACTGATCGATCACCGTTGAAGAAAGCCCAGGCACTGAACTCGCGCCCGATACAATCAGAACATTTTTGTCTTTAGCCTGATCATTTAAATTCGTAATATCACACACAAATCGGCGATCATCCGCGAGATCAATATAATGACTTCTAATATCGATACATGCCTTAGCTACGCAATAATCCTGCCCTTGAAAAGGACCGCCTGTATGAATAACAAGATCGGGGGCTAGCGTTTTAAGCTGATATAAAAATTGTGTGGAATGTATATCTATTGCTATTGCGCTTAATTCGGCCAAAGCCCCCTTTTCAGATAACGCTTCACACAAAGCCTCTGCTTTCTTAATGCTACGCCCAGCGATAACAATCGTAATCCCTTTGATTGCAGATAAACTTTCAGCAATTCGCTTACCAAAATTCCCGTATCCTCCTAGGATTAAAACCTTGCGTACCGCCATAATTTGAGAACTCGGTTATTAATGAATATTATCAGTCACGGACTAATCTTTTTTATCAATCGTTACTTCAATCGTTTTACTATCACCAGCAAACCACTTCTGCACATATAAAGAACCTACGATAGGTGCCGTACCTTCATCAGGGACTTCCTTGTAGCGCACACTGTTTTTAGTTTCTTTCTCATACTCAAACTTCACTACTTTCTTTGTCATTAGATGCACCCGTTAAGTTATTTGTTACTCGCTTCATATTGAGTAATAGTATCGCAAAATATTTAACAACCCTAAACATCTATATTCGAGTATCTACATTTAAGACACCAACTCCGCATTATCTATTTAAGACTGAATCAGAAAACATAGGAATTATAACTCAACCCTGTATTATCAGACTTTTAAGTAATTTCTGAAGATGAAAATGGGTAATTTCAATGTGGTTGAATGATGAGCAAGTAACCGATTTTGCAATAGGAACCTATCAAAAGTCTTTATTGAATTCTTGCCCCAACCATATCGTCATTGATAATTTATTTAATGAAACCAAGCTCGATGACGCTATGAGATCTTTGCGGCAACCCCATAATTGGCAAACCCAAAGGCATACCTACTCTGCGTTATACGTTGATAATACACAGTGGGGAAAAACCAGCGACGATCAACGCTTTGTACAGCGAGATGTTTGGCGACCCAAAGCACGCTGCTCTATTCATGACGGTTTTGATACTGATATTTCCACCGATGTCCATTCAAGAGCTGCTGATGACTTCCAGTCGTTTTTGCGCGGAGATAAATTCATGTCGATATTATCACGCATATTCAATGTAACAATCACCGATATGAATGTGGCAGACCCTGAAATTAATACGAATTATTTTCGTTTAAGCGCCGCCGACTTTGTTGAACAACATGCAGATGACTCCCCAGGAAGAGAGGTATGTATGCTGCTGTATTTAAATAAAGAGTGGAATGAAAATGCAGGCGGAGAACTCGTATTTATAGGTAAGCATAATGACCCCATCAGCATTGCGCCTTTATATAATCGCTGTGTTTTGTTCGACCCTTCCTCGAAGGGCTCTGAACATTGGGTAAAAAAATTAAACGCTGAAAAGGCAGATCAATATCGCTACAACGTGACCAGTTGGTATTGGTCTGAATAATCCATACTTACTTACTTGGACTTATTTAATTCCAAAATCTATTTAATACCAAAGCCTTTTTTATTTATAAACTCTTTCATATGAGGCCGTAACGGTACACTCACCATATTTGATATTTGATTTGTCCATGAATCTACTCTTGAACCACTTGAACGATTTTTATAATAATCTTCACAAGTTTCATTGTATTCTTTTAGGTCCTCTGGATTTTCTTGGTAATAGTCCTCATTCAAAATCACACTAACAGGGAGTCTGGGTTTTTGTTCTGGTTCTCCATCTGGGTACCCAAGACACATACCAAAAACAGGGTAGACATGCTTAGGAATTTTTAAAAGCTCACAGACTTTTTCAGGATTATTTCGTATGCCGCCAATAAAAACACCTCCAAGCCCTAATGACTCTGCTGCAATCATTGCATTCTCAGCCGCAAGAGCGACATCAACAGTCGCGACAATCAACTGTTCCGTATAGCCAGATGCCATCTTTTTATTTTCAAAAAGACAGGCATTTTCTGCTCTTTTTAGGTCGGCACAGAACACCAAAAATAGCGGACTTTTTTCAACCCATGCTTGAGAACCCGCAAGCTCAGCAAGCTGCTTTCGGTTTTCCTGATTGGTAACGCGAATAACACTGTACGCTTGAATAAAATTTGAGGTTGAAGCTGAACCCGCCGCCTCAATAATGGCAAACAGTTTTTCATTGCTGATAGGGTCTTGTGTAAATTTTCGAATAGAACGATGATTTTTAAGAAGAGCAATAACTTGATTCATAATATTATGATCCTTTTTATCTAACCTGTAACAAAAAAAAGGCATAAAAAAGCCCGATACTCACATATCGGGCTTCAAATACCTTTCAAGCTTTGTATCAATTACACTTTCGCTAGCGCACTTTTCAACTCACTCGGTTTCATTGGGATTTTACGTAACCGCACACCGACGGCTTGGTAAATTGCATTCGCAATTGCAGGCGCTACTGGCGTGACTGCGGGCTCACCTAATCCTGATGGCGGAAGCTTACTTGGGATAAACTCAATTTGAACATCTGGAGTTTGGCCCAAACGCAGCGGCGTATAAGTATCGAAATTTGAATCCTTATACTGACCATTAACCAGTTCAGTACCTTCATACAACGCCATCGATAGCCCCCATAATGCAGCACCCTGACATTGTGCTTCTGCACCATTCGGATCAACAATAATACCGGCGTCAATCGCAATAACCAGCTTCTGCACATTCACCAGACCGTTGGTCTTGTCGACATGCACTTGCACTGCACACGATACCCACGTTGGCATATCACGTTCTTGTCCAAACGTAGACGCAATACCAAGCCCTGTATCTTTGGCTTGCGGTGTACCCCAACCAATCATCTCAGCGGCTTTTTTCAATACCGCAGCCTGACGCGCAGCGCCGCCTTCTGCAACCGGAGTCGTACCCGCATTGCGGCCTTCAGCGATCAGCATATCTAAACGGAACTGCAGAGGATCTTTCCCTGCATGATGCGCCGCTTCATCCATAAAACTTTCCACTGCCCAGCTCGTCCAACCTGGTCCTACTGAACGCAGCCAACCGGGTCTGAAAGTCGCAATGGCAAGATCGTTTGATACTGCCCGTACTTTTTGGGCACCAACACTGTACCAATGATCGGCACCCGCAATTGAAAATGGATCAAACGGTTCATCATTCACACCCTTAGGCATAAAGCCGGGCGCTAATACTTGCGTTGGCCAACCTGCGGTAGCGTGATGCTCCATCGCCGTAGCCGTTTTGTTATCATCAAAGGCCATCTTTAATTGTTGAACCGATGCCGAACGAGCGCTATCAAATAACATGTCTTGCGGGCGCATCAATACCATTTTCACCGGTTTACCACCGAGTGCTTTTGAGGTTAACGCCGCAGGAATAGTGTAATCACCGTTCAATCTACGGCCAAAACCGCCGCCTAACATGTAGCTACGAATAACAATATTCGCAACATCTTCACCTAATGCCGTCGCCAGCACAGGTAGAGTCAGTGACTGCCACTGACAACCTGAATGCACTTCCCATATACCGTCTGAATTTTTAAAGACCAAGGCATTAAGCGGTTCCATTTGCGCATGCAATACCGTACTCGTAATGTATTCTTCAGCGATCGTACTACTAGCGCTGGCAAAAGCAGGTTCAGTCTTAACATTACCCGTATCTAAAATACTGCCTTTGCTCTTATCGCCCAGTAACTGCTTACCATGGGCAATAATATCGGCTTCAGACACATTGGCGGTTTTACCGGCATCCCAAGTGACCTTAACTAGCTTTGAAGCTTTTTGTGCCGCCGTAAAGTTGCTGGCGATCACCATTAACCAACCGGGCACACTGCCACTGGCATCCTCTAGCACAATAGTTTGCTGATAGCCTTTTACCGATTTTGCCGCTGAGTCATCAAACTTAACGACTTTAGAACCATAACGGGTCGGTGGCAAAATGGGGGTCGCGTATACCATGCCCTCAACTTTCGCATCGATACCGTAAATCGTTTTACCGTCGGTTTTATTCGCGATATCCAGAGACATGACTTGCTTGCCGACCAACTTAAGATCGGCATTGGGTTTAAGTGGCAGAGCCTTCAATTCTTCTTCGGTAAATTGACGTGTTAACCCTGACTTTACAAGTTCACCGAAAGATAACTCGCCTTTACGTGAAATTATTTTGCCGTTACTGGCCTTACAATCTTTTGGCGCAATGCCCCACTTTTTAGCAGCCGCTTCAATTAATGCCGTACGACCCGCAGCACCCGCTTGGCGATACACTGGCCAACTTTGCGAAATAGACCAACTCCCGCCAGTGACCATGTAACCCCAACGAGGATCGGAATCAACATGGATAATTTCAACATCCTCCCATGAAGCTTCTAACTCATCCGCTAGAATACGCGCAATGGCTGTTCCCACATGCTGACCCATTTCTGAGCGCATAATGTTGACTTTAATTTTTCCGGCTTCGTCGATGGAGTACCATAATGAAGGCTCATAAAGATCGCCCTCACTAGGAAGTACCTTGCCATCTGCACTCGCAGGATCCATGGCGGCCATTAGATGACGTGGAAAGCCAAAGCTGACACCGACTGCTGTCATAGAAATTAAAAAACCGCGACGGGTAATACCCGCCGATTCACGTTTAGGCAGTCTGCTCATCATTACTCTCCAGGGTTGCGTTTGCAGCTTCATGAATGGCACTGCGAATACGAACATAGGTCATGCAGCGACATAAGTTTCCGCCCATCACCGCGTCAATATCTTTATCTGACGGATTAGGAATGTCCTTTAATAGCGCAGCGGCTTGCATAATTTGGCCCGACTGACAGTAACCACATTGTGGAACCTGCAGTTTCTGCCAAGATACTTGTAACGGATGATCGCCATTATCAGAAAGCCCTTCAATCGTTGTGATTTCCGCACCTTCAACCGACGATACCGGCGTGATGCATGAGCGCGTTGCTCGTCCGCCCACATGAACAGTACACGCACCACAGGTTCCAATACCGCAACCAAATTTAGTGCCTGTCATATCAAGGTCATCACGAATAACCCATAGCAGAGGCGTATCGCTCTCTACATCAGCAGTTACCGGCTGACCATTTAAAATAAATTTTGCCATGACTACTTCTCCAGTGAATTAGTGCTCGAATCGAGGCTGATTACGAATTTCGCCAACTTGTTGTTGCAATTTAGGCCAAGGGCTCTGATTCGCCGTTTGACGTAAAAAAGCGGCAATGGCACTGATATCTTTATCGCTCAAAGCATCGCGGAATCCTGGCATAACAACACCACTAATGCCTTGATCGCTGCGCAAACCATCCAGAATGACGTTAATCAAATTAGTGGGGGCATCAAGATGCGTCGCTGAACCAATAGCAATCAATGGGCGACCTTTCACTAACTGATCTTTGCTGTAATGACACGCTTGGCATGCGGTTGCATATAAACGAGCGCCTTCATTAATTCGCTGATCCGGCTGCTCATGCTGCGCCGCTAATGCCGCTTTCAGAATGTTATTAGATTCTGGTTCATCGGTTGCGTTAGTACCTGCAAAATCACCGAAATAAGCGCTAATAGCGTGCACATCACTGTCTTTCAGAGCCGATAACCCTTTATGCATCACCGGAGCCATTGGGCCTGCAGCACTGCCATGCAAAGGCGAGTTACCCGTGGTTAAGTATTCATAAAAGTGTTGCTTACGCCAAGGAATAGGAGAAGTACTGGTAGAGGTTAATGACGGAGCAATCCAACCATCAATCGCGGCACCCTGATACATTTGCGCGTATTTTTCGCCACCCAATGCATTACGCGGGGTATGACATGCACCACAATGGGCAATACCTTCCGCAAGATAGGCTCCACGATTCCACTCTTCCGTTTTATTAGTATTCACTTCAAACGTCTGCGTATCAGCAAATAATAACTTCCAACCCGCTTGAAGACTGCGGATATTAAGAGGGAATGGAATGCCATTTTCTTTTTTGATCTGCTCAACCGCAGGCACCGACGTCATGATATAGGCATAAATAGCCGTAATATCATCGTCTGTCATTTTATTAAAATGCTCATAAGGAAAGGCCGGTAATAAATGGCTGCCATCACGACTGATGCCGGTACGCATTGCCCGGTTAAAAGCGGCTTCTGACCAGCTACCAATACCCGTTTTAACATCGGGAGTAATGTTACTGGAATATAGAGTGCCAAATTCGGTATGCATTTCGTAATTACCAGCATACGGCGCACCACCAGGAGGTGTATGACAAGTGCTGCAGTAACCTGCGGCTGCTAGCGTTTTTCCATGTTCAATAATTTGTGGGGAGTATTCAGTATCAATGGGAGCTATGACGGGATCAATTGAAGGATTCCAAGCGAATAAACTGAATAAGCCTAGTCCAACAATAGCAGCGCCACATACGCTATAAACGATGCGTTTTAGCATAGTACATTGCCTTATTTTCAAGTAAAAAATGGGAGAGCAGGGAATATCTCATCTAAGATTCCCCGATCGGCGTTGTATTATTGTTTTGGTTGGTCGAATTTAATCCTAAGTAAGGAAAGACCCTTTGTCCAGCAGTGATATGACTCAAATATTAATAATCGTTTTAAGCCTTAGCATCCATTTAGCGCATTCCCTTCAGGATCGGAGTATTGTGACTAAAGCTATTTGAGTGAATCAGTTCATACCGTACCATTATCTTGCATATTTTGTTGTTATTAATGTAAAAGGAAGCTTCTCATGCAACTACTGTCACCTGCTGGTCAAAATATTGTTAACGACTTGGCACAGCGCTATAACCTAAGCCAAGATGCAATTATCTGCATGCTAACGGCCGTTAATAACGGTCGAGGAAGCATGGCACAATTTAATTGCCCAGAGCTAGGTGGATCAGGACAGTGGATGCGAGGCGGCATGACCATGGTTGGG